>CAYRJA010000038.1:0-24653 GCA_964424455.1 uncultured Bifidobacteriaceae bacterium
GCGGAATGACGAGTTCAGGCAATATCTCCTTAGAGTTTAGACCCGAAAGCCCTGTCCCTGATTATTTGTAATTCTTTCATCTGTTTTATTCCACCTACATTTGCCGCCGTTTTAATTTTATACACCCTTTAATGAATTCTTTCCACGAATTAGGCCTTCAGGCAGAACTGCTTACCGCCATACACGAATTAGGATTTGTAACACCCACTCCGGTTCAGGCGAAAGCCATTCCAGCATTGTTGGGCAGCGATGATGATCACATGGCGCTGGCGCAGACCGGTACAGGTAAAACAGCAGCATTTGGTTTGCCACTGTTACAGCGATTAAATTTCGATAACCGGAATCTGCAGGCAATTATTTTATGTCCTACCCGGGAACTTTGCCTTCAGATCACCCGCGACTTTACTCATTTCGCCAAACATTTACCTAAGGTAAAATTAGTAGCAGTGTACGGCGGCGCAAGTATTTCAAATCAGATAAAAGAAATCAAACAAGGAGTGCAGATAATTGTTGCCACCCCCGGACGCTTCATTGATTTAATGGAAAGGAAAGTTATCCGAATGAATGAAGTAAACCGTGTGGTGCTGGATGAAGCGGATGAAATGCTGAATATGGGTTTTCAGGAAGACATTGACAAAATACTGTCACAGACTCCTGACACAAAAACGACATGGTTGTTCAGTGCAACAATGCCTTCGGAAGTACGTCGTATTGCAGAACGATATATGAAGTCGCCACACACTATTTCAGTAGGAAATCAAAATCAATCAGCAGAAAATATTGAACATGTGTATTATGTGGTTCGCCCGCGTGACAAGTATCAGGTGTTGAAACGCATAGCTGATTTCTATCCTGATATATACGGTTTGGTTTTCTGTCGCACTAAAGCTGAAACGCAGGAAATTGCAGAGCACCTGATGAAGGATGGCTACAATGCCGATTCACTGCATGGTGACCTGTCGCAGCCGCAACGGGAAAAAACAATGAAACGCTTCCGCGATAAATCCATTCAAATGCTGATAGCAACGGATGTTGCTGCCAGAGGGATTGATGTACAGAACATCACTCACGTCATTAATTATTCACTTCCGGATGAGCCGGAAGTTTACACACACCGCAGCGGGAGAACGGCACGTGCCGGAAAATCAGGTATCGCTGTTTCGTTTGTAACACCCGACAAATTATTTTTTATTAAGAAGCTGGAGAAGGAGACGAAAAGCAAGTTCAAAGAAGAAAAAATTCCAACCGGCGAACAAGTCTGTGAGAAACAACTGATGAATATTATTCGCAATATTCACCTGATAGAAGTAGATGAACAGGCAATAGCTCCGTTTCTTCCTTCTATTATGAATGAACTGAGCGATCTGTCACAGGAGGAATTAATCAAACGATTCACTTCAATAGAGTTTAACCGCTTCTTACAGTATTACAAAAATGCACCTGATCTGAATCAATCCGGCTCTCGCCGCACTCGGGAAGAAAAATTCAGCAGCGGAAAAAATTATGTTCGCTTCTTTATCAATCTGGGGGAACTGGATGGTATTGAGAAAAATAAATTCATCGGATGGATTGCTGATACCGCCGCACTTCCTGCAGGTGTTATTGGCAAAGTTGACTTAAAAAAAAGCTTCTCTTTCTTTGAGGTGGACGAAAGCGCTGCAGAACTGGTAAAAAATTTAAACGGTATTACCTATAAAGGCCGAAAGCTCCGGGTAAATCTTGAGGAAGGAAACAGACGTCCGGAAAGAGAAAAATCATTTAGCAGGGATGGTGGTGGTCGTGATCGCGGCTCCTTCAAAGGAAAAAGAGGCGGCAAAGGTTTTGGAAAGAAAAGATTTGAGAGGAGATAAAATTTGTCAGACATAATGATTTCTTAAAAAACTTCGACCCCGAAAGGGAATGTTGCATAGTAATACACTTTTATAAACCTATGACTCCGAAGGAGTCAAACAGAAATATTAAAAACGGTGTCAAACTCCTATTTCCGTTTCAAACAGTTTAATATTCACCAGGAAAATGTGGCTATGAAAATTTCAACAGATGCTTGTCTGTTCGGAGCTTTTGTTGATGTCCCAGATGTTCAATCTATTCTCGACATCGGAACAGGAACAGGATTACTGGCGCTGATGCTTGCACAAAAAAATAATGCTGCTATTGATGCAGTGGAAATTGACGATGCCGCATTTCAGCAGGCACCAAAAAATTCTTTCAGTTCTCCGTGGAAAGATAGAATCACTGTTTATCATGCTGATATTTCAGAATGGGCAAAAAAAAGCCGGCAAAAATTTGACCTGATAATTTCCAATCCTCCTTTTTTTTCCAACCATTATAAAAGTGAAAAAGAGGAAAGGAATCTGGCTAAGCATACTGATTCATTGACACAGAAAGGATTGCTCAATGTGGTGTTACAGTTGTTAAATAAAAATACAGGAATATTTTATTTGATGCTTCCACCAAAAGAAATGGAAAGTTTTATAGCGCTTGCTTTTTCTAAGAAACTGTTTTCTGTTAAAAAAATCCTTATCAGGAATTTTAAAGGCAGCAAAGTGTTCAGAATCATATCTTCTTTTTCATTTTCTCCCTCCGATTTAGAAACTGATGAAATAATTATTTGGGATTCCAAAGAAAAATATTCAACAAGATTTATGGAATTGCTTCATCCATATTATCTCTACCTGTAAATGTTTATCATGCTGGTTTCACTTGTCATTCCGACAAAGGAGGAATCCGATCATTCATCGTGTCATGCTGACGAAGGAAGCATCTGTACATTTAATGATGAAATCTCTCGCTGCGTTCGGGATGAACTGTGGTGGACAGATTCTTCGTTCCACTCAGAATGAACATAAAAGTGTTGCCTACTATTTCCTACAACCCTCTTTTTCCTGTTGAATACTGAACAGGATTCAGCAAGCGGAAGAAAATAAATTTGTCAGAGTAATAAATAAAATTTCAAATCGTTTCAACACGAATTAAAACAAATGGGAATCCTACTTCAAATCATTGATACCACAACTCAGTTAGCTCAACAAATGACTTATGAGAATAAGCCCGCTGACTCTATGAATTTTCTCGAGCTGATGATGAAAGGCGGATGGGTAATGTATCCTATCTATGTGCTTTCTATCCTTGCGATATACTTTGCCATTGAGCGGTATCTGACTATCCGTAAAGCATCAAAAATTGACGATAACTTTATGAAGAACATTCGCGACTATCTCATCAATGGCAAAATGGATGCAGCTATAATGCTTTGCAAAAATACCAATGCCCCGATAGCACGACTGCTACTAAAAGGTATCAAACGGATTGGTAAACCAATTAAGGAAGTAGAATCTGCAGTGGAAAATGAAGGGCGGCTGGAGATTTACCGTTTGGAAAAAAATATGAACTGGCTGGGAATCATTGCGGGCATAGCTCCCATGCTTGGATTCGTAGGTACTATAAGCGGTGTTATTAAAATCTTTTATACCATTTCGGTAGAAAAGGTCATAAGTATAGATGGAATAGCCGGTGGATTGTATGAGAAGATGATTACTTCTGCGGCAGGTTTAATCGTAGGAATGTTAGCACATATTGCCTTTCATTATCTCAACAGTATGATTGACCGTGTGAGTTATCAGATTGAAAGCAATGCAGTAGAATTTATTGACCTTATTCAGGAACCAACGCAAGAATGAGATTTCAACGAAGAAGCCGGTTACACTCAGAGGTCAGCACCTCATCACTGAACGACATCATGTTCATGCTACTGCTATTCTTTCTGATTATTTCTACAATGGTAAATCCCAGTGTAATAAAGCTGATGCTGCCTAAAGCTGATGGTGAGGCTACCATGTCTAAGAAAATGATTACTGTAACAGTAGATGCACATAGAAATTTAGCGATAGATGATGCACCTGTTTCTATGGAAATGCTTGAATCTGCTCTTCAGTCAAAATTGCAAAACGCATTAGATCCTACCGTAATTTTGAAAGTAGATGCTTCGCTGAATGTTCAGGACTTTGTGGATGTACTTGATGTCGGCGCTAAGTTGAAAGCTAAAATGGTTTTGGCAGTGCAAAAAAAATAAATGCTGTTCAATCCAAGTGAGGTAATCTTACCACTCAGCCGGACAGATTCTTCGCTTCGTTCAGAATGACAAATAAAGAACATGGCTCGACTTTTTGAAGTAGAAAACAATCGTATTGAACACAACAATAAAGTAAAGGGAATCATCACTTCCGTTTTCTTTCATGCCATGCTATTGTTGCTGTTCTACTTTGTTGTCGGCGTAAAGCGACCATTTCCTCCTCTGGAAGAGCAAGGTGGCGTAATGGTAAATCTTGGTTACATGGATGAAGGTAGTGGTCAGATCCAGCCGATGGGCGTTGAAGAAGTAGTGGAAATTCCACAACCTGTTAAAACTACACCTCCTCAACCAACTAAAACAAGCAATGAAAAAATTATTTCTCAGGAGAATTCTGATGTTACATTAAACACAAAAAAGAAAGACAATAAAAAAGACAATAAGAAAAAGGAAGTAACGACAGAAAAAACCACTCCTTCATTACCGGTAGTGGAAGCGCCCAAAACTGTTGCACCACCTAAACCCAAAGCGATGTACACTGGTGGGGTGCAAAACAACAGCACAGGTGAAGGACCGGACAATAAACCCGGTGATAAAGGGCAAGTGAACGGTAGTCCTTTTGGAGACAGTTATACCGGCAATCCCGGGCTGGGAGGCGGACCCGGCGGTATTGGTCCTGGCGGAACAAAATATTCACTTAATGGCAGGAAGATGGTGGCAGGTCCTTGTACTATTTCAGACAAGTCGCAGGAAACTGGAATAATAGTTCTAAAAATAAAAGTTAACAAATCCGGTGTAGTGATTTCGGCAGACGGACCGGCAAAAGGTTCTACTACCACTTCAAATACTTTGCTTTCACTCGCTAAAAACAGTCTGAAGTGCTGCAAGTTTGATGCCCCTTCAGGAGTTCCGGATGAGCAGTTCGGAACCATTACATTTAATTTCAAATTGAAGTAATTATTCTTTTACCCAATTAGTTTCTTCAGAAAGACAATCCGGCTTCTTTAGTGATTCCTCTACTTCTTTTTTTAAAGCATCAGTAGATGTGATAGCATCAATTCCGCCGACTATCAAGCCCACATCGTGCGTAGTGAGGTTATCGCCAATGAACTCGATATTATAAAGGAGGTATGCTGACTCTTTGGCTTTACCTTCAGTCATCGGTTGAAGTATCAAGAATAACTTTCCACCAACTCTTCCAAGCCATCCTATAAAAATTGTTTCAGCTGCAAAATAATTTTCGCCTTTTTCATCCACTCTTACATAATAAGTATAATCATCAAATTGCCGGATAGTTACTTTTTTAACATCAGCGGTTTCTTTGTTGTTGCTCCATGTCGCGATAAGCCGGAAATCAATCTTTTCTTTTCCGCTGACCTCAAGCGGATATTTTGTTTCAACAGGACATCCGGTCAATAAAATCATCGCTGCAAATAGAAGCATCAAAGCCGAAAGATGATAAAATGTTTTCATAGAGATTGAGTTTACTTACTCAAATGTAAAAGAATTTATTTTCAACTTTAACCCCGAAAGCAATTCATGAATTACGAACAGACACTTCAGTATCTTTATTCTCAACTGCCAATGTATTCTAGAATTGGCACTGCTGCATATAAAGACAATTTAGATAACACTTACGCACTCTGCAATATCTTAGGTAACCCTCAAAAGGATTTTAGAAGTATTCATATTGCAGGAACTAACGGTAAAGGTTCTACTTCACATATTCTTGCGGCCATTCTGCAGCAATCGGGGTACAAAACAGGACTATATACTTCGCCGCATTTAAAGGATTTCCGTGAGCGTATCAGAGTGAATGGGAAAATGATTGAAGAAAGGTTTGTAACAGAGTTTGTCAGTAAGTACAAGAGTGACTTTGAAAACATTCACCCATCATTCTTTGAAATGACGGTGGGATTATGCTTTGAATATTTTAAAGAACAGAATATTGATGTTGCAGTGATAGAAACCGGTTTGGGTGGAAGATTAGATTCTACAAACATTATTACTCCTCTCCTATCGGTTATCACCAATATCAGTTACGACCATAAGGATTTACTTGGAGATACTTTGGAGAAAATTGCAACTGAAAAGGCGGGTATCATCAAGCGGAATATTCCGGTGGTGATAGGTGAAACACATAAAGAGACAAAGGATGTTTTTATTAAAAAAGCAAAAGAACAAAACAGCGTTATTGTTTTTGCTGATGACAAGAATAATCACACATCATTCAATAATCATCAAGACCTGTTAAAATATTTCTCACTTGATTTAGCAGGATATTATCAGCAGAAAAATATGCTAACCGTTCTTGCTTCAGTTGAACAACTCAGAAAGTCAGGATATAAAATCAGTGGCAGCGCTTTGCACAATGCCTGTGCGCATGTAAAACAAATTACCGGCTTGCGTGGGCGGTGGGATATCCTGTCTAAAGAACCGCTGACTATTGCCGATGTGGGTCACAATGAAGCAGGTATTAAGGAGATATTACAGCAACTGTCACACTACACAAACAGAAAAATTCATTTTGTTCTCGGGTTTGTGAAAGAGAAAGATATTTCTTCCATACTAAAGCTTTTTCCGAAAGAGCAAACTTATTATTTCTGTAAACCAAGTATTGACAGAGGATTGGATATTGTAACACTTCAGCAAAAAGCAAATGAAGCAGGATTGAAAGGACAAACTTATCCTTCAGTTTTATCTGCTGTTTCTACAGCCAAAAAATCAGCAGATAATAACGATATTATTTTTATCGGTGGCAGCACTTTTGTTGTAGCCGAAATAATTTAAAATAAAAAATCCCGAATACTTGTTCGGGATTTCAGCGGAGAGAGAGGGATTCGAACCCCCGGAACATTGCTGTTCAACGGTTTTCAAGACCGCCGCTATCGACCGCTCAGCCATCTCTCCGCCGCAAATGTAACAGAGTGAAACCTGATTTCAAATTCCTGAATGAATTCTTCCGAATATTTTTTATACAAAAAACCCTCAGGAATTTCTAAGGGCTTTTTTATAGTCTGATGGTGTTGCCTTTTACTTCTTTATGCTGAGCCGGCCGGTTGAAATAATCTCTCCTTCACTACCCATAAATTGATAAAAATACAGCCCATTCTGAAAATCATCAGTAGGTATGGAAATTAAAGCGCTCTCCACATCAACCGATTTGATTTTCTTACCAAGGATATCATAAAGTATTATTTTTTTAATAGCTCCATTATTAATTTTAAAATTAATAAACGCAGTTGCCGGATTCGGATAAATAGTAACTGATGACTTTTCGTTGATATTATTTACTCCAACCGGAACACTTCCTGAAAACCCTAAATTATCACTGTACAATACGCTTCCGAGTTTTGCTCCTGTGAGAACACTGGAAGTACTTACCAACACAAGCGCAGAATCCGGTGTAAGATTTCCCTGTGGAGCATGGTTGTAAACAAAATCAACCGAAAAGGTTGAATATGAACCTACTGTACCTCCATTAGTTAATCTTGCAAAAGCCACAGTATCGCGTTTTAATGTTCCACTATTCCATTTGAAAAGCCATGCCTGAAATAAACATGAGTCACCAGGACCTGGTGTGTATTTATATACTCCTGTAAATGTCTTAGCTCTTGCAGTGCAACCAAATCCTCCTTTAAGTGATAATCCACTGAGCCCTATTGTAGCAGAACCGGCGACCATTGCACCTGGTGAAGCACCTAAAGGTGACTGTGCTGACATAAGTTTTGCTGAAGCGCTTCCGGCATATTTATCCGCTGTTTCTTTTGTAACATTTGCACTTCCGCCAAATCCTACTAACGGTCCATTGGTTGTGTACCATCCCTGCGGATCCTGATAGGAACCTACGGCAACCCATGTTTCCATATCACCGTTAGGAATATTTTGTGCAACTGATACCCCAACAAAAGAAGTTATCAATGCCAGAAGTAAAATTTTTCTCATTTTTAAACAGGTTGTTAAACTTTACAACTGTAAAGATAACTTTTCTTTTCAAAAATGATACCTTAATTTAATTTAACGATTCCACGGCAGATTTGATTGCCTGCATATTAGGATAGTCTCCGGGATTAGGAAGAATTTCCGCAAAACGAATCACCCCATTCTTGTCAATAACGAATGAAGCTCTCTTTGCAACTCCTTTGTATTCTACGCCTCCCCATTTTTCTACGAATGAATCATAAAGCGGACACACTTCTTTATTGAAATCGGAAAGCAGAGTAAAGCCCAGATTATAGTGTTTCTTGAATTGTTTTTGAGTGAAAAGAGAATCCACGCTAATACCAATGACCTTTGCATTCAACTTGTCGTAAGATGCAAGGTTTTCGTGCATTTCACATACCTCTTTATCACAAACACCTGAAAAGGCAAAAGGGAAAAAAAGCAGTACTACATTTTTTCCTTTAAGATCATGAAGAGAAACCTTTTGTTTCTCAGTATCAAACAATGTAAAATTAGGAGCTGTTTGTCCCACTGAAATTGCCATAATGAATTATTTAGTTTTGTTAACGATTTTCAAGATTAACAACATTTACACTAAATAAAGTTCATTATAATAAAAAAAGCAGCTCTGTTTTTCAGAACTGCTTCAGTAATAATTTATTTTGATATTTATTGCTTAGGCAATAAGAGCGTTTCATAAAATGCTTGTCCATTGTAAAGTGCAGCAATAAAGCACTCGCCGGGAACATAATCATAACGCGGGCTTATCTGTAAAACAAACTCTCCGCTGCTATTTGTCAATTCTTCGTTGTTGTAAATTATTTTTCCGCTTACATCATAAACAAGCACTTTCACTATTTGGTTAGGAATTGCAGATGATACTGATAAATAGGTTTTCCCTTTTGTTGGAAAAGAGTACAACTGGAAATCTGCTTCTTTAGTGTTAGTTTGGGAATAATTAACCGCTTCTCCTGCATTAGTAATTGAACTGTTTATCTGATGCTGACGATTGACGAAACTTACCTTTTGTCTGTTATCGCTGCTGGCTACGGCTTCCTGTGCAACCACACAATAATTACTGAATAGCATGGTAGTTAAAGCAATTACAAATAAATATGGATGAAAAGATTTCATAGAGAGATATTAAAAATCAACCCCTCTAACGCAGCTATTTTAAAAAGGTTTAGAAATATTTTGCCCCATATATTCGGCAAAATAAAAAAGAAATTACTAACGGTGCCTGAGACGAGATTCGAACTCGTACGCCTCGCGGCGCTACCACCTCAAAGTAGTGCGTCTACCAATTTCGCCACCCAGGCAAATTGTGGGGCTGCAAATGTAAAAAGGTAAGCCGGAGATTCAATACCTAAGATATTATGATTCAGATATTTTTTCAGGAGATAATTGATACACTCAAATAAGTTTACAATATTTTACAAAGGAAATGCTATGGCTGGCTAATATTGAAGTTTACAAATTCTGTCTAAACAAATAATATCCTCTTTTTTTATTCAATCTATTATTATTGTGCTCTCAATCATTTCAGTTTCACTACTAAACTCTTCAATCTTATGAAAAAGATTTTACCTCTCTTATTATTCCTTGGCTTAGCAGCTAATCTGCATGCACAGCAACATAATTCCATTCGTAAACCGTTGCCGCCTGCTCTTCACCATCCTACGATATCTTCATCTGTTACACTAAACCGTGCGAACATGGTATCGGATTGGTACAATTATCCCAATACGCTTTATGAAATTCTTGGTGATATCACCTCCTATCGTTTTTTGATTTTCCCTGACTCAACTGTTCTTATTTCGGATGGTTCTTCGATGGTAAGCCCTCTGATTCATTCTGTAGGACAGGTATTTGATCCTAAAGATCCGAATTTCGATGCTTTGAATGTTGCATTGTCACAATATGTACCATACACTTTAGATTCCATTGCATTTGGCTACCGTTACTGGCGTTTTCAAGATAACGCACCCGACACATTGATTGTACAGATTTATACTGACAATAAAATAATCTCCGAACCGGATCCGGGCTGGGCAAGCGGAGCTTCCTTTGCCACAGTAGAATATGATTACACTAAGAATCTTGGTAAGTTTTCTTCCTTTACAGATACCATTCTACTTACCAATGCCGATACCATTAGTACTGATATTGCTCTGATTACTCTTCCTGTAAATCTTTCGGTAGCTGCAGGGAAAAAAGTAGCCGCTACAATTACTTATTTCCCCGGGAATCCTTATGCAGCAGGCGACACACTTGACGCTGAAGCAAATGCAGTAAAAAAAATTAATGCTGTTGAGCTTTACGACTATGGTACCGACTATGTGATTCCACATTACTTCAACAATGAATTGGATGCAGAAACTTCTGTCAGGTACAACATGAATACGAACGGATGGAATGGATATTATTTTCCCGGCACTGCCTTTAGTGATGATGAGTTTTTCCATTCTGATATTTCATGGAAAATTACTTACGACCAATCTGTTTTAGGTCTTAATACAGTTAAAGTTGCTGATGGTGTTACAGTATTTCCAAATCCAACTGACGGTCAGTTTACAGTGGAGATGAACAGCGCTGAATTTGAAAAGGCATTTATTTCCGTTTACAACCTATTAGGTGAAGAGGTGCTGTTAAAAAGTGTAGAATTAAAAGCAGGGAAAAATTCCATAGAACTTAATCTTCCTGAGAGTTGTGCTGAAGGTCTTTATCAATTGAGCATTAAAACAGGTAAATCTCAGTATAATACTTCCATTTTTTATCAGCCATAAATTGTAAAAGAGAACTAATGAAAAAGAAAATTGATTTTTCTTCTTTCCAATTTCAATCAATCTTTTTTCTTTTACTCTGTTTTGTTTTTTATGGTAATACACTGCTCAATCAGTTCTGTCTTGATGATGGATTAGTATGGACAGATAACAAATTTGTTCAGGAGGGGATTAAAGGCGTTCCTGATATTTTTCTGCACGACAGTTTTTATGGTGCTATTGGGAATAATTACAATCTTGGTGGCGGCAGATGGCGACCTTTATCACTTATCACTTTTGCAATTGAACATCAGCTATATGGCAAAACTCCGTGGGCAAGTCATTTTATCAATGTATTACTGTACGGGCTAACCGCAGTGATATTGCTATTGCTGCTTCGTAAATTTATTTTTACTAATAATCAATGGCTCGCATTTATTTCTGTTTTTCTTTTTGTAATTCATCCTGTTCATACAGAAGTAGTAGCCAATATTAAGAGTAGAGATGAAATTCTGTCATTAATTTTTCTTCTTCTCACTCTTTACCTCACATTAGATTATGTAAAATCTAAAGCTGTAACAAAAAGGTTAATGCTCGCTTTGTTGTTTTATTTCCTTGCGCTGTTGTCAAAGGAAAATGGCATCACTTTTTTATTCATCATTCCACTCACGCTCTGGTGTTTTACTGAAACCACTCTCAAGAGAATAGTTATGCTGACACTTCCATTTGTTGGAGTTGCAATTGTCTATGCTGCTATTCGTGTCGGACTGATAGGGTTCACACACGAAGAGGTGAAAGAAATTATGGACAATCCATATCTGCTGGCAACCACTTCACAAAAATTCGCTACTATTTTTTATGTATTTCTGATTTATTACAGGTTGCTGTTTTATCCCAATCCGCTTACTTATGATTATAGCTACAATCAAATTCCTTATCGTGATTTCAGTGATAAAATGGTATTGTTCTCTATTGTTATATTTCTATTGCTTATTGCTCATGCCATCTTCTGGATACGAAAAAAAGATCTTCTCTCCTACTGTATCTTGTTTTACTATGCAAGCATTTTCATTGTATCTAATATTATAATAAACATAGGCGCTCCGCTGGGGGAACGATTTTTATATCAATCATCCGTTGCGTTTTGCATTGGAATTGTAACACTTGGCGACAAGATTTTTATAAAGTATTTCAAACTGAAATCTGTTACAGTTAAGTGGATTGTGGGTATATTACTTTTAGTTGTAGCTATTCCGGCATTTGCAAAAACCTATTCACGGAACAAGGTTTGGCGCTATGGCTATCTCTTGGGAATTACTGATGTTCAGTATTCACCTAATAGTGCGAAAGCAAACACCTATGCCTCCATCAATTATCTTTTATGGAGCGATACTATGAAAAATGCCGATAAACAATATTTGTATAGAGAAAAAGCTTTAACCTATTGCAGAAAATCTTATGAAATCTATCCTGACTTCTTTACTAACTATCTGAACTGGGGCGTGGTTTATTCGCGGCTCGACAGTGTGGAGAGAGCCGAATGGGCATGGAATGAAGCAAAACGGTTAACCCCAAATTCATCTGCTCTTGTTTCTTATTTTAAATATTTGTCACAGAAATATTATCCTATCGGATTACAAGCAGGCGCTGATAAAGATTTTGATAAATCAATTTTCTACTTGCGAAAGGCAACAGTGTATGATCCCGCAAATCCCGATACATGGTACAATCTCGGTGGTGTTTATTTTACTGTTAAAAAATTTGACAGCGCACGAATCTGCTGGGAAAAAACTCTTCAGTTAAAGCCAAACTATATTCAGGCACAGCAAGGGATTAATGCTTTAGCCACCCAGACAAAATAAGCGTTTTACCTTGTAGAATCTGGTAAAAAAATTTTTCTATTGACTTTATTAAAATTAGTTACTATATTTCGATTTAGTTCTTACATAAGCTAAATTTCAAATCAGTTCCATTTTAAATTCACCTCATTCAAAATTCTAAAACCCATGGAGACTTTAAATCCAATTGAGATTCACCATGAACATAAAACATGGCTCAACAAACTTGATTTCTATCGTGATGAACTAAAAATCATGAGGAAACGACTGGAGGAAGTTGCCGGTAAAAACACTGACCGGCGAATATTAGCTCTGATAGAGCAGTTCCAGAATCAACTTATTGTTCAGAATAATAATTTAGATGAGATTCGACACGAAGTGAAGCAGTATGAGAACCGGTTGGAGAAGAAAATGGGGAAAAATTTTATTGCAACAATGCATGAAGAAGATAACGATTATGTAAGCCGGAAAGATGAAGTATTAAGTTTTGAGCGTGTTTTTAATGAACTAAGAAAAGAAATAATTCAATTCTTTGCCCATACAATGTAATTTACTGGTATGCTGAACAAAGTGAAACATCTTGTCAGCTAATATGAATTCCTGTATAGGAATTTCCCATTGCTCAGAATGATATTAATAAAAAGAGGCGATATATTATCGCCTCTTTTTATTAGCTGTAACAGAAAATTATTTTGATTTCAATTCACCACAATCTGCTATTACAATCTTTTTTGAAGTAGCTCCATTTGGACTGCCAAATGATTCTATTTTTTTAACAACATCCATTCCTTCCACTACTTTACCGAAAACAGTATGGTATCCGTTTAACCATGGAGTAAGTGCAGTGGTAATGAAGAACTGTGAACCGTTTGTGTTTGGTCCCGCATTAGCCATTGCAAGAAGTCCTGTTTCAGTAAATTGTAGAGTGAAATTTTCATCCGGGAATTTGTCCCCGTAAATACTTTTTCCTCCGGTTCCGTTACCATTGGTAAAATCGCCTCCCTGACACATAAAATTCGGAATTACACGATGGAAAACAGATCCTTTGTATCCAAATCCCTTTTCGCCTGTGCAAAGTGCGCGAAAGTTTTCGGCGGTTTTAGGCGCTACATCTTTGCGTAGTTCAAAAACGATACGACCTAATGATTCGCCATCTGCTGTTACATCAAAATAAACCTTTGGATTTTGTGACATTGTTTTAGGTGTTTGTGCTGTGCCGGCGAAAGTAGTAAAAACAAGTAGTGTTACAATTAATTTGATTGATTTAATCATCATGAGTTTAATTTTTTTGATTTGAAACAAAGGTAGTGATAAGATAAAAATTGTGCCAGAGTAAGTGATAATTTTGTACATTATATTGTCTTGACTTATTCTTCTGAAATAATAGTGAACTTTAATTCAAATGGGTCAATATTTTCCTTCAGCGCTGTGATAAATGATTGTCCGTATTTCAGATAGTACGGGATAAAATTATCATAACGTTCCTGTAAAGAGTTGTCAGGAAAAAGTTTTTCTTTTACTGAATGGATTTGCTGAATTGCGGTCTCATATTTCTTTTTCTCTGCTTTTATCAATTTATCTTCATAGTTGCCGAGAAACTTGTTAAAGTGAGTTTTCTCTGCTTCCACCATCGGCAGGATAGATTTATCAAACTTCTCTGTTTTTAGTTTCAGCAGGTTAAATACTTTCTCTGCTGCATTTCGTTCTTCTGTAATATTAATGGATAAAGAAGAATGTTGTTTCACAAATTCATTTACTAAAGCGTCTGTATTTTCAAATAATTGCAAACCTGTAAATCCTATATTACTCCACTTCTTGTTCTGGCTTGCATCCATCCATAATACTGAGTTTCGTAAAACAACTATGGGGAAATTCAGATTAAATTTTTCAAAAGCTGATTTCAATTCCATAAAGTAAGCAACTTCAGCCCCTCCGCCTACAAAAGCCACAGACGGCAGTATCATTTCCTGATATAGCGGCCTGAGAATTACATTCGGGCTAAACCGTTCGGGATGTTTCTTTAATTCTTCTTCCATCTGAATCAAAGAAAGTTCAATATCTGTATTCAACACTTTCCACTTATCTCCTTCCTTTATTATTCTGTTTCTTGTTTCACCAATTAGGTAAAAAAGATTAATGTCGCGGGGTTTTGCCTGTACTTTATAATTTTTCTCTAATTGCTGAGTGGATTGCTCTATAATATGATGAATACCTTCGTATATTAAATCTTCTTTCATTACAGGAGCAAACTTTCGTTTTAACTCTTTGTTGTCTCCATCCAGAACTATTAGTCCATACTGACCAAATAATTCGTGCAGCATCCTTCTTGTGGCTGCAGCAATAGTATTCTCTGCTTTGTATGCTTCATTCAATAACTGTAACAGGCGAACTGCCTGCTCACTTTCACCAAGAATTGTTTTCAATTCATTAAGGAGTGGCTGAAGCAATCGGGCACTCTTTCTGCCAAATGCCCCATGAATACCATCATCCCATGTTAAAGTCCTGCCAAACAAATGTACCTGACTAAGTTCTTCCGTATCATGATCTTCACTTCCCATCCAGTAAACCGGAAGAAAACGGTACACCGGAAATTCTTTATTAAGTCTTTCTGCAAGATTAATAGCTGAAATAATCTTGTACAGCAGATAAAGCGGTCCAAGAAAAAGGTTCGGCTGATGAGCTGTTACAATTACAAAGGTCTTTTCATCCGTTAAATACTCAATGTTCCTTCCCGTTACAGATAATTCATCCTGATTAAATGAAGAGTATTGTTCTATCAACACTTCTTTCAACAAATTACGGTCAACGGATTGTTTCTGTTTATCATTAATTGCTTTTGCAAATGATTCTAACTTAAAAGGATATTTATAAAACGGATGAAGCGTATCCTTACCCTCTATATAATCAACTGCAAGATGACTGAAATAACCTGTTTGTGCGTATGGAATAGTTTCTTTTCTTATCTTCATTGATGTATAAGTATAATAAAAGAGTTATGGGATTAATAACTTCTCACAACCTTTAGTTTTGCAGCTATGCTTTCTCTCCAAATAAATCAAACTCTTCAGCAGCAGTAATTCTGATGTTGGCAAAATCACCGATACGCAAGTATTCATTTGAAGCGTTAATCAAGACTTCGTTGTCCACCTCTACAGAATCAAATTCAGTCCTGCCTATAAAGTATTTACTTTCTTTTCTGTCTATTAATACTTTAAATGTCTTTCCGATCTTATTCTGATTTTTTTGAAAAGAAATTTTTTCTTGTAATACCATTAATCTGGCTGCTCTATCTTTCTTCTCTTCTTCAGGTACATCATCTTTCATCAGATAGCCCGAAGTTCCCTCTTCATGTGAGTATGTAAAAACTCCCATCCGTTCAAATTGCTGCTCTTCTACAAACTGTAACAGTTCGACAAAATCATCTTCTGTTTCTCCGGGAAAACCTACAAGCATAGTAGTTCTGATTGCGATACCCGGAACCTTCTCTTTAATTATTTTAAGCAGACTGGTAATTTCCTTCTTAGTAATCTGTCGCTTCATTCTGTCAAGCACTCTGTCACTGACATGCTGAAGCGGTATATCAAGATAATTGCAGATATTCTTTTTTTGATTTATCACTCCTAAAATATCAAGAGGGAAATTCCCCGGATAAGCATAATGCAGCCGAATCCATTCCAATCCATCCACATCAGAAAGAATACTTAGCAGTTCTGCCAGTTTTCTTTTTTTGTAAATATCTAATCCGTAATAAGTAAGCTCCTGAGCAATCAGTATAATTTCTTTTACTCCGTTCTTTACCAGATACTTTGCCTCTGTTACAATTTCTTCTATTGGCTTTGAAATATGACCGCCGCGCATTTGCGGAATAGCACAAAAGGCACAAGTGCGATTACACCCTTCTGATATCTTTAAGTATGCATAGTGTTTAGGCGTTGTTAATTTTCTCTCCCCAATTAACTCGTGCTTATAGTCAGCGCCCAACCGTTTCAGCAGAGAGGGTAATTCCATAGTGCCGAAATAGGCATCTACTTCCGGAATTTCTTTTTCCATGTCATCTTTATATCTATGACTCAGACATCCTGTTACATACAGCTTCTCAATCTTCCCTTCTTTTTTTAATCCGGCATATTCTAAAATAGTATTGATGGATTCCTGCTTTGCGTTATCAATGAAGCCACAAGTGTTGATTATAACTATTTCATTACTTCTTGCTTTCTTCTCATGTGTAACAGAAAAATCATTAGCCCTGAGTTGCCCTATCATTACTTCAGAATCCACTAAATTTTTAGAACATCCTAATGTGACAACATTAATCTTGTTTTTTCTAATCGTTTTTGTTCTCATCTATGAAAAAAGTGATTCCACGAATTCTTCCTTATTAAAAATCTGCAGTTGTTCCATCTTCTCTCCTACTCCTATATACTTAACCTGAATTTTGAATTGGTCAGCAATACCTATTACCACGCCTCCTTTTGCAGTACCATCTAACTTTGTAAGAGCAATTGCTGTAACATCTGTTGCTGCAATAAATTGTTTTGCCTGCTCTATTGCATTCTGTCCTGTGGAGGCATCTAAAACGAGTAACACTTCATGCGGTGCATCAGGGACTACTTTTTGCATCACTCTTTTAATTTTTGTCAACTCATTCATCAGCCCTATTTTATTATGCAACCGGCCTGCTGTATCTATAATGACAACATCTTTTTTGTTTGCTACGCCGGATTGTATTGTATCAAATGCCACTGCTGCCGGATCAGCTCCTTGTCCTTGTTTAACTATGGGCACACCGGTTCTCTCCGCCCATATTCCTAATTGATTTACTGCCGCAGCGCGGAATGTATCTGCCGCACCAAGTAGCACTTCTTTTCCTGCCTGCTTAAAATGATAAGCGAGTTTACCAATCGTAGTTGTTTTACCCACGCCATTCACACCAACAACCATAATCACATACGGTTTTGTGCTTATTCCATCAGTGAATCCTGAAAGGTTCTTCGTATTATTCTCTGCAAGCAATTCAACAATTTCTTGTTTAAGAATTCTGTTGAGTTCTTCTGTACCTACATATTTATCTTTTGCTACACGTGCTTCAAGGCGGTCTATTATTTTTACTGTTGTTGCTACTCCCACATCACTGCTTATCAATGCATCCTCCAAACTATCTAATACCTCATCATCTACTTTTGATTTTCCTGCAACCGCTTTCGTCAGTTTGCTGAAAAAATTTTCTTTTGTTTTTTGAAGCCCCTGATTGAGGTCTTCTTTTTTTTCTTTTGTAAAGAATGACAGTATTCCCATTTTAAAATTCAGGTTTATAGTATAATAATAATGATTTAAACAAAAAAAGCCCCTCTATGAGAAGAGAAGCTTCTTTTACTCTTTGAGGGAATAAGATTATTTGCCTGACAAATATTCTTTCACCTTGTCTTTGTGAACAATTTTTTCTTTGAAGACATAGGCACCTGTCTTCTCTGATTTCTCAGAAACGATTACACGAACAAATGCCTTTGATGCCGCCGATTGTGCAGCATCTTTTGTAGTCTTTGAGTTTTTAGATGCTCCGCCTTTTGATTCTTTTGCCATGATTGATGTTATTTAATTTCTTTATGAACGGTGTATTTCTTTAAAACGGCATTATATTTTTTTAGTTCCAGCCGTTCGGGAGTATTCTTTTTGTTTTTGGTAGTAATGTAGCGGCTGGTACCGGGCTTGCCGCTTGTTTTGTGTTCAGTACATTCAAGAATGACCTGAACTCTGTTTTCTTTCTTTGCCATTGTCTGTTACAGTTGATCGTTTTTAATTCTTTTCTTTCAGTTCTTTCAATACAGCTGAAATCCCTTTTTTGCTGATGGTGCGCATAGCCGCCGTAGAAACTTTCAGCGTAATCCATTTATTTTCTTCGGGAATAAAAAATCTCTTCTTCTGAAGATTCGGATTGAACCGGCGATTGGTTTTAATGTTAGAGTGTGACACTGAATGCCCTCTCATTGCGCGCTTACCGGTAATTTCACAAGTATTTGCCATAACTGTTTTTAATTGGGGCACGAAGGTCTATAATAGTTTCCAATTCTCCAAATCAAATACTCATAGAGAAATTTACAGTTTTCCTCTATGAAATGTGGATATAAAAAATTGTTTTTCATAGGAGAAATAATTTTCTTTGGCACATCATTTTTAATTTCATCTAATAAAACCATTAAACAATGGCAACAAAAGCAAAAGCGAAAGCTAAACCAAAAGCCAAGGCAAAACCTGCGGCAAAAAAGAAAGCTGCTGCTAAGCCCAAGGCTAAGCGCAAACCTAATGCAGCATTTATGAAACCCATGACGATTGGCAGTTCTCTGCAGTCAATCGTTGGCAACGGTCCTTTACCAAGAACCGAAGTGACCAAAAAAGTATGGGCTTACATTAAGAAAAACGGTCTGCAGGACAATAAGAACAAGCGTCAAATAAATGCTGATGCTAATCTGCAGAAAGTTTTTGGCGGTAAGCGCTCTGTGAATATGTTTGAGATGACTAAACTCATCAGCAAACATTTGTCATAAGCAATTACTGACTACGGCAAAAAAAAGGCGTTCCTGTTACAGGAACGCCTTTTTTTATTCCTTGAGAATTCAAGTTAAAAAATTAATAGTAAATATCTGCACTGAATCTATACAATGTAAAGCTTTGATCTCTGAACTTAACAATAAGCTACATTAATCGGCAGTATTGATACTTGTTGTGTCATCTATATTATTAATGCTGCTGGTTGAAAGATTACTATATGCATTAATTAGTGCCGTGGCTTGCTTAATATTTAATCTTGCTGCTCTTTTGAAATCTTCCATCCCACCTAAAGTATCAGCCAGATTTAATTTCAGAAGTCCTCTGTTGTAAAATGCCTGACCTAGACTGGAATCGTATTGTACTGCCTTATTGTAATCATGCAGTGCATTATCCAGATTTCTCAAATCAAAATAGGTGTTTGCCCTATTATTATAAGCGCTTGCATAGGTGGAATCAATATCAATTGCTTTGTTCAAATCTTCCAGAGCGCCTTTATAATTCTTCGCTGATTTTCTATACGCACCCCGGTTGTTATATGCCTGAGCATATAGGGAATCTACTTCAATTGCCTTTGTAAAATCTTCCATGCCGCCATTTATATCTCCTGCATCCATCTTAGCCAACCCTCTTTGATTATAAGCTAAAGCTAACTTGGGCTCCTTTTTTATTATATCATCAAACAGAGTAATACTGTTCTCCCATACCTTTACTCTTACGGTTACTCTCCAGATACATAAAGAAAAAAACAGACACACAGCAACAATGAGATAATTTTTTATCTTTAGTGAATAAGAGAATTTATTATCTAATACATAAACTACATATTGTCCTATGATAAAGAAAAGTCCTGTATAAGAAAGGTAAGTGTACCTGTTGGCTACGCCGAAAAATCCGGACGGTATTATCCGGATTAATACTGCAATAGCAAACACAAAGAATAAAAGTCCGAATACTATTTCTTTCCTGAATTTACCTGATTTGTAAACCAGCCATATAATGATAGGAATAACCGGAATTGCCAAATAATATTTTAATGGCAATACCTGAGTATTTTCCGGGTACGCATAAATAGTAGATAGTTGTAAAGGATAAAATAATTTCAAAAAATAAAACCCAACAGCATAATTAGAAACCAACAAGTTATTCAGCAGTGAATATTTTACGCTTACCTCAAAAATTGAATCTCCTTCTGCACTGTGTGTAATTATGGTAAGTAAGCCAAAAAATAACGCAATCAACAGAAAAGGTATTTTCTCTATGATTAATCTTCTATCTAATTCCCTTGATAAATAGTAGTCTATTAAAAACAACATCGGTGCAAATGCAACCGCAGATGGCTTAGAGAGAAGTGCCAGCAAAAATAATGCTGCTGCATATATGAGATATTTTATTCTGAAATCTCTTTGGATATAATTCAGATAATTTGATAAGCCAAAGAAGAAGAAGCTAATATACAATGAGGTTTTTAATTGTGCTATCCAAACTGCAACTGAAACATGCATGGGATGAAGAGCGAAAAGAAACGTTACAATACCAGCAACTTCATAGCGCTTTGTTAATTTGAAAATGAACTTGTAAACAGCAACTGTTGCCAGTAAATGCAAAATAATATTTGTCAGGTGAAATACTTTTGGATCGAGTCCCCAGAAATTATACAGAATTGCATATAAAATAAATGGAACAGGATTATACATACCTATTACCGGTGTGACTAATATATTCTTAAATCCCTCCCATGATAAATCTCTGATAAGAAGATTATTCAGCACATAGTCAGGATCATCCCAATAAACAAACTGATAGTTTAATGCCGGTGCAAATAATATAAAAGATAATGTGAGGATAGATAACATGATAAATATATTCCGTTTCCTATCAGGATTCTGAATAGTAATTGTTTCCTCTTTCTTTTTTCTAATTGTTGATTTGTTCCCCATCAGTTTATTTTATTTCTTTTTTAATGCAAGTAATATTGAACTTCCAAATGGTTTTCTCTTCAGTATTCTGTTTTCTAAATCAGTTATAGAATACAACAGATAGTTTAATATTCTCCCTTCATTTTTTATGTCTGATTCTACACTTACTTTCTTATTGGATCTTATTCTCAGTCTTTGAAAATACCGGATTAACCATGTAAACGGCGATAACAAAAAAGGCCAGTATATTTTTTCAACCCAGGCGTATTTCTGTTCATCATAGATTTTGGGAATATCTTTTTTTGATAACCTTTCACTAATTCCTACCCTTATATCATGAATACCTCTAAATGCTTTAAGTGCCGGAATATTTATAATAAGTAGTCCGTCTTTTCTCAGCAGCCGGTAAATTGCATCTGTAATCTCTCTCTGTTTCTCAATGGTAAAAAAATAAAAGGTGTCATTACTGATAACTATATCTGCAGATTGTTCATCAAAATATTCTGTAACAGAATCCAGATTGCCTTTAAACACATTCAATCCTTTGTTTGTACAAATCTGAACTGCCGTTTCTGAAATGTCAAATCCCTTTATGTCTTTATATCCTCTTTCCTGAAGATATGATATCAATCCTCCTGTACCACAACCTGCATCTATTATACATATCTCTTTTCCATTGGAATATTTTTCAAGTTGAGAGAGAACTAATTGGTGTAACGAACGATACCACCAGTGCTGCCTTTCGTGGGTAGATATATTAAAGTATTCATCCTCGTGCATAGTTAGTTCCATCTCTCAGCTTTTATCTTTTATGTGTGTTCTTTTGATTACCCACTGCGGTGTGTTATTCTGATCGAGGTAAAGTTTACCAAGATATTCTCCTATTAATCCAAGAAAAATAATCTGAAATCCTGAAAACAACAGAACGATTAATACTGTGGATGTCCATCCGGGCGGTTCATTATGTGTTAATTTCTCTACAATAAAAAAAACTGACATTATTATTCCTAACAGAAATATCAGAATACCTGTTACAGTAAATATGCGCAGCGGTTTTATTGAAAAGTTAATGAACATATTCAGGTAAAGGGAAAATAATTTTGTCAGAGTGTAATTGGATTGTCCAAATGCTCTCTTGCTGTGTTCAACATTTACGCTGCTTATGTTGTCTGTAACACGCAAAATAAGCCCGTCAATATATGGGAAGGGACCTTTGTACTTTATAATTTCTTCGACGACTTCCTTTCTGATAATCTTAAAACTGGAGAGATATAAATCCTTAGGTTTACTGATTAAAAAGTTAGCGACAATATTGGTTATCCAACTATAAAAGTTTCTCAAAAAACTATGCTGCTTCTTAGCATAACTGGAATAAACCACATCATATCCTTTTTCAATTTCACTGATGAGCTTCAATATTTCAACAGGAGCATTCTGAAAATCATCATCAACAATTACAGCATATTCCCCCTCTGAAAAATTCAATCCGCATAATACTGCGTTGTGTTCTCCAAAATTTTTCCGAAGTGAAATAAATTTCAGATTGTAGTATGCCGATACTAATTCTTCACATTTATTTTCACTGTTGTCGTGACTTCCATCGTTTACTAATATGACTTCATAATCTATCCCTGCGAGGTCAATACTTACTTGTTCAATCAGACTTACAATAGTTTGTCCACCATTATAGACCGGAATTATTACAGACAATTTCATGAATAGTTATTTACAGTGTTAATAATATAATCTGTTTCCTCATCACTAAGCATGGGATGAAGAGGAATGCTTACTACTTCCCGACAGGTATTATCTGTAACAGGCATATTCAACCCGTTCATCTCTTTAAATGCTACCTGTTTATAAAAAGACAACGGATAATGAACGGCTGTTTCAATTCCGTTCTCAGACATATATTTTATAAAATCTTCTCTTATTTTACTTCTCACTACAAACAAATGCCATACAGATGATTCGCTCATTACCGGTAATACAATGTTTTCATTAGTAATATTCTCAATATATTTCTTAGCAATCCTTTTTCTCTCTCTGTTTTCTTCATCAAGATATTTTAGTTTCACTCTCAGCATTGCTGCCTGCAGTTCATCCAGACGACTGTTGTATCCCTTAACAACAGAATAATTTTTTTTCTCAAAACCGTAACATCTCAATTTCAGTATTTCGTTTGCAACTGATTCATTATTTGTTGTAACAGCGCCTGCATCACCAATTGCACCCAGATTTTTAGTCGGATAAAAACTGAATGCAGCAACATCTCCCCAACTTCCTGCTTTCTTCCCATTGAAAGATGCTCCATGCGCCTGCGCACAGTCTTCAATTACTTTAATTTTATGTTTCTGTGACAGTGAAATTATTTCTTCCATGTCACACATTGAGCCATAGAGGTGAGTAATTAAAATAGCAGAAGTATGAGGTGTTATTTTTTTCTCAATTTTTTTTATGTCAATAGAGTATGTTGCTTCCTTCGCATCCACCGGAACCGGCTTCAGATTACAATGAACAATTGCCAATGCGGCAGCGATATAACTATTGGCGCAAACCAGTACTTCACTGCCTTCGGGCAGATGGAGTGACTTCAATGCCAAAAATAATGCATCCGTACCGCTGCCCACTCCAACACAGTATTTGGTGTTACAGTACGATGCTAATTCTTTCTCAAATTGCTTCACCTCATTTCCGAGAATATAATTACCTGAACGAATCACATTCCTTAATGCCTCATTTATTTCATCAAGGTGCTGCTCATTAATCCTGTACAGATTAAGAAATGGGATTTTCATCGGTTATTATATTTTTCAAAAATATAATCACTCTCGTTATAGTATTCTGATGCACATACCAATAGAATTGTACCTCGTTTGAAATCATCAAGAATATGCCAATCTTCAGGAGCGAGTATTAAACATTTCTTAGGCGAATCCAGAAGATAATCACTTTTTTCCTTCCCGTTATCTACCATAACCCGACAACTTCCCTCTAAACTTATCAATGCCTGGTAAGTTTTTTTATGCCTGTGCCCTGCTCTTTTTGAGTTGTCAACTCCATATATATAGAATAATCTTTTGATAGGAAAAGGTATGTCCCTATCTTCAATTACACTCAGGTTTCCTCTATTATCAGAGAATGTTTTTAATAAAATCAGTTTTGGCAATTTCGAATCTTGATGATTAACAGAATATTTTTTCTTCGTGCAATATACTGTTTTTTTAATCTTACCTTAATGCCTGTTTATAATATCATCTGTACTTCAATAATATTTGTAGAACATGACTACCATAGATAAAAATGCAGATGTAGAATTTATTACCTCTTAATTCTACTATAAATCAATATTTATTGATGTCTCTGCCTTCTGGTATCAGCAACCGTTTGGATTGAACAAGGAGCTATACAAGCTCCAATTTCCCAGTTAATATTTACATAAAAACTGCCATCTCTCATATCTGTAAATGTCAGCTCTTTAGCTTGATTATTCAATAATGTCTGATACTGAACACAGGGTATTTCACAGGGCTTTCGGGTCTAAAATAATTGATAGTCAAACTTTAAGTGGGTATAAAAA
>CAYRJA010000039.1:0-24514 GCA_964424455.1 uncultured Bifidobacteriaceae bacterium
TAAAACCACAGTTTCAAAACTTGTGAGATCTAATTGAGCAAGATCAGCAACTTCATAAGTTTGGGTATCAAAGCCCAATTGAGCAATAGCTTGCGGAACCATATCCTCTGCTCCATTGATATAAGCTACTTTCCCCTTTTTGATTTCTGCGTTAAGTGTTACACATAAAAATTTTGACGACTTAAAAATAGTTTGATCCGGAATGTGATTGTATGCAATATCCGTTTTGCTGAATAAAGTATCTTTTGAAGAGTTAAGACAAATCAGATTTCCTGTTTTTGCGTTGCCGGAAGTCTTAATCTTTACAGTGAAAAACTGCTCCTGATGTTTTTTATCAAAGTGAATCGGAAAAATAGTTGGGGTTAGCTGCCACCCTTGCGGAGCAGTTAGTGTTACAGTGTCATTTAACCGGTTTCTGAAATTGTGTATTTCTAACTTTACTTCTGTTTCACTACCGGGTTTTAATACGATATTGTTCTTGTCGAAGTTGACAGTGTAAGCAGGAGAAGTGATTACACTTCTTCGCTTTTCACCGTCAGCCGGATCGCGCCAGACATATTCAACAGGTACGACTGTTTCAAACGGCTCGCCATTTAAAGTGAATATTATTTTCTGTTGGTAGGCAGCACCGGCAACCGCTTTCAGCAGATTCCTCCTGTCCTTTACCACGTAAAGATCTTTGAAAGGAGCTTTCAGCCAGCAAGGGTTAGAAATCTCATTACCTGCTGTTACAGTTATTTTATCTTCCAATAAAGTATTTGCAGGAATATCTTTATTGTTGTAAGAAATCAATTTATCAGACCGGTTGATAATACGCAGTGTATAGGGGATAGTATCCTTTGGAGCAAATGCATAGTCAGTTGCAATGGCTTCTACATACAAGCCAAGGCAATCCATAATAATTTTGTTACAGAGATTTATCTTTTCGTCTTTAAATAAGGAAGTGGGCAGCGACTCTAATCCTTTTTTTATTTTCTGCAATGCAGCAACATTATTTTCAGGATTTTGAAAATCAAAATGCTGTAACAGTTCAGTCATAGTATTTTCAAAATCTGTTCCCAATAGAGTTTTCCATGATTGTTGATTGTCCTCGAAAAAGGATTGTTTCAGTTTTTTACCTGCTAAATATTTAAAGTACTCAACATTTGGTCCCCGCTCTATGATAGCTCCAAAGCCCTGACTTTTATGCTGACTGCGTGCAATAGTTCCGATTTCATTGTATGATTTACCAAGTATAGGATCGTAAGTTCCCATATCAATAGTTAAATAGTCAGGATTGTCTTTGGCAATTTTGTCCACGTCTTTTTGCGCCCAAAAAGAAGTGTTCCAATAGATGGCAGTTGCCTGCCATGTGCCATACTGTTTTACTTGTTCAGGTAAAAAATTAGGATCTGCAGCTTTAGTAAATGCTTCAATAGCAATTAATGCAGAGGCAACATGGTGACCATGTCCTGCTCTTTCATCCGGAGGGAAACGGGTAATGATAACATCCGGTTTAAACATCCGCAGCATAAGAACGGCATCGGAAAGAATGCTGTCCTTGTTCCATTTCTGCAAACTCTCTTCAGCCGATTTTGAAAAACCAAAGTCAACAGCCCGTGAAAAGAATTGTTGTGCTCCGTCGAAAGTGCGGGCAGAAAGTAATTCCTGTGTTCGCAATACACCAAGGTCTTCACCTAATTCCTTTCCGATGAGATTCTGTCCGCCATCGCCTCGCGTGAGAGAGAAGTAAGCAGTAGCCGCATTTTCTTTCAGTGAGAACCATGCTAATGCTCGCGTGTTTTCATCGTCGGGGTGTGCTGCAAAGTAGAGCACTCTCTTAAAAGATTGTAACTTTTGGAGTTCTTTATAGATCTCTGACGATGTCTTATTGGCAATAGCTCCCTGAGAAAAAATGAATAAGACTGATAGTATAATATATTTTTTCATCCTGTGGGTAAAAATACTTTTTTCGATAAGAACTCATGCATGTTTTACAATAACGTAATTGTAAGGTTAAAACTTGATGTAAATAAATCGGTATCTGAAAATGTAATTTAATTAGTACTGTAACACTCTTATATCATCATTATATTATACAAAGACATTTTGCCACTTCTATTCACTGTCATTAAGTTATGAACTCTTCTTAATTTTTCTGTCATAACGACTATCACTCATTCCACCTCTTTTCATTAGGTTTGCAAAAAATCAGGGATATAATTAATGAAGAATCTTAAAAAGAATACTGGAAAAGGAAAGGAAAAGAAACCTGTAATTCTGGTAACGAATGATGATGGTGTATCCTCTCCGGGCATTCGCTCACTGGTGGAAGTAATGAAGGAACTGGGCAGGGTAGTGGTAGTGGCGCCTGATTCTCCGCAGTCAGGTATGGGACATGCGATTACCTTAGACCAACCGCTGCGCATCGAACATGTTCACCTGTTCGATGATGTCGAAAGCTACCAATGCAGCGGTACTCCGGTGGATTGTGTTAAACTTGCGGTGGACAAAATATTGAAAGGTAAACCAAATCTTTGTGTCAGCGGAATCAATCACGGGTCCAATTCTTCTATTAATATTATTTACAGCGGCACTATGTCTGCCGCAATGGAAGCGGCTATTGAAGGAATACAAGCCATTGGTTTTTCTTATTTAAACTATGACTATGATGCTGATTTTACTGTTCCTAAAAAGTATGTAAAAGAAATTGCATCAAAAGTTTTACAGAACAGACTACCCACTTCCACTTTGCTGAATGTGAATATACCTGATGTTACAAAAACAAAGATTAAAGGAATAAAAGTTTGCAGACAGGCGATTGCTAAATGGCAGGAAGAGTTTAATGAACGGACAGACCCACGCGGAAGAAAATATTACTGGCTCACCGGTAAGTTCATCAATAGAGATGTTGGCAATGACACTGACGAATGGGCACTGGACAATGGATATGTATCAGTTGTTCCAGTTCAGTTTGATATGACGGCACACCATGCAATTCCCCGAGTTAATAATTTCTGGAATCCTCATGCTTAGACGAAATAAACTACTGACAGGTATTGTAACAGGTATTGCGTTCCCCATAATTATTTTTGTGCTATTGTGGGAAATTAATATTGTGCTGGTGGACAACCGCATCATGCCCAATGAAGGATTCAAGGCACGGTTCCTGTGGGTGCTAAGTGTGGTGGCAAATGTGATTCCCGCCGGTATGTATGTAAAGTCAAAAAAGGATGAGGCGCTGAAAGGCATCGTAGGTGTAACACTTTTGATTGTCTTCGGATTACTGATTTATTATAACAAGAATTTTTTCAATACATAATAAAAACATCAGCAATTATCAACCTAAAGAAATGAAAAAGATGTTCTATACTTTTCTTCTTTTCCACTTTACCTGTTCAACACAGCTATGCGTTATTATATCATAGCCGGCGAAGCATCGGGGGATTTGCATGCCTCCAACCTTTTAAAAGAACTGAAGAAGTTGGATACTCATCCGGTTATCCGCGGATGGGGCGGTGATTTGATGAAGGCAGAAGGTGTAACACTTGTAAAACATTATAGCGATACTGCTTTCATGGGATTTGTTGAAGTAGTGAAAAACCTTCGTACTATTTTCTCTCTGATTAATTATTGTAAAAAAGATATTCTTCAGTTTAAACCCGATGCACTTATTCTGGTGGATTATCCGGGGTTCAACCTTCGCATTGCTGAGTTTGCAAAGAAGGAAGGAATAAGAGTCTTTTACTATATCTCTCCGCAAGTTTGGGCATGGAAAGAAGGAAGAGTGAGAAAGATAAAGCAGGTTGTAGATAAAATGTTTGTGATTCTTCCTTTCGAAAAATCATTCTATCATAAATGGAATTATGAGGTGGAGTTTGTCGGTCATCCGCTGATTGATGCGTTGCAGCAATTTAAACCGGATGAAGATTTCAGAAAGAAAAATAATCTCGGTAATAAAAAAATAATAGCGCTTCTGCCCGGAAGTAGAAAGCAAGAAATAGAAATTATGCTTTCTGTCATGCTAAGAGTGGTGGAAAGGGTCAAAGATTATGAATTTGTAATAGCAGGAATCAGTTCGGTAGAAAAAGAGTTTTATGAATCGGTTGTTGCAGGAAGTAAGGCAAAAGTTATTTATAATTCTACTTATAATTTATTATCTATTTCTTCTGCTGCGCTTGTAACATCCGGAACAGCTACCCTTGAAACTGCTTTGTTTGGCGTGCCTCAGGTAGTGTGTTACAAAGGCAACCCGGTTTCTTTCTGGATTGGAAAACAGTTAGTACGCGTAAAATATATATCTCTTGTCAATCTGATTATGGATAAGCCGGTAGTGAAAGAGTTGATTCAGCAGCACTGCAATGAGAAAGAAATAGGAGAGAAGTTGAAAGAACTTCTTCATAATGACAAACGGATTTCTCAAATCAAATCTGATTACGATTCACTAAGGAAATTATTAGGCGGAGAAGGCGCTTCATTCAGGATAGCCCAGTCAATCTTTTCTGGTATTCATCCTGATTAATATACAGTTCAACAGAAAATAACATGTGTTTGTGGAATTTATTGATTATTTTTATTCACTCTCACATAAATTTGAATATCTTTATTATTAAAATTAATAATCATGATTTTTTCTTTACTCATTAAAATAGGTTCCTGCCTGCTGTTATCTTTTATAGCCAATTTACAAGATGAAAAACCATTGTCACAGCAAAGGATATTTCTGTTTCCTGTAAAGAAGTAACTTTAGATTTAATTCATCTTAATAAAAATAGCATGATCAAGCTAAAATTATTTACCGCCGTTCTTTTTGTAGGGCTGTTATTAAGTGTTTCGCACCAGGCAATCAGTCAAACACTTTATTTTTGTGAAAGTGTTGATGATGATGGTAGTCCCGAAAATGAAAGTTCATCTTTCACAATATCCGATGATGGCGGATATCTTTATTTTCTTGTTCAACTCGGATTCAAAGTGAGATCCAGTTATGTGAACTACGATATTTACAGGGTAGATAGTTATGGTGATGAAAAATTCTACAAAACAATAAAACAAGATACTGAATATAATTGGGCTTGGTTTTATAAGAAAGTCACCTTTTATGATTCAGGTACGTTCAATGTTTATGTATATGACGAAGATGATAAATTCCTCGTTTCCGGTAAAGTGAAAATAAAATACAGATAGAGAGTACTATTTTGTACAGTTGTAAATAAAAGCCGGCGGCAGATTGAGAGGGGTAAAATCTATTTCCACATCACTGAAGATTTTCTTCAACTTTCTCTGTGAAGTAAGTGAATACTGATACTGAATAAACTTTCCTCCCTGTCTTAATGATTGGTGAGCCGCAATTAATATTCTGTTTTCAATTTTTGCCGGAATGTTTACTAACGGAAGTGATGAGATAATATAATCTACACTCTGAATGGAAAGTTTCTTCATTTCATCCCAAAGTTTTTCAGCAGATTGATTCAGTAAAACCATCCGTTTGTCTTTAATGAAAGAAAGATATTCAACAAATTCTTTATTTACTTCAAACACAAGAAGTACAGCATCGGGCTTCATTTTTTTTAAGAGCGCTTCTGTAATGATACCTGTTCCGGGTCCAAACTCTACAATCACATTTGCCTTTTCAAGATCAATGTGAGCAAGCATTTTCTTTACAAGAAACTTTGAACTGGGTGCTACGGCTCCCGTAGCACGATTCTGTTCGAGAAACTGACTGAAGAAATTTAGCTTTTTCAAATGAGAGAGAGTGGCGATAAATATATGGACTGATTCTGTTTTAGTTCTTCTGATGGTTACTTTTTTTCGATAAAGAATTTTCTGCAACAAGCCGGTAGGATTGGTCAATCATGTTCAGTAACTCTGTTACAGGAATTTTTCCCTCTGCATTTACGGTGTTCCAATGTTTCTTATTCATGTGGTAGCCGGGTTGAACTTCTTCATATTTTTCTCTCAACTCAACTGCCTGATCCGGGTTGCACTTGATATTGAAGCAGAGAGGTTTCTCATCAAGCGGGGCAAGGAGGAAAATTTTTTTATTCACTTTAAACACAATTGTATCAGGACCAAAAGGGAAGCATTCTGTAACAGATTCTTTACTGAGACAGTAATCGCGTATTGACTCAATATCCAGCGGCATAGTTTAGCTTATAAGGTTAGCAGATATTAGCCGGATAAATTCAGCACGGGTTCTTTCATTTTCAAAAGCGCCGGTGAAAGCAGAAGTGGTGGCGACAGAATTTTGTTTTTGTACACCGCGCATCATCATGCAAAGGTGTTTCGCTTCAATCACTACAGCCACTCCAAGAGGTTTTAAAGTACTTTGAATACAGTTCATGATATCATGAGTTAACCGCTCCTGTACCTGTAATCTGCGTGAGTAAGCATCTACCACTCTCCCTATTTTACTCAACCCAACTATTCTTCCGTTGGGAATATAGGCAACATGCGCACGACCAAAGAATGGCAATAAATGATGTTCGCACAAACTGTAAACTTCAATATCCTTAACAATCACCATATTGTTATAGGAGTCTTTGAATAAGGCAGACCTAATGATTTCTATTGGGTCAAGCTGATACCCGTGTGTGAAAAATTGCATTGCCTTCGCAACACGCTTTGGAGTTTTCTTTATTCCCTCTCTTTCAATGTCCTCACCGAGTGTGTGAATAATTCCTTTGTACAGATTGGAAATAATTTCCGTGGTATTGTTGTCAAATTCTTCTGTCTTTTTGTAGCGCTTTTTTTCAGCTTTCTTTATCTCCATAATAAGTATTATTAATAATTAATTACCGTAATATTCAGCAAAAATAATTTCAGTTTCATAAAGTTTCACACAATGAAGCTCGCAGTCAGTGATATACGGCTTCAGTTGATTCCAGATAGCCATCGTTAAATTTTCAGTGGTGGGAAGAATGCCCTTCATAAAATCCACATCAAGGTTCAGATTGCTATGATCAACTTTTTCCAGCACTTTCTCATGGATAATTTTACTCAGTTTCTTCACATTCATAATAAAACCGGTTTCCGGATTCGGATTACCTTTTACTGTAACAAGCAAAGTATAGTTATGCCCATGCCAGTTTTTATTTGAGCACTTTCCGAATACTTCCAAATTTTTTTCATCACTCCATTCAGGATTCGATAGCTTGTGTGCCGCATTAAAGCGCTCCTTGCGCGTCAGGTAAATCATTCAATAGGTATTTGTGGCAAAGATAATTGTGTGAAGGTATGATTGACTAACAATAATAGAGCTACATTTGTTTCCTGTCGTAGAAGAAAATTATGGAAGACACTAACAGTAATTCATTTCAGCATCAGGTATCTGACGAAAGTAACAGCCAGCAAACAATTGCGCCTAAGCTTTATTCCGACACAGCTATAATGGGATTCTCATTGTTCTTCTCTACATTTTTTGCTTCATTCCTTTTAATGGAAAATCTTAAACAAGTCGGCGCTAAAAGAGGAATTCTTCCGGTAATTATTTTCTCAATTTTATTTATGATGGTAGAATTTTATATTGTAGGAATGTTGCCTGCAAAAGCCAATTCAATTTCTCTTCCATTTAATTTGTTGGGTGGAGCAATTCTGAACTTCTATTTCTGGAGAAAATATATTCCGCATGTTCCTTATGAAAAAAAGAAAATCTGGAAGCCGCTAATTATCGGATTGGCATTAGTGCTGGTTATGTTAGGGCTGATGTTAGGAAAACTTCAGACTGCGGGTAAACTATAATGAATATTCTGCTTTAGGTTTGTAAAATGAAAATTCTGATTGTATCTGCTACTGCTGCTGAAGTTCAGCCATTCATGCAGTTACATTCTCTGAGCAGTAAATCCATCCAAACTTTTCATACTAAAGAACACAGTGCTACACTTTTGATAACCGGAGTAGGCATGGCAATAACAGCGTTTGCATTGGGGAAATTATTAGATGGAGAAAAATTTGATTTAGCTTTAAATATTGGCGTGTCTGGTTCGTTTAATAATAAATTGAAAATAGGATCGGTTGTTCAGGTTGTAAAAGATCGTTTCGGAGATTTAGGTGTTGAAGATGATGAAATATTTTTAGATGTTTTCAACCTGAAGCTTATTGAAGCAAATGAATTTCCTTTTCAGGATGGATGGATTCATAATAGTTCAGTGTTACAGTCAGCAGCACTTCAGTTATTGCCTAAAGTCAGCGCTATTACGGTGAATAAAGCACACGGAAATGAAAAAAGCATTGTGAAAATAGCCGCACATTACAGTCCTGATATTGAGAGTATGGAAGGCGCTGCTTTCTGTTATGCCTGTGCAATGAGCAGGATTCCTTATCTGCAAATCCGCTCGGTCAGTAATAAAATTGAAAAGCGAAATCAAAGAAACTGGGATATACCTTTAGCAGTAAAGAAGTTAAATGATTGGTTGATGTTGTTTTTAGAAGAGTTGAAATAAAACGAGTAAAAAAGCAGGTTAAATGAAAAACATCAATTTTATTTCAACCTGTAATCTATAAAACGATTATGAAGATAGGATTTTCTCCATGTCCTAATGATACTTTCATATTTTATGCAATGCTCCATGGCATGGTAGATACAGAAGGAATTGTATTTGATGCCTACATCAGCGATGTAGAAGATTTAAACAGGAAAGCTTTTGAAGAAAAAATTACTGTAACAAAATTATCGTTTCATGCATTTTTTTATTTGCAGGATAAATATAAATTACTGACTGCGGGTGCAGCACTGGGCAGAGGGTGTGGTCCACTATTAATATCAAAGAGAGAAATCAAGCCCGAAGAAGTAAGAAATGCGCAGGTAGCTATTCCCGGAAAATACACTACTGCTAATTTCCTGTTACAGACCTTCTTTCCGCTAGTAAGAAAGAAAACTGAAATGGTTTTTTTGGATATTGAATCGGCGCTGCTGAATGAAACAGTAGATGTAGGGGTTATCATTCATGAAAACAGATTTACTTATTCTGATAAAGGATTGATTAAAATAGCAGACCTTGGTGAACTATGGGAGCAGAAAACCACTTTACCGATACCGCTCGGCGGGATTGCAGTCAGCAGAAAACTTCCGGGTGACAAACAATCAATGATTAACCGAATAATGAAACGTAGTGTGGAGTATGCATGGCAGCATAAAGAAGAAGTGATTTTATTTGTAAAAAAATATTCACAGGAAATGTCAGAAGAAGTAATGTGGCAGCATATCAACTTATATGTTAATGATTTTACAACGGAGTTGGGAGAAGAGGGTAAAAGAGCGATAAGTAAGATGCAGGAGTTTGAGATAATAAATGGTGTAGCACCTGATAAAACAGATAATATTTTTGTGAACTGATAATTTACTTTCTGATATCGTAACCAATGAGTAAGATAACTATTTATACCGATGGAGCAGCACGCGGCAATCCCGGTCCCGGTGGATATGGAGTGATTCTGTTATCAGGTGTTCACAGGAAAGAATTATCGCAGGGCTACAAACTCACAACTAATAACCGTATGGAACTTCTTGCAGTGATTACAGGACTTGAAGCCATTAAGCTTTCTCATGCGGAAGTAGAGATATGGAGTGATTCGAAGTATGTGGTTGAATCTGTTGAGAAGGGATGGGTATTCGGCTGGGAGAAAGTAAATTTCAAGAAGAAAAAAAATCCGGATCTGTGGATGCGATTCCTTTCTGTTTTCCGCAAACACAAGGTGAAATTTCACTGGCTAAAAGGGCATAATGAACATCCTATGAATGAACGATGTGATGAACTTGCTACTGCCGCTGCGGACGGACATCACTTATTGACTGACGAAGGATATACTAAGTAGTCTTACTGAAATCAATTTATTGGAATATTTATTTTTCCAGTGATTTGTAAAATTCAAAAGCTATTTTTTCTGTAAGCGTTGATGAGAAATTTTTTTCTCCTATTTTTTCAACAGAACGAATTCCGAGTGAACTGTTTGTCAGGAATATTTCGTCAGATTGTAACAACTCATCTTCTGTTACAGTTCTTTCTTCTACACTCTCTATAATATTTGCCGGAAGCTGATTTATCAACTCAATTAAATTTTTTCTTATCACGCCTCTTATTCCACCATCACTCAGTGGTGGAGTAAACACTTTTCTGTCTTTTATGTAAAATACATTAGATGAAGTGGCATCACAGATATTCTCCCGGTCATTCAGTATTAAGGCATCATCTAACTTTTTGTCGCGTTTCCATCGCGCTGCCATCACATACAACAGTGAGTTAGATGTTTTAAAATTCATTGCCGGATTAAATCCTTTTTTCCATTCTTTGTAAATACCTGTGGTAATTCTTTTCTCTGTCCATGTAAAACTGTCCTTTGGAACAGTAAACAACTCAATAAAGAACTCATATTCATCACCGGATGGCTCATAAAACCCATCTGCCTTTCGGAATAGCTGCAACCGTATAATCACATTGCTCTGAATTTTATTCGCAATCAGCAAATCATAGATGACTTTATAAAAATAAGCAGAGGTTGATGTGAAGTCTGATTTCTTCGCTAATCCAATTGCATCCATTCCGTCGAATAAGCGAGTAAGATGGTCTTGAAAGAAAAGAATCTCGCCATTACGAAGTTGCATAGTTTCAAATAGTCCGTCGCCATATTTCAGTGAACGGTTTCCTGAAAAAAAGTGTGGATGATTTGCTGTTACAATTCTTCCGTTGAGATTAATAAACGGGAACATTATTTACACAGATGTTTAATGTCCTCGTAAGCTTCGGTAGAGCCAAGTTCTCCTGCTTTGCTCAAATCCATGCATCCGTTATCTAAATCACCTTTATTGATTTCAGCTAATCCTTTCAGCCGGTAGGCAGTAGCATAATTCGGGTTCATTTTAAGCACTATATTGTAGTCAGCAATGGCTTCATCATATTTTTTGATTTCAGCTTTAGCTAATGCACGGGTGATATAGGTGTCAATTAGCTTTTGCAGATAAATATTTTTTTTGTCTTTAGAATTTTCAGCTGCTACTTTATATAATTCGATAGCTCTGTCATAATCACTGATAGCTCCCCGGTTATCACTAAGCTTTACTTTATAAAATCCACGATAGTAAAGAGCTTCTGCACTGCTGACGGTTCTGTAATTATCAATACTGAGAAATTTGGTGAAGTCAAGAACACTTTGAATGTTTTGTCCTAATTCGCCTTCACAAAGAGCGCGGTAGAAAAAACAAAATTTATAATTCTTGAAAGTACTGTCTTTCGCTGCTTCAGTAAAATCAGATATTGCTACTCCATACCTTCCTGAGTTGAAATATATATTGGCACGCATATAGAACGCATCGGCACAAGAGTTTCCCTCACAGTTCTTTACTTTGAGATAAAGAGAAATATCACTTAGAGCCGCTTCCTTATCATTCAGTTCCATATAGCATCGTGAACGGGAGAAAATAGCATCCGGATAAACAGAAGTTGAGTTGTAATTAGTGATGATTTTATTATAGTAAAATATCGCTTGCTCAAAATTATTTCCTTTCATATTCATGTCGCCGCTTTCTTTCAGGTCTTGTGCAATTTCTTCCGGTGTCTGGATGACAGGTGTAACATATTCCTGTACAGATGTAGTGTCAGACTCATTTGTTATTTTCTTTTTCTTTTTTGTCCTTTTCTGAATGGTGTCAGCATGAACACTGATAGAATCCGGCATTAATTTCTGTGTACTATTCATATCTGAGTAATACTCCGAAGTGTCAGTAGCAGAAACCTTTCGGTGGCGATTTTTAGAGAAGCATTTTTTCTTTTTCTTTATAGTATCTGTTTGAAACACATCAACATCATTTCCCTTTGTTACAGTTTCAGAGTTCGTATTTTTATTTGTTATTGAATCTGTTACAGTAAGTGTATTGTCTCTATCCCTTTTCTCTTTGTTTTTTTTCTTTTTAATTAGAGAAGTATCCCGATAGGGTTTTGCATCTAATCTGACATCAATACGATTTTGCTGCGGTAATTGCGCCAATGAAGAAGCAGAAACACATACTACTAAAGCCAATAAATAAATGAGTGATGATTTCATTTTCCGGTTACTCAATCCAACTCTTGAAATAATCTTTATCTTCAATAGCAAGTGCATCTTCAGTGAGCATCAACGGATGGAAAGCATCAATCATCACTGCAAGTTCCTTAGTTTCTTTTGCACCGATACTTCTCTCTGCTGCTCCCGGTTGAGGTCCGTGAGGAATTCCGGCAGGATGTAAAGTGAACATACCTTTTGTAACATTGTTCCGGCTCATGAAATTTCCGTCAACATAATACAGTACTTCATCGCTATCCACATTGCTGTGATTGTATGGAGCCGGAATTGCCAGCGGGTGATAATCGTACAATCTCGGAACGAAAGAACAGACTACGAAATTTCTGCCGGTAAAAGTCAGATGGACTGGAGGAGGTTGGTGCAGTCTGCCGGTAATAGGTTCAAAATTATGAATTGAAAATGCCCATGGATAGTTACATCCATCCCAGCCCACAACATCAAACGGATGATATTTGTAGTGATACGGATACATTACTCCTTGCTTTTTTATGTTCACTAAAAAATCTCCTTCTTCATCATAAGTTTCAAGTGTAACAGGAACTTTAATGTCGCGCTCGCAGTAGGGTGAATGTTCCAGCAATTGACCGAGTTCATTCATGTAATGTTTAGGCGGCGTAACCGGACTCCATGATTCTACAATCAGCAACCGGTTGTTCTCATCGTTAAAATGAAGCTGGTAAATTGTTCCACGCGGAATCATAACATAATCTCCATATTCAAAATGAAGATTACCATACATGGTTTTCAGCGAGCCGGTACCTTCATGTATAAAAATTATTTCATCAGCATCAGCATTTTTGAAAAAATAATCTGTTACACTTTTTTTAGGTGCAGCCACAGAAATATGAACATCACTGTTTACCATCAGCGGCTTACGCGAAGTGAGATAGTCATTCTCCGGTTTTATATTAAAACCCTGCATACTGCGGTTCTGCATTTGTTTCTGTAACACCACTTTCGGTTCAACCGAATACGGCTTATCAATAGAATTAACACAAACAGGCGGATGGTTATGGTAGAGTATGGAATATACGCTGCTGAATCCTTCAGTAGAAAACAATTGTTCCGTATATAACTGCCCGTCGGGTTTACGAAACTGTGTATGACGCTTGGGGGGAATTTTCCCCAACTTATGGTAATAAGGCATAACTAAAGTGTTTGTAATGCAAAGATAATATTCATTTGTTGTGAATAGAATCTGCAATGGCTTTCATGTCCTGTTCTTTCATACATCTGAAATGCTTTTTCGGACATTTTGCATAACCAATTTTTGAACAAGGACGACAATAGAGGTTCTTAATCTCTGAATAGTGGGAAAGCCTTTTATATAAATCTCTATACTTTACTAAATCTCCATAATACGGATACATACCAAACTGAGGAATGGTGTTTCCCCATACTGAATAAATTTCTTTTTTATAGGCGGCTGCTATATGCATCAGTCCGGTATCGTGTGTTACAATTGCCTTTGCCTGCTTCACCAATGATGCCGATTGGTTCAGGTTATATTTTCCGCAGGCATTAAAAACTTTCACACCAACAGCATTTTTTATTTCCTGACCTGTAGCTTCATCTTCTTTTCCTCCCAATAAAATTATAGGAGTTTGTATGTTCACACAAAGCTCAACGAGTTTATAAACAGGCAGCCGCTTGGTAAAATGCTTGGCGCCAATAACTACACCTACATAACCGTGAATATGAGTGAGCGGCAGATCTTTAATTTGTACTTCATCTTTTGCAGGAATAAAATAATCTAATCCTTCTCCGTCACCTTTTACGCCAAGTGTTACAACTGATTTCAAATAGCGGTCAACAATATGAACATCAGGCAGAAGGTTGATTTTAAAATTTACCATCAGCCATTTCTCAAAGTTGAGTTTGTTAAATGTCAATCTTTTCGCTTTCAGACTCAGACAAATACGACGCGAGCGTAAATTATTATGCAGATCAATTACATAATCATAGCTTTCTTTCTGAAGCTCGGAGATGACTTCACCAAGATTGTCTTTAAGGTAAATTCGTTTATCAATATAGGGATTGCTCTCAACGATTGAACTGAATGAATTCTTAGTAAGATAATGCACCTCAACATTCTCCAACTGTTTTTTTACACAGCGGATTACCGGAGTAGTCAGCACAATATCACCGATAGAACTAAAGCGGATAATAAGAACCTTCAAAATGATTTTTGTTTATGGAAGAAATACAACTCAATTTGAGAGTGAATGCTTTTATATGATACAAAGAAAAGTAAAGATTCGTAAAAGAATATTTATTTTGTTGAATGAAAATAATGAAAGATCACAATACAGTTGCAGCAAGAATATCCTTTTTGTTGTTTTTACTTTTTCATTCTCATTTTACATTGGCACAGAATGATTCTATGTACAATATGAATGAAAAGCATACCGCTTATTCAATTGTGTGCAGTCTCCGCACCGGCGCACTCATGGTTTGCCTGAAAACCAGAGCAAAGACAATTGAACAGTTAGAGCAGGCGGGTAATTTTGAGTTAGCCAAGCAAATCAGACAAAAGCAGTTGGATGAAAATAAATTCATTATGAACTGCTTTAGAGAAAAGTTTGATTTTTGTCCGGTATATTTCTTTTATAATACATCAAAAGATTCAGTTCAGCAGGGAAGAATTCAGAATATCCTGCTTGATTCTAATTTAGTTGTAAATCAATCCATTCAGTTTAGTGGAAATTTTTTTCTGATAGCTGAAGAAGGAGATATTGAAATTACCAATCAATTGGATGATAACAATATGCCAGCAACAAATCCTAAAGTTACTTATACTATCCGTTCCGGTGGAATCAGAGTGATGAACAGCCAGTTCCAATTGCTCGAATCGCCTTTCCCTTATTTTACTGATTATGGTAGATTTAAAGATTTTGGCAAAGCAGTAACCAAACTCAACCGAAAACTGAAAGACCTTTGCCCAAAATAAAACAGAGTAATGTTTTGTAACATTTTTAAAATTCACAGGTAATAGCTCTGACTAAAATTGATTTGAATTGCTATTACACAAAAAACACAAATTACAGGTAAAGCAGAAAGTAACTGTTGCTACCAAACTTAAACTCCGTTATGTTTTCAGTGGAGTTGCATCAGCGCTTGTTATTGTTTTCGGAGTCAGCGTTTTCATGTACAATAATATAGGAAACACACAGGAAGCAAAAGCAGGAGATGTTACACTTGCTGATTTTTCTACTTCTTATGACGGCACTTCTGCTAAAATAGTGTGGACTACAACTACAGAAGAAGACAATGCATACTTTGTACTCGAAAGAAGCGCTAATAATTCGGATTATGAAGTTATCACTGAAATAGAAGGAGGAGGTACAAGAAACAGCGCCTACGAATATTCATTTACAGATACGCATCCATTACCAGGAGTTTCTTATTACAGACTTAAACAAGTGAATACGGATCAGACCTTTTCTTATTTAGGTATTCAGTCCTTTAATAATGAATATCAGGAAGGAAGTGAGAATCCGCCACCTGCCCCGCCACAGACTAACGAGATATTCGAAACACTACCTGTTACATCAGTTGCCGGGCAGATGATGACTACGACTCAGGCATCTGATATAGAAAATGAAATGGGTGAATCATTGTCCATCTACCCTATACCTGCAACTTCGGAAATAAATGTAAATCTGGTAGTAAGGCATGATATGGAAAATCATATTGACATAGTAAACATGGCAGGTAAACTTATTCGTACTGATCAGGTTGAATTAAGCAAGGGAGCTAATCAGGTAAAAATTATGCTAACAGGACTGTCGCAAGGAATTTATTTTATACGCTTTCAGGGAGAAGCAGATAAGCCGCTACTCCAGAAATTTATTAAACAGTAAAGGGGTTTCTAACCAAATCGTGCAAAAAAGCTGTAACAAAATGGTGTTACAGCTTTTTGTTTTTTAATGAAACTATTTAAAAATTATAAAGTAATAACGGCAGTAAATCTTTTAATATGTCAAAACGCCTAAAGCAACAACTTGTCGTCAAACAAAAAACTCAGCTTCGGCTGAAGCCCAGATTAATCATAACTGGAAGTACGCTTGCAATAGCGGTACTGTTTGGTATGGGACTTTTTATGTACGGCAACTTTGGAAATAATACAGAATCGCTTGCTGCGAAAAAGAAAACTAAAACTGTTACAACTCAATTCTCCGCACCGGATGGACCGATGGGAATTAATGCTGTTTGCACAGATAATAAAACAGAACTTACATGGAATAACAATACAGGTTCTGAGAATAAATCGCAGACTGATGGAATTGTAATCCTAAAAAGAAATGGCATAGTAACAGCTAATCAGACTATCAATGATTTTGAAATGGATGCAACCGGAAAGATGGTGACAGATGTTTCTTCACTTAACGGATGGGAAATGATTTACAACGGCAACCTGACCAACTCTTTTACCGATGAGGGAAATGTAAAAGGAATTTTCACTTATCTTATTTACGAGAAAGCCGGAGGCATTAAATGCACTGCTGCGGAAAACGCAGGTCGCATTTTTGTTTTCAATGGCAGTAACCTTTCGGAAACTCTGTCAACGGAAACAGCTATAGATGGTTTGTATCTTCCTTCGTCCTGTACGCTTACTGTTGATGACAAGAGTTTGCTTACCATTCGTAAAGGAACAGTACTCGGTATTGGTGGAACATTTGTTTTGAAAGGTCAAATGGAAGATAATGCTTCTGCCTGGACTTTTAATGAAGGCGCACAGTTCGTTTATGAATGTAACGGAAGTCGCAAAAATGCTATTCCTGCTGCAGAATGGAAGAAGGGTTCAACCTGTATGATAACCGGAATGGAAAATAAAGAACCTCATGGACTGAATCAGTCGTTTGCAGATTTTACATGGAATTGTAAGAATCAAACTTCTGATGCCTCTGCTCCTGATAACTTTACAGTGAAAGGAAATATGAAAATATTGTCAACAGGTAAACAAATAAAGGCGTTTGCATTTAAAGGAACAAGCTATTTCAGTGGTGATGTTTTCATTGATAATTCTTCAGCACGAATAGAAGTGAAGGGAAAAAGTGAAATGATGATTAGCGGAAGCGCTGCTCAAACGCTTACCGGTAACTGGAAATTGCAAACGCTTACGGTTAACAACCCTTCAACTGTTACACTTTGTGGTGAAATCACTGTAACAAAGAAATTAAACATCGAGAATGGAACTATCCAACTGTCAGATAATAATTCTATAAAGAGCGTGTTTAATATCGCAAACGAGGCAGTAATCAACCGAGCAAACGGCACACTTGCATTTGCTCCTGTCTTCTCAGGCAGATATGATTTGAACTACCTTGCACCGTGTACAACAGGAGAGGAGTTGACGGAAAACAACAGTACACTGGCAAATCTCACCATTAATTGCGAAGGCGAAGTAGTACTGAATAAAAATGCAAGTATTAATTCGTCACTTCAACTTATCAATGGAATAATTGTAACAGGTGATTTCGAAGTGGTAATGCGGGATAATTCACCGAAAGCAATTAAGGAATTTTCATCTTCATCTTATGTAGCGGGAAATCTGAGGAGAATGGTTAATGGCAAAAGCACTTATGAATTTCCTGTTGGTACAAGATCCAATATGGAAGCTATTACAGTTAATCTGAATGGAACAGGCGGATTCAACTCATTGCTCGCAAAATTTAATTCAGAAAAACAAAGTAATTCTGCAATTACTGCCGGAACCAGATTAAACGGATCATTGGTAAGTAATTTTCTGAATAACGGATACTGGACATTGACTCCAAACGGGGATATGACATCCGGTTCATACTCTGTAAAACTTTCATCGAAAGGACAAACCAATTCAGCTCCTGCAGTGGGATGCTATGCAGTGATGAGCAGAAAGGATAAATCCTTCAAATGGAATTTCTCAGGTAAACATTCTATGAAAACGCAATCAGTCAATCAGGGAGTAGTAACGGCTGCCCGATCCAATGTTAACTCATTCGGTGATTTTGCAGTTGCGTTTAGCGATGTTTCTATTCTTCTTTCAAAAAGTTTTCTGAATGTTTCATTGATTAATCATCAACATACTGATGTTACATGGAGAACCGATGCAGAAATGAATTTACCGTCGTTGGTGTTACAGCGCAGTCCGGATGCTGTACATTTTGATAATATCGGAGAAATGAAAGAAGGAAAAGAGAAAAATAATATGCAGGAGTTCACTTTCCGTGATTCTCAGCCGCTTGCAGGTGTGTCTTATTATCGCGTTAAACAGACTGATATGGATGGAACCGTATCATATAGTGATATAAGATTTATTGATAATACATCTGTCGTACAATCATCTAACAGATAAATTCTTGATATAAGTTTTTCTAAAAGCCCTTCTGTTACAGTTGGGCTTTTTTATTTAACTCCCTTTTTTGTATTTCATCAGCGCCAGATAATTTATTCTGTTCTCAAGTTTATAATTATATAATAGATGTAACATTTTAGAATTAAGAATGTAATAACGGACACTAAAAACACTTTTATGTTAGCTTTTTCAATACTCAGATTAAAGTATGTCTGTAGTGTATTCTTTATCGCAAGTGTCATTCTCCTTAATGGAGCATTATTAAAGGATGTTCAGGCGCAATGTACCAGCAACACCATTGGTAATGATTCTCCTCAGAATGCCAAAAATACCGGAGAAACCCAGACATGGGATCAGAATGCAAAATCCTATGTGAAAATAAACGGTATATCAAGCAACAGCATCTATACAATAAGCTCTTCAAATACCACCGATTATATCACCATAAGAACTTCTAATACAGGAGGAACGGTGATAAACAAAGGAACAACACCACTGACATTTTCTACAACTGCTACAACCATCTATGTTATCAATAGTAAAAACTCCAGTTGTGCTACGAACGGAGCAATGCGTGAGATAACAATGGCTATAGCTCCTGTTATCAGTAATATTTCAGCAAGTGCTTGCGTAGGAGGTACGTTTACTGTTACAGGTACCGGTTTAGCCGGCGTAACCTCTGTTTCCATAAATGGAGAAAATGCACCCACTTTCACTATCAATTCTTCAACTTCTATTACTGTTACTGTACCAACCGGAGCTACCACCGGAAAAGTTTCTGTTACCGGACATGGAGGAACTAATACCAGTAGCTCTTCAATCACTATTGGATCTTCAATAGAAGATAATTCAGGAGATGATCAATCGGTTTGTAGTGGTACACTTGTTACACTTGGAGCCGCCTCAACTTCGGGAAGAAGTTATAAATGGAGTCCGGCAACCGGCTTAAGCAGTTCTACAAAATCAAACCCAACAGCTACCCCAACAGTTACTACCACCTATACTTTGACAGAAACGGTTATTTCAACAGGATGTTCAGTTTCTAATTCGGTAGTTATTACAATAAAAGCATCACCAGGGGATAACGCAGGCAGCGATAAGTCATATTGCGGGAGTGGGCAAGTTACTATTGGGAAAAACCCATCTATGAGTAGTAACTACAGTTGGAGTCCTTCAACAGGATTAAGCAACGCCTCCATAGCTAATCCTACGGCATCACCGAATGCTACCACTACTTATACATTAACAGAAACTTTTAAATCAACGGGTTGTTCATCCGCCAATTCTGTTGTTGTAACAGTAAGTTCACCGCCAACAGTAAGTATAACTCCAAGTTATTGTACAGGAGGCGGAAATGTACAACTGACTTCTACTTCCTATTCCAGTTATTTATGGAGTACCGGTTCAATAAACCAGAGTATTACCGTTGACAGGGCAGGAACTTATTCTGTAACAGCTACTAATTCCGGAGGGTGTACAGGCACTGCTTCTTACAGTTTAGCTATAGAACTGGTAGTGAATGGTGATTTTTCTTCAGGGAACACAGGATTCACAAGTGGATATAATTATACTGATGCGAAGGATGGTTTACAACCAGAAGATATGTATGCTGTTGGCAATGATGCTAACTACTTTCATGATAACTTTTGGGGATTTGACCATACGGATGGTGATGGTAAATTCATGATTGTAAACGGTAACACATCTGCAACTCCTAAAACAGTATGGCAACAGACAGTAACGATTGTTCCCAATACGGTTTATTACTTTTCTGCTTATGCTATAAGCATGAATAATGTAACCCCTTATGCCCAACTCCGGTTTGCGGTGGATGGTGTTCAGATAGGAACAACGGCAAATCTTACTAAAGGAGCTACTTCCAATTCAGGACCATTTAACTGGAAGCGCTTTTATGGAACATGGAACTCAGGTTCAAAATCAACCGCCGTACTTTCTATTGTGGATTTGCAAACTGCAGCAGGCGGAAACGACTTCGCATTAGATGATATATCTTGCAGTACGCTTTCCACCGTTGCATTAGATGCAATTCCTTCTTATGATCCTGTCTGTGAAGGAGGGACTCTGAAATTGTATTCCAACACTACAGGTGGTATGCAGCCAATGACCTATAAATGGGCGGGACCTAATTCTTTTTCCGCCACTACACAAGATGCCACTATTTCCGGTGCAACAACCTCAATGAATGGAACATACAGTGTTACAATTACAGATGCACACGGCTGTTCTACTTCGGCAAATACTACTCCGGTTTCAATCATTGCTGCACCTTCAGACAAAACAGTAACTGCTGTACTCTCAGTAATTTGTACAGGCAATTCAACTAATATTAAAGTGGCTGCTTCCAGTAACGGAGTCAGCTATCAATTAAGAAATAATGCAGACAACGCTGCTATTGGTTCGCCGGTTTCGGGCACAGGCGGAAACATTAACCTTCCAACAGGATCACTACCTGCCGGAATAACCACATTCAATGTACTGGCAACCTCTAATTCGACAGGATGTACTTTGCAGATGTCAAATACACCATCTGTTACAGTCAGCACAACTCCTGTTATAGTAACTCAGCCGAATGATGTAGGAATTTGTGGAGGTGGAACTGCCTCATTCAATATATCTGTATCGGGTTCTGATGTGAATTATCAATGGAAAGAAAGACAAGGCGCCAGCGGAGGATTTTCAAATATTACAAACGGAACGTCAGGCAATGGTGCAGTTTACAGCGGGGCAAACAGTAATTCGCTTTCTATTTCAAATACTCAGACAGGAATGAATGGATGGTCATATTATTGTGTAATTACCAACTCATGCAGTACTTCTGTTTCTTCCGGTACAGTATCTCTTAGCGCTTCAGTTCCCGGTCAATGGAATGGAACTTCAAGTATCAATTGGAACGACGCTGCAAACTGGTGTAATGGTATTCCTGATAAAACAACAGATGTAGTGATTCCTTCCGGCACACCTTACCAGCCAACTGTTAACAGTAATGCTGAATGTCACAATTTAACTATTCAAAGCGGTGCAACGGTTAAAGTTATCTCGACTGGAACTTTAGACCTTTATGGTGATCTTGTTGCAAATGGAACATTTGAGAACAATAGCGGATTGCTTCAATTAAAAGGAAGCACAATTCAGAATTTACCTGAGGTTAACGCATTCGATGTTGTGATTGATAACCAGCAAGGAGTATCATTAGGCGGCACATTAACTGTAACACATGTTCTTACCTTCAGTAAAGGAAAAATATTTACAGGAGATTATTCGGTAGAGGTGACAAACAAAGCTGTTGCCGCAATAACCGGCTTTGCGAGAGATAAATATATCGCGGGTACTTTGAAAAGGGCAGTGAATTCAACAGGTAATTATGAATTTCCTGTGGGTAGTCCGACTTTCTTTCAGTTGGCTGTATTGGATTTGAAGGTGCTTATCGGTGTCAATGATATTACTGCTAAATTTACTAACTCAGCTTTAACTATTCCGGTTAATACAACCATTATCAAGAATAGTAAAGTAATAAGAAATATTTTAGACTGTGGTTATTGGACGATTGAAGCCAATCAGCAACCCATAGCCGGCACCTACACTGTTTCTCTCTTTCCGTTGGGCTCTACAAACAGTAAGGTCAATGATGATTTTATAGTTATCAAGAAGCCATCAGGAAGCGCAGTGTCTAACTTCACAGCACCGGGAACCTATTTCCCTCCAATGTTAAATGATCTTGGAGACAGAGGCGCTAAAATGGCAGGACTTACTTCTTTTTCTGATTATGGAGTAGGATCAGGAGAGGGCGATGTATTGCCAATTAAGCTGACTTATTTCACTGCTGAAAAGACGGACAATAATGATGATGTATTGCTGAAGTGGAATACTGCCGCTGAGCTTAATAATGACCACTTTGAATTAGAAGTGGCAACCGAGATGCTGGTAGATGGAAGATTGGACTTCAATAAGTTTGGAGAAGTTCCGGGCGCAGGCACCACTACTATTCCTCATGATTATAATTTCACGGATGAAGAACCTGGAAAAACCGGAATGAGATATTACAGATTAAAACAGGTTGATTACGATGGTACTTCTACTTACTCGGATATTCAACCACTTTCATTCTCTGATAAAGTGGAGTTGTCTGAGTTATATCCTAATCCTGTTACAAATATTCTGCACTTTACCATTAAATCAACAGCGGCAAAAGATGTAACAATTTCAATTTACAACCTTACCGGACAGGAAGTTTACCGAAACAATGTTCAGCTTACGGAAGGTAGAAACATGATGTCTTTCGACATGATACAATTACCGAGGGGTTATTACATATTTAATGTTACAGGAGATAGTGATGTAAAAATTAAAGAGAAGTTTGAAAAATTTTGATTCTAACCAAATCAAATAGTAAGAAGGGGATAAGCGATTATCCCTTTTTTATTTTCTCTTCTATGGATGTAGTACTGAATCCTTCTATGAATGGAATAATTTCTACTACTCCATTCCATTGCTGCATTTCTTTGTATCCGACCACTTCTTCCTTCTTGTAATCGCCTCCCTTCACTAATATGTCCGGCTGAATGGCTTTAATACATTCAAGCGGCGTATCTTCATCAAATAAAATTACTGCATCGGTAAAACTGAATGATGCCATCACCAGTGCACGTGTGTTTTCATCCTGAAGCGGACGATTGGATTTTTTTATTCTGCGGACAGAGGCATCTGTATTCAGTGCAACGATTAATTTCCCTCCGAGGTCAGCACAGGCAGCCAGTGTGTGAATATGCCCTGCATGAATAATATCAAAACAGCCGTTAGTGAAAATAATTTTCTGCGACTGAAGATGCCAAATATGAAGCAGCGGCTCCAACTGTTTCAGTGTTACAATCTTTTTCCGAATCAGTTCAATATGATTCATTGGTTTTTACTTTTCTGTTAAACAAAGGAAGTAAAAAGAAAAGCGATATTCCTGCAATAATAATAGCGACTGTTTGAATAGCATGGGCAAAGGTGGCGAAAGTTAAACCCTCTTCATAAGAAAGCCCGTAAGCAATTAGTGTTTGTGTTACCACGAAATGATAAGCGCCAATTCCTCCCTGTACCGGAACCACAAAACCCAAAGCGCCGAATGACATTACTGTAAGCGCTGTCAGTAAGCCAAGGTGAGAAGTAAAATCAAATCCATAAAAACAAAAATAAGTGGAGAGAGCGTACATTATCCAGATAACGACTGAATGAACAAGAAACATCACAGGATTTTTTAACTTGCCGATTGTCCGTAATCCTTCACCAAAACCGGCAATCATTTTTGAAAACCGTTGATAAAAAAGAGTGGTTTTTAGTTTTGTGTATAGGAAGCGGATAGCGACACCCACAACAATAATGCTTACAGCAGTTATCACATAAAACACAGATCCTTTCTCTGCAAGTGAAGATAATTTTTCAACAACAGGATGAATGAAATTTTTTAAAGCAAAATCAGAGAGTAAGCCAAATTGTAGCACCACTGTAATAAAAAGAAGCGCCAGCATGGTGAGTACATCCACTATTCTTTCTACTACTACTGTACCGAGCAGATTACTGACCGGAACTTTCTCATAGCGGTTCAGTATGGCACATCTGGATACTTCTCCCAGTCGTGGAACGGCAAGATTGGCAAAGTAACCTATTGTAACAGCAGAAAAAGTATTGATGAGCCGTACCTTGTAACCTGTCGGCTCAATCAGCATTTTCCATCGTACAGATCGGCTTACGTTGCTGAGAAATCCGAAAAGGATAGAAACAAGCGCCCAGTAATAATTAGCATTCTCCAACTTGTTTTTTATCTCACCGATATTCTGACCGCGGAATGCCAGCCAAAAAAGAAACACACCAATAACAAAAAAGAGAATGACTTTTAACGCAGAAAACAATTTTGCTTTCAACGGCTATTTTTTTAACTGGTTATTTTTATCGGGGAATATTAATGCAGGGGTAAATTTTTTTGCTGCTTCAAATTCCATCTGTGCATAGGAAATAACAATCACCTCGTCGCCCACTACTACTTTGCGTGCAGCAGGACCGTTCAGGCAGATAATACCTGAGCCGCGTTTACCCTTTATCACATAAGTTTCGAGCCGCTCACCATTATTGAGATTCAGAACTTGG
>CAYRJA010000040.1:0-5298 GCA_964424455.1 uncultured Bifidobacteriaceae bacterium
TTATACCCACTTAAAGTTTGACTATCAATTATTTTAGACCCGAAAGCCCTGATTTCGGTAATGATAAAAATTGTACGATGGATACTGTATTTTTCGTTTTCGTTTCCGCAAAGTCCTCCGCGAGACTGTGCGGGGACGGAAGACTGTTCTGTTTTAGCTGTCATCCCGAACGCAGTGAGGGATCTCATCATTGAACAAAGAGATGCTTCCTTCGTCAGCATGACAAGAAAATGCTGTTCTGTCCCCGCAGAGTTTCCTCCGACTTGCATTGAGTTGTGCGAGGAACTCGGCGGTACTACTGTAACACTGCTCGTTCACAAATTGTCTGTTGCGTGAGTAAATCTAATGCTATGAACAGGCAATGTCAAGTAAATTATTGTTTTGTTGTGGACATGGGTGGGGTTTTGGTATCTTTTGCTTGGGTGGTGGGTACGATTTTCTGAACACCAAATATGTTTGGGGTTGTGACTTATCTAAACAACAAGCTCAATTCTACCTGTACATCACTCCCTTAACTGCTTCGATGACTTTAGCAGGATTAGGGAGGAAGGCATCTACTAATGTAGGGGCATAAGCAATAGAGGTATCAAGAGTGGTAACACGACGAACCGGCGCATCAAGATAATCAAACGCATGACGCTGAACATGAAAAGTAATTTCAGTAGATACATTTGCAAAGGGCCAGGTTTCTTCCACCAACACTAGGCGGTTAGTCTTTTTTACTGAGTTAACAATAGTGTTGTAATCCACAGGACGAATCGTGCGCAGGTCAATAACTTCTGCTTCAATTCCTTCTTTAGCTAATTCATCGGCAGCAGCCAACACTACTTTCATCATCTTGTTAAAAGAAACGATGGTTACATCTTTTCCGCTGCGTTTAATATCAGCCACACCTATTGGAATAGTATATTCTTCTTCGGGCACATCACCCATATCACCATAGGAAACCTCAGATTCAAAAAAGCAAACCGGATTGTTGTCACGGATGGCAGACTTTAATAAACCCTTAGCATCATAAGAATTGGAAACTGAAATTACTTTCAATCCCGGCACATGCGACATCCATGCTTCAAACGACTGAGAGTGTGTAGCTCCCAACTGACCTGCAGAACCGGATGGTCCGCGAAATACAATAGGACAACCGATTTGCCCGCCGGACATACTGAGCATTTTTGCTGCTTCATTTACAATCTGGTCAAAAGCAAGTACAGCAAAATTCCATGTCATAAATTCTATAATCGGGCGAAGACCGTTCATAGAAGCTCCCACTCCTATTCCTGCAAAGCCCAGCTCAGAAATTGGTGTATCAATCACACGGTTTGGACCAAATTCATCCAACATTCCCTGACTTACTTTGTAAGCTCCGTTATACTGTGCTACCTCTTCACCCATAAGAAACACATTAGGATCGCGGCGCATTTCTTCACTCATTGCTTCTCTTAATGCCTGACGGATTGGAATTTTTTTCATCGTATAAATAAATCTTTTGTGGCGGGCAAATATACAGGAGTTTTATGTTCAGTTTTCAGAATAGTTAATGAAGTGTCTGATAAATCAATACTTATTACATCCGGACTTAATATCCTCTCTAACTCTGAGGTAATTTAGGTTTGTTTTGAAGAATATTTTCAATTTCCTGTAACACTTCATCCGTTAACTTTGGCATAAATTGCAAAGCATTAAGATTGTCTCTGAGTTGTTCTACTTTGGAAGCGCCAAGGATAACTGTGCTGACATTTGGATTTTTTAAACACCAGCACAATGCAAGATGATTAAGCTGAATACCTATTTTCTTTGAAAACACAGTAAGTTTTTTTGTCTTATCAATTTTTTCTTTTACCAAAGTTTTATCCTTCAGCCATTGCATTTTATCCATACTGATACGGGTACGAGGAACAAACCCGTCGTTATACTTTCCTGTCAGTAAACCCGAAGCAAGCGGCGACCAGATGGTAGTTCCCATTCCGTAAACAGAGTACAGCCGCACATATTCTTTTTCAAACCGTTCTCGTGAAAACATATTGTACTGTGGCTGCTCCATAGAAGGCGGCAGCAAATGATGATACTCGGCAATATTGTATGCTTCAGTAATTTGCTGAGCGCTCCACTCGCTTGTTCCCCAATAAAGAATTTTTCCTTGCAGGAATAGTTGGTGCATTGCCCAAACTGTTTCTTCAGTGGGTGTGTTTTTGTCCGGTCTGTGACAGAAGTACATATCCAGATAATCCACATTCAGTCTTTTCAATGCAGCATTGCATGCTTCTGTAACATGTTTGCGGTTAAGTCCTTTCTGATTCGGCTTCTCTCCTTCGGCGCCAAAATAAACTTTACTCGAAACCAGATAACTGCTGCGCTGCCATTTGAATTTCTTTAATACCCTTCCCATCACCTCCTCTGATTTTCCGTCAGCATATCCTTCTGCATTGTCAAAGAAATTCACACCGTTGTCGTATGCCAGCTTCATGCAGCTTTCAGCTACATTATCTTTTATCTGCATTCCGAAAGTCAGCCATGAGCCGAATGAAAATGCACTGATCTGTAAGCCGGATTTACCCAATCTTCTGTATTCCATATTTCAATTTGTTTTCTGTAACACCAATTTTACACAATGCAATATTAACTGTTATTTGCAAGTAAATCATTTGCAAGCATCTGTTGGAATATGTAATACTCAATTTGTTTTTTTGCAATAATTGCATTGTATTACAAAAAGTACACACAACTGTAACACTGTGGAATGATAGAGTGAAGCATGCTTAACTGTTACAGTTTGGGCAAATTACATTTGTCCAAACCTAAGATAATGTTACTTTCTACATTAACACTTACAACGCTTTTACTAATAATCGGAGCTATCATTTACAAATCTGCACAAAGAGAAGTAAGATAGTATTCTGCTTGGTTAAGCTGGTGTTTTTCTGAAAGAGAGAAGTATTCTCTTCTCTGATACAATCTGTACTTAGTTCAGATTATCTCCTCTCAAATCTCTGAACCGCTTACGGGCTTCAATCACATAAACACTGCCCGGGTATTTTATGAGTATGGACTTATATAGTTCCATTGCTTTTTCTTTATTCATCAGTTGATGCTCATACAACTCAGCCAACTGAAAGGTGGCATCATCTGCAAGTAATTCAGTGGAATAATTATCATCCACCTGCTGAAACATTTTTGCAGCATCATCAAATTTTCTCTCTTGTAAATAGATTCTTGCTTTTGCAAAAAGAATATCATCATCCAATGAACTGTTAGGATAGAGCGCAGAGAGTGAATCTAATGCGGCAACTGCTTCACCATTTCTGTTCTGGTAAATCAATAAATCTGCACGGGCATACATTTCCATAGGAGCATAAGTAGTATCCAATCCGCTGTTGTCAGTGATGAAAACAGAAAGTGCAATAGCATCATTGGAAATCAGTTCCTGTGTAGAACCCTTCAGCACATCCATTTGTGCCTGCGCCCATTCAAAATCGCCGGTGTAATAAGAAAGTTTTGCATTGCGGAACCGTGCTTCTTCTCCAAGTGCATCGTCTTTAAAATCCTTATCCACCTGCGAATACAGAAGAGTGGCTTCCCATATTTCATTATTCATCAGGTTGTAATCACCCAAATCGAGTTTGCAATATGCTTTCAGTTTTCTGTCGCCTGTATTGATGTTCATTACATCATTTAAGATGGCGATGGCTGAATCAAGGTTGTGCAGAAAGCGGGCTTCCAGATTAGCTTCATCGCGGAGTGTGGGAATGGTCTGCGCATTTTTACCAAACTCTGTAATAAACAAATCATAATTTTTTTTCAGCATCATTAAATCCTGCGGTGTATAATTATTCGCAACAGTTATTTTCGTTTTTAATGTTTGCAGGATTCCTGATTTTGCCGGAAGATAATAGCCGCTCTGTTTTCCTTTTCCTTCAACTAAATATTGATAAGCTGTTACAGCCGCATCATATTGTCCTTCTGAGAAAGCCGATTGTGCAAACTGAAATACACGCCCTCCGTCCTCTTTGTTTCGTTTATCAAGCGCTTTTACCTGTATAAAAGCTGATTCAAAATCTTTTTTCTGGATGAAATACCATATCAGCAACTCCGAAAATGAAGCATTGTCTGGATTTTTTTGCAGTCGTAAGTAAATCTGTTTACGCAGTTCATCGCTGTATTTTGGTTCGGTAATCAGACTCTGCAGATTACTTTGTGTAGCTGCCTGCTGCTCCGGATTCGATTCAAGAATATCGAGGTAAGCGCTAATCACACTCGGAATATCTCCTTTTCGTTTATAAATATCTGCCAACTCATAGGCATATAAGGTAGGGTCGCCAAAGATTTTCTTTCCGCGGTTGTATGTAGCAATAGCATAGTCGTAATTATTATCTGCGATAAATGCCGTTGCCACTTTATTCAGCATCATCTGGTCAGAATACAGATTCTTTAAACATAACTCGTACTGTGTCTTTGCTGATTTTGTATCTCCGTTTTTTTGGTAAGCATTTCCAATGTCTATATAATAAATAAGTTCTTTAGGATTTTTCTTTAACTTCTTCTTTGCCACTTTCACTGCTTCATCATAATTTTTCAAACCTATCAAAGTGCCGTAGTAGCCGGTGTAGTAGTCATTATTATCGGGATGCTTATTATACAGTTTCTCATAAAGTGTTACTGCCTTATCAAATTCTCCCTGCCGGAAATAATACTGTGCAAGATTAGCATCCTGAATTTCAGTTTGCGCATAAGAAGCTACTGTAGTCAGAAACTGGATGCAAATTATCGTTGCAACTGATACGAATATTCTACATAGTAAAGAAAAAAATGGCTTATGGAATTTGTTCCTGTCCGGCAGGGATTCTGCATGACAATAAACAGAAGAATTAAATCCTTTCTTTACCATTAATAGCTGATGAGATTCCTTTTAAAATTGCGTTCAAACATTCATCCAAAAATAGATTATGTATGCCGTATGAAAAATTTCTTTTTTACTATTAAATAACGGGCAAGGGCTATACCGAGTACTGCTCCGATTATATCCACTATAATATCTCCCCATTCAAAATGTCGGGTGGTAGTCAGCGTTTCCTGTAATATCTCAATCAATACTCCATAAAGTGAAGCGATAAGAATGATATAAAACTGAGCGCCGGATGAAAGAGCGCTTTTAGTAATTTGAAACGCACCCCCAAAAATCAAGAGAACAAAAACAACATGGAGTGTAATATGTACCCATTTATCAATATAAATTTTTTCGAAGAACCACCATTTAGGTAAATCATTCCCCGGCAATAAAGAAATCCATAAGATGATTCCTGC
>CAYRJA010000040.1:5308-24448 GCA_964424455.1 uncultured Bifidobacteriaceae bacterium
ATATTGCAGCAGGTAAAAAATATGCCAATCGTTTCAACTGCATTGAAGGGATACGGATATAAGCAAACCTGAATTACAGAAGTATGTTATTGTCCTGTAACCTGCTTGTAAGCTATAACATCCAGCAGCGATGAAACTTCCGATGTATTACTCATCTCCACTTTCACCATCCATCCTTTTCCATAAGGATCCTGATTAACTAATTCAGGTTGTGTGTTTAGCTCAGGGTTCAACTCCAGAATTTTTCCGGACACAGGTAGAAATAAATCCGAAACTGTTTTTACAGCTTCCACTGTTCCAAAAACATCTTCTTTCTTTAATGTTTTACCTATAGTGGATACATCTACATAAACAATGTCGCCCAGTTCGCTTTGTGCAAAGTCAGTGATACCAATATAGGCAATATTACCTTCTATGCGCACCCATTCATGGTCTTTGGTGTACTTGAGATTGTCAGGAAAATTCATAATTGTTTTTTTTTGAGTGCGCTAAAATACACTTCAATTTTCATTTTAAACAGTGGTGAAGGAAAAGATGTATTGCAAATTTCATGTGAACTGCACAGTGTGTTAAACATTACGCTGAATAAATATTTTGCTTGGGTCGTTGATGAAAAACACCAATAACGGACAAAAACAATTCACCGCTACACTACTGTTTTATGCAACGTACTAAAAAACCGTATCCCTTATTAATTTCTGAACGGCTTATTGATCTGTTACTCATCTTAAAAGCGGTGGCATTGGATGTAGCTGTCTCATCCGATGATGATGTCCACCATCCGGTCTCATAATTTTGTAAATTTAATTTACCGAACCTTGAAAGATAACCTGTTGGCATTGCAGAGAATTTGGTTTCGTTCGTACCTTTTATCTTCCATCCCGTTAATGCTTTTATTTTTAATGCCGCAAGTGAATCTCCACCCAAAGCTTTTACGGCTGCTTCCCATTTTGTAGCAGTCGGTAACACCCATCCGGTAGGGGCTAATCCCCGGGAATCATTTACTGCATACCAATTGTAAATTATACCTTTTTGCAATCCATTTTCGTTATTGAAATAAACATAACACCAAGATGGTTTTTTTTCTATGGCAGCTTTTGCCCATTCAGATTCTGTTTGAGCTTGCATAATAGCATCCCCATTTCGGAAAGTGGTAACATCTAGATTCTCCAACGCCCAATTTACACCACCTATTTTGACTGTTGACTCAGTAAATATCAAACTCTCTAATACAGGAGGATTATTATTTGACTGTGGGAGTGGATTATCATTTGTAATTATAAGGGCAGATTTACAAATATCTTCATGACCTTTTAATTCGCCTTTTACACAGCGAACATAGTATCCATACGACTTACTTTCCAAAGCAGAGGTAACACGGGCATTTGAATTACTTATTTTATATGTAACAGCTTGAATATTTGCCCCGCATTGACTTGAAGTCCACCAAACAGCCGCACTATTCAATTCATAAAAATTTTTTTTAAAGCTGCACCAACCACCCGGCTTAGCACTGAATCCGGAAGAATTGTTGCCCTTATGTGTCCACCCACTATTATAACATAACTTGGGTAATGCAACTGCATCTCCACCTAATGACTGAACAGCATCTGCCCATTCTTTATCGGTTGCTACATGCCAACCTTTAGGGGCTAAACCTCTTTTGTCATTAACTGCATAGAAATTATAAAGCCGACCATATTTTGCTTCATTTGCAGGATCATTGTTGTAATAACACCATGCAGGATTACCGTTAAATCCTGCATTAATCCACTCTTCAGGTGTTTTTGCGTGTGGAATTGGATCACCATTTTGAAACTGCGAAACATTAAGATTCTGACTTGTCCATTGTTGCTCGTTTATTGTAACTTCCTGCGAATACAAAGCCGTCCATGTGCAACAGATGACAGTCAAAACAAGAATATTCAATATTAAAGTTCGGATTGATAAAGAACTCATAGGTTGTAAAATTTAAAAAAGTAAATTAGATTTATGAAAGAGTGATAATAAAATACAGTGTTCAATTATATGCAACATATCCCGGATATTATTCAACTCCATTATACTGTATCCTATAAGTTTTTCACATGTACAGTTTAATAACTACTCGTCTCTGCAATTTATCCCTCTCCCGCAGGGTTAATCCTGAGCGTGGGTTTAATTGCAAGGCAGGATAACCCTGCGGTCAAGATAGTAACACTCATCGTACTGACACAAGGATGCTTCCTTTGTCAGCATGACACGATGAATGTGTGGATTCCTCCTTCGTCGGAATGACAAAGCAAAGTGTTAGAACAGAGATGATTCCTTACACCAATAATGTTTAAAAGAAGAATTATTTTATCGTCTGCTTCAGAATATTATCCAGTTCTGCTCCGCGTAAATCGGAAGCAATAATTTTTCCCTGTTTATCTATTAGATAATTTGCCGGAATAGCTTCAATACCAAACTGCTGAACCACTTTCGACTCCCATCCTTTCAGTTCACTCACATGGTATTTCCAGGTAAGCTGGTCTTTCTGTATTGCCTTCAGCCATTTGTCTTTATCTGTATCAAGTGACACACTGTAAACAGTAAATCCTTTGTCTTTATATTCATTATAGGTTTTTACAATATTCGGATTCTCCGCACGGCAGGGTCCGCACCACGAAGCCCAGAAGTCCACCAACACATATTTTCCGCGCAGTGAAGAAAGTTTTAAGATATTTCCGTTTGCATCTGTCATTTCAATATCAGGCAACTCCGTACCGTTTGTATACATCCGGCTTCCGTTGGGATTCATTTGTTTTTGCAGTGAAGCAACATTCTCAACAAAGGATTTCACCATAGGAACTTCTGAATAGTTTTTCTGAATCCGGTCTGACAATTTTTGAAATTCCTCTATATCCATTTCGGGATTCAGGAAATTGTAACAGGCAAAAATTCCTATCGTCGGACTTGATACTGTATCCACATATTGAATCAGATAGTTTCTTGCATCATTAGACAGTTGCTGAATCTGTTTTCCATAGCTCTGGCGGAGTGAGTCGCTTACAGGGTTTATGGAATCATTTATTCTGGCAAACACATCACGCATCGTCTTGTATCGGTTGCTGACATCAATTAACAAATCCTGAAGTTGCAGCGAGCGCGGCGAACCTTTATAGCTGTATGGATGATCCAGAAAAACAGAGGTGTCGGCTGTTATCTTAATACGCTGCGGCTTTTCATCCATTACCAGCATAATGTATTTATTATCTGCAAAACGAATGCGGTACAGTCCTTCGTGCTTCACAAAACCTTTAAATTCAAAATATCCTTTTTTATTTGCCTGAGTTGTATCCAGTGTTACAATGTTGTCATAAGCCATCTCTTCTAAGAACAGCTTTGTTCCATCCGGAATATTTTTTACCTCGCCACTTATATGAAAGCCCTCTTGCTTAAAGTTACAGGAAAAGAATATAAACAATCCAAGTGTTACAGCAGCTACCTGCAGTTTACTAAGTACCAATTTCATATTTGTTATTGTTAATGTTTTTCAGAAAAGATTTGCTTCAATGCGTCTCCCAGCGCTTCGCCGCGAAGATTAACGCCAATTACTTTTCCTTCCTTATCAAGCAGAAAATTAGAAGGAATAGAAGTGATTTTATAGGTCTGGCAAATCGGTGACTGCCATCCCTGCAATTGGCTTACATGCCATTGCCATGAAAGTTTATCTTTTTTAATAGCCGCAATCCATTTGTCTTTATTTGAATCCAATGAAATGCTGAACACGGTGAACCCTTTGTCTTTGTAAGTATTATAGACAGACACCACATTCGGATTTTCAGCACGACATGGTCCGCACCACGAAGCCCAGAAATCTATCAACACATATTTTCCTCTTAGAGAATAAAGAGAAAGCGTTTTCTTGCCGCTTGTGTCACTCATAGAAATATCAGGCGGTGTAGTTCCCTCCGGAAAAGAAACTGCCGGCTGCATTTGCTTTTTTATTTCTTCTGCGTGCATCACAAAGTCGCGCACGAGCGAATTATCTTTGTAATTATCAAAAAGTCGTTTTTCTAATTTTGTAATAAACTGAGTGTTACTCTTTACATCTATAAAACTCAACGCTCCGAAAGCAGCCACAACTGGATTGGAAACCGTATCGAGAAATGACTGAATTTGTTGCTGTGTCAGCGTGTTGTAAAAACTCCACTGCATTTCCATCTGCTGTTTCATGGAATCAGAAAGCGCAGGATTCTGTAACTGTGAGGCAATATCATTTATCATATCCATTTGCTTATTGTAATTGATAACCATATCACGCACCTGCTTCGTGAGATACGATCCTGTTACACTATATTCAAATTCTTTAATCTTTCCTGTGTCTGTTTCCAAAGTAATTTTAGTATCTGAGGGCTGAACCACCATCAGCATACTGATGGCATCATTCAGACGAACACGGTACAAGCCATCTTCATTCGCTGTTGCTTTTAAATTAAAACTTCCATCTGCTGTAACATTTGAAGTATCTAATTGCTTGATAGAACTGTAATTCAGTTTTTCCAGAATAAGCGGAGTGCCAGCAGCCAGTCCTTTAAACTTTCCTGTTACAACAAATTGATTTTGTGCAGACACACAAAAACCTGAGTATATGAGCAATAAGAGCAGAGAATATTTCTTCATTTAGAGATGATTCAAGAATTAAGTTTTTGCAAAAGTAGTTTATTTGTCAGCTTCGGGTCGGCTTTTCCTTTAGAGAGTTTCATTACTTCACCCATAAATAATCCTGCCAAACCTGCTTTTCCCGCCTTGTACTCCTGAACTTTTTCAGGATATTTTGCCAGCGCTTCGTCAATGTATTTTAAAATCAATCCTTCATCCGACTGCTGAATCAGGTTCATCTGTTTTGCTAAATCAGCAGGAGGGATTTTCCCTTCTTTCTTTATCAGTTCGGGGAAAAGTTGTTGCGATGCAATGGTGAAATTGATTTGCCCGGTTTCAATCAATTTAATTACCTCCGAAATGACCACGGATGAAAGAGGAAATTTTTCTATCTCAACCGCATTCTCGTTACAGTATGAGCGAACCGGACCCATCACCCAATTGGCTGCTGCCTTAATATTGCCGGAAGATTTTCTTACTTCCTCAAAATAAAAAGCCGTTTGTTTTTCTTCGGTTAAAATACTTGCATCATACTCTGAAAGTCCTTCTGTTATAAACCGCTGCTTCATCGGCTCAGGCAGTTCGGGCATTTCTTTGCGAATGTTATCAATGTCACTGTCGGTAAGAATCACAGGCGGCAAATCCGGCTCGGGGAAATAGCGGTAATCATTTGCCATTTCTTTGGAGCGCATGGAAAAGGTTTTTCCTGTTACAGCATCGAAGCTGCGGGTGTCCTGAGCAATTTTTCCTCCTTTTTCCAAGTCATCAATCTGCCGCTCGATTTCGTATTCCAAAGCGCGCTTCACATTGCGGATGGAGTTCATGTTTTTTACCTCCACTTTTGCACCAAATTCTTTTTCTCCTCTCATGCGAACGGAAATATTCGCATCGCAGCGCAGACTCCCTTCTTCCATATTCCCATCGCAGATGTCTAAGTAGCGGACTATCTTCCTGATTTCAGATAAATAAGAATAGGATTCTTCAGGTGTGCGAATGTCCGGCTCCGAAACTATTTCAATCAGCGGAACACCGGCGCGGTTTAGGTCTATCAAAGTGTAAAACGGGTCCTGATCGTGCAGACTTTTTCCGGCATCTTCTTCTATATGAATTCGTGTGATACCGATTTTCTTCTGATAGTCTTCCATCTTCAGCATTAAAAACCCGCTGTAACAGATTGGAGTGGTATGCTGAGTAATTTGATACCCTTTGGGTAAATCAGGATAGAAATAATTTTTCCGTGCAAACTGGTTCTCATGGCGGATGTTACAGTTGCAGGCAAGTCCCATTTTGATGGCAAACTCCACTGCCCGTTCATTCAGTTTAGGTAATGTTCCCGGATGACCGAGTGTAATTACACTCACATTTGTATTTGGCGAAACTCCAAACTCAGTGGAGTCGGATGAAAATGCTTTGCTTGCAGTAAGCAACTGCGCATGTACTTCAAGTCCGATAACTGCTTCGTATTTTTCGTGAGAGATAGTGCTCATAAACTATTTGAACAAAACATTTTTATCATGAATAATTTTTTCAGCCCATTTTATCAAATCATTCACCTTATTGTATGAGTTAATTACTTCTTTGTTAGTTGCAGATGGGGTTGAATACCTCGTGCTCATTTTTTCATATTTATCTATCTTAACCATATCCTTCACTTTATCAGGAATATTAATTTTATTTTTTTCAAATTCTGGCATGAGTTTGTGAAGAAAAAATTTTCTTCCGAATTCAATATTGTAATGAGTGAGCACCGCTCTTATTGCATTACTTGAAGCATAAGTTAAATGCATCGAACTTAATGCAGCATTCGTTCCTCCAACCATTCTATAATCTCTTGAATATTCCAACTGCTCTTTTGCGTAATAAATCCACCTTTCAGGAGTTAACTTTTTCATGCTGTAACCGATTGTATTTTCTCTTTTGCCAAAGATATTGCTTTCATCAATCCTTCAGGATTTGTTCCGCCTGCGGTAGCGAAGTGCGGTTGCCCGCCGCCACCACCTTTTATTTCCTGAGAAATCTCTTTAATGATTTTTCCTGCATCGAGGTTTTTCACTTTTGCAATTTTTTCATCAATCATTACTGCCAGCATCGCTTTACCGCCTGCTTCCGCACCCACCACCATAAATAAATTATTCACTTCATTTTTCGTATCGTAACATAATTTCTTCAGCGCATCCATTGAAGGCGCTTTAACAATACCGCTGATGACAGATAACCCATTCAGTTGATTAACCTCTTTTATTATCCGATCTTTATCATCAGCTATCTGAGCATACACAAATTGCTCCACTTCTTTTTTCAACTTCTCATTTTCTTCTTTCAGTTGTGTAACAGAAGTAAGAATGTCTTTCGGATTATTGAATTGTGCTTTGATGTTGTGAAGTGTCTGCAAATTCTGTTTTACAAAACTCTCCGCAGCTTCACCGGTAATGGCTTCTATCCTGCGGACTCCTGCAGCAACAGCAGTTTCAGCAGTGATAATTAAGAAACCGATTTGTCCCGTACTTCTTACATGCGTACCGCCACAGAGTTCTATGGAATAGTTTTTATCGAAAGTAATTACGCGGACAAAGTCACCATACTTCTCACCGAACAATGCCATAGCGCCTGTTGCCATCGCATCTTTCACCGGCACATTTCTTTTTTCATCGAGGGGTATGTCCTCCCGGATTTTTTCATTCACGATGTGCTGAACTTTATCCAACTCTTCCTCCGTCATTTTGGCAAAGTGAGAAAAATCGAACCGCAGATAATCGGGCGAAACCAGTGAACCTTTTTGTTGCACATGAGTTCCTAAAGCTTTTCTTAATGCAGCATGAAGCAAATGAGTGGCGCTGTGGTTTAAAATAGTTTTACCTCTAAGCCCTGAATCTACTTTAGCTGTTACAGTTCCGTCAATCTCTTTTGGAAGTTTGTTTACAAAGTGAATGATTAAATCATTTTCTTTTTTTGTATCCAGAACAGAAATGTTTTCTCCATCAAAATCTAAAATTCCCTTGTCCCCTACTTGTCCACCACTCTCGGCATAGAAAGGAGTTTTTTCCAAAACCACCTGAAACACTTTTTTGTCTTTAATTTTTTGCTCGCGGTATTTCAGTACTTCTGTTTCTATTTCAAGAAAATCATAGCCAACAAACTCCACCTTATCCGCTTTCTTCAGCTCCACCCAGTCGCCGGTTTCTGTAACAGCGGCTTTGCGTGAACGGTCTTTTTGTTTTTGCATTTCGTCTGCAAAACCTTTCTCGTCCACTTTCCATTTCTTTTCGGAAGCAATTAACTTAGTCAGGTCTAACGGGAAGCCGTAAGTGTCATATAATTCAAATGCAGTTTTTCCATCAATGTCGCCGTTAATTTTTTCAATCAGCTTTAATCCGGATTGTAAGGTGGAAATGAATGACTGCTCTTCTTCCTTAATTACCTTCTGTACAAAATCTTTCTGTGCTTTCAGTTCAGGGAATACCTCGCTGAATTCATTTGCCATCAGTTCCACCAGTTCGTTCATAAACGGTGTTTCCATTTTCAGGTAGCTGTAAGCATAACGAACCGCCCTTCTCAAAATTCTTCTTATCACATAACCCGCACCGGTATTTGACGGAAGTTGTCCGTCTGCAATGGCAAAACTAATAGCACGGATGTGGTCGCTCATCACACGCATAGCAATGTCGCTCTTTTCATTTGAGCCGTATTTTATTCCGCTTCGCTTTTCAATGTAATGAATCAGCGGTGTAAAAATATCCGTGTCGTAATTGCTTCTCTTGCCCTGTAACACCCTTGTCAGTCTTTCAAAACCCATTCCTGTGTCCACATGTTTTGCAGGAAGTTGCTCCAGCGAATTATCCGCTTTCCGGTTGAACTGAATGAAAACTAAATTCCAGATTTCAATTACTTCGGGATGACTGCTGTTTACCAAAGATTTTCCATCTGTTTTCTTTCTCTCTGCTTCCGGGCGAATGTCCACATGAATTTCGGAGCATGGACCGCACGGACCTGTATCGCCCATCTCCCAGAAATTATCTTTCTTGCTCCCGTTGATAATTCTGTTTTTATCAATCAGTTTCGACCATATAGTATATGATTCATCATCTCGGGTGAGTTTTTCTTTTTCATCCCCTTCAAAAACTGTAACATAAATCTGTTCTTTCGGAATTTGGTAAACTTCTGTCAGCAACTCCCACGCCCACTCTATTGCTTCCTTTTTAAAGTAATCGCCAAACGACCAGTTGCCGAGCATCTCGAACATGGTGTGGTGATAAGTGTCAATACCTACCTCTTCCAAATCATTATGCTTACCGGAAACACGCAAACATTTTTGAGTATCTGCAATCCGCGTTGAGTTGGGCTGCTGATTGCCAAGAAAAAAATCTTTGAACTGATTCATTCCTGCATTGGTGAACATCAGTGTAGGATCATTCTTCACCACTATCGGCGCTGAAGGAACTATGATATGTTGTTTGGATTTAAAAAAGTCTAAGAACGCTTTTCTGATATTTTTTGATTCCCAAGTCATATTGCCGTTGTATTTCCTCTTTTTTGCTATCTTGCAAGAAAATTTTAGCTGACAAATTTAGCCAAATAAACAGAGAAGTAATCTGTGAAGAAAATTAAATACTACTACAATACACACACACTCCGGTACGAAAAGCTGGTGGAGTCTTTTGGGTCAAAACTGATACGTGTAGTTGGATTTCTGTCTGCAACGAGTGTATTTGCATTTATTATCGTTTATCTCGCTTATACTTACATGGATTCACCCAAAGAAAAAAACCTGAAGAGCGAGTTAGCACAAATGCAGATTCAGTATGATTTGCTCAACAAGAAATTAGATGATGTGAATGATGTGGTCAGTGACCTTGAAGACCGGGATGATAATATTTACCGTGTAATTTTTGAGGCAGACCCCATTCCTGAAAGTGTGCGCGAAGCGGGAATCGGCGGAACCAACCGCTATGCCGATTTAGAAAATTATGACAACAGCGAACTGATGATTTCCACTGCAAAGAAGTTAGATAAAATCCGCAGCAAACTATACATACAATCTAAAAGCTACGACCAGCTTGCCACGCTCATTAAGAGCAAAGAAGAACTGCTTGCTTCTATTCCTGCCATTCAACCGGTGTCCAATAAAAAACTAAAACATATTGCTTCCGGTTTTGGGGTGCGCATTGACCCGATTTACAAAGTTCCGGTAGTTCACGAGGGCATTGACTTCTCAGCGCCTATCGGCACGCCTATTTATGCTACAGGAAACGGAACTGTAACAACTGTTGACTATGCCAACAATGGTTACGGCAATCATGTGGTTATCAATCACGGATATGGCTATCAGACCTTGTATGGACACATGAGTAAGATAAAAGTAAAGCGCGGGCAACAGGTAAAGCGCGGAGATGTTATCGGCTATATAGGAAATACAGGAAAATCAACCGGTCCGCATTGCCACTATGAAGTGATACGAAACGGCAAAAAGATAAATCCAATCAATTTCTTTTACAACGATCTTTCGCCGGCAGAATATCAAAAGGTATTGGAACTTGCCGAGCAGAATGGACAGTCTTTAGACTGATGAAGGCCGGGATATTTTTTAAATTATTTTGAGTCAACTACGGTTTTTAGATAGATTGACGATAGACGGCATTTTAAGACAAACGAAATGGAAATTATTGCAAACTGGACAAAAATTGAATCCTCCACTCCTCTGCATCCGGGCGACATCATAGCCTGCTGGGAAAATGTTGCCAATGAAAAAATTCATGTACAGTTCGTCATTCAGGACATTTCCAGCAAGACAATTCGGGCCGAAAGGACAATGATCGGCGGACTCGTACTTTCAAAGGGAAAAAGAGAAACGAAGAGCTTTGATATCACGGAATTAATCAGCAATAATTTCAAGCTCCTAATGGACAAGACCAATGATCGACATCATTGGCCAAAGACTCTTAACGAAGCAATTAAAAAACTCGAAAAGCAATATTCAAAATCCGAACTTATACAAATAAGCAATATGACATGGACGCAGTTCGAGGAAAAATTTAACTCTTTTGGAGGACTTGGACAATGGATAAGAAATTACTTCGGTATTTGGCGAGGCAATTTTGAATTGTATTTGAGTTGCAATATTGAATCGCCAATGGACGACAATGTTTCTTATGCTATTATGTATCACTTTTGGGAGACACTTCGTGACCGCAAACCAATATGAACGAAATGAAACATAGTGCTCCGTCCCAGCAGGGTCTTCCGCAGGAGACCCTGCGTGATTGTTGTAACACTATTCGTGATTGTTTTTGTCCAAACAGGGTTACACACAGTGAACCCGGCATTGAAGAGTAGCTCCATCCGACTTGTTACAGTTTCTAACGAGAACCCGGTGAATTACTGTAACACCTTCTGATTGACAAAAAAATTTTCTTCATTTACCTGAAGAAGATTGCTCTTATTTTTCACTCTCCCGAAACGCATTTTAAGCCCCAATGCCGGATGAAAATTTTTAGTTTAGTTTTCTACAGTTTTGAAAATTTATTTTTAAGAGCGGCTTAAAAGCTCTCTAATGCTTTGCTGTAATATTTTTTAAATTAATTTTGAGTCAACTATCGGTTTTTATACAGATTGACGTTACCTGCTATTTTAAACGACAACAAACAGACAACATAGTAAATAACAATGAGACCATTGATTTTCGATATGCTATTTAATGACGACAGAAAATTCGTTATGGAAATCTCTAAGGTTACTGTAAACGGACATCCTAAATGGGCAGTTATTACCAGAAGAAATGTTCCAGACTACCCCCCGTTTCGGACAGACCAATTTGAAACAAGAGAGGAAGCTCTGGAATATTACAAATCCGTTGTTGTAGAAACACCATTAGTAAGCCTCAATGGACAATCTCCTAATCCAAGGAAGACAATTGAGGAATATAAACAATGGTTAATTGAAAAAGGACTGACTGACGATTATCTCTAACTATAAATAAATTAGCATGACCACATACACTTCCGTACCCACCGAGTCACTGCTGCTGTGTCTTGTGCGGCGTGAGCAAGACTCGGCGGCATTCAGGGTGGCAAAGAAGATAACAGGTTTTCATTACCTTTAACTTCATGACCGTGAAAGCAGCAGCAGTAAAAATAATCAATGAACGAACTGTGTTAAAACTCTGCCGCCGAGTTCTCGCCCTGCTCTAAGCACTGCGGAGTAACTCGGCGGGTACGGAAGTCAACTAACGGTTTTTAGATAGATTGCTGTTATAAGCAATGCTAACCGTTCCAATTAAGCATTTCTGCTAACCGAAAATGACATGAATAAATTTACCTTTGACGAATGAACATCACAGGAAAAATTACAGGCATAAAATATAAAGTTCACCTTGCAGACGACTTACAAAAAATAGAGGCGAGAACATTTGACATCAACAAAGTTCCGACTGCTTGTATCATCAATGACGGGAAACATTCTTTTGCAATTTCAAAGTGGGTTTCTCCGAAACGCACCCGTTCTTATCCGTATGAGAGAGTTTATAACACTCTCAATATTTCCAAAAAAATTACTGTAATTCCAATCGTCAAAGACGAAGGAGCAGCAGGCGACAGAGATTTTATTCAGTGGGACACCGTTTCGCTGATGTCATTGCTTGATGTGTTTGTGATTTTTGCTTACTACAACAAAGCAGAGAAAGCCAAGAAGAAAATCACCAATCAACAATTTGATAATAAATATGTGTTAAAGAAAATTAAAGAGATTGAACAATATCACAGTTCTGCATTGCATTGGAACTTGAACGAGTTGAATACAAATCTTCACAACATTATTGACAAAGTAAAAACTTCTTATACCGATATTGAAAAAACCACAAGCGTAAAACTTCATGGCTTTAGCGGACTTGACAACTTCAAAAATAAAATCGGGAAAGATGTTTCGCAGTTCATGGAGTTTTCAAGAGGGAAAGCGGAGAAAGCGCAGTCAAGAGAATTTGTTACAGTTCAGCCAAAAGAAAGTTTATCAACTCTCACGAAAGCAAAAATCACAATCACGAATTATTTAGGCGGACAATATTTTTTCACAGTTGACGAAATAAAACTTGTAGAAACTTTGTCACTGATTGAAGGCAAGCACAGCATAAACGCTGTGTTACCAAGCAAAAGCGACATCAAAGACGGACTGCTGAAAATGATTTTGTATTCCAATTTATCCGACACGAAAGTGAACGGAAAGAAAATAAAGTGTAAACCAATTTTGGAATTGACTTCAACAAAACTCAAAGGCGCAATCAATTCAGAATCGTCAGTGAAAGAAATTGAAAACTTTTTCACCACAAACAATTTCAGCGCATCACAAAAAAGTTTGATAACAACTTTATTTGCGGAAACAAAAAGCAATAACTTTACAGTAAACATCAGACAGGTGAAATGATTAAAAGCCCGCTAAGATACCCTGGTGGAAAAAGCCGAGCAGTAGATTTAATTTCTACTCTTGTTCCGAAGTTTGACGAGTTTCGTGAGCCGTTTCTTGGTGGCGGTTCTATTTTCATTTATCTCAAGCAGAGGTTTCCAAATAGAAAATTTTGGGTTAACGACTTACATTTTTCCCTCTTCAAATTTTGGGAAATGTGTCAGCACGATGTTAATGCTGTGATTGAAAAAGTTTATGAGTGGCGACACAAATTTTCTAACGGAAAAGAGTTGCATAGATTTTTAACTGAAAATATTTCCAAGTTCAACGACTTAGAAACAGCAGCAGCATTTTTCATTTTCAACCGTATCACATTTTCAGGGACAAGCGAAAGCGGTGGTTACAGCGAACAAGCATTTCATGGAAGATTTACAGAGAGTAGTATTTACCGACTGAAACATTTTGGAGAAGTAATTAACGGAGCAACAATTACCAACCTTGATTTTCAAAAAGTGATTGAGCAAGAGGGAGAAAATGTTTTTCTATTTCTTGACCCACCATATTATTCAGCAACCAAATCTGCACTCTACGGAAAGAACGGAAACCTTCACAAAGGTTTTGACCATGTTCGTTTTGCTGACACAATGAAAAAGTGTAATCATAACTGGCTCATTACTTATGACGACAGTAAATACATCAGAGAACTTTTTTCATTTGCAAATATCATTGCTTGGGATTTGACCTACGGAATGCGTAACCAAACCGAAACTTCTGACCAAATTGGAAAAGAACTTTTCATTTCAAACTATTTGACGAAGTTACCGAAACAACTGGCACAGGAACGACAACTGACTTTGCTTGAACCAGAAGTAAAATATAAAGGGACACGACCATAGAATAAAATTCCTGCATGAATTGGACTGCACAATAACTAAGTTTTCGTCTTGCCCGAAGGGACAGAGATGAAAATTTTGTTGAACGAAACCGTGGCAGACGAAATCGGATCTGGTATTATGGAAATGTCGTAAAGCGAATGGAAGGTGTTGAGCAAGCAAAAAAATGTATTCATAAGAATTACACAGCGTAGTAAGTGTTACAGTAAACGGATATTGAATACCAACGAGTTTATGCAGAAGATAGAAATCATTGAAATGATAGTGTTTTTTAACTTCAAATCACATAGCGTCCACACATAAAGCCTGCCGGGAAAAATGTTTTAAGATTCTTTCAGCGTTACTAAGTAGTAGCAACAGGTAGTAATAAAATCTCTGAAGTAAGGAATGGAACGGAGTAACGGAAGTTGCTTACGTGCTTTTAATCTAAACTTGTATTTATAAATAGGATTAATCAGATAAAGTTGCCGTCTGATTATTTTATAGTTGTTTGCTTTTATAATTTTTTCAAAGCGGTTAATTGAAATCCGGGTATCATAAACTTCCATCAGGTTTGTTACAGTTGTTTCCGGCTCTTTTAAAATATTATTAAGTATGAAGCGGTAAATTCCTCTTGGGAGAATATGGTAGTAAGGCATCTTCCCTGCTCTGCTCACTGCAATTTGCTGATGTCCTCCGAAAGGCATTCTCCATGGCGGAAAACCGAAGAACACCACTCCGTTCTTTTTTAACAATGCCTTCATCTCTTTCAGAAAGTCGGATTGGTTGGGCAAATGCTCGATCACATCTTTGAGAATAATAATGTCAAATGAGTTTTGCAGCCGACGGAGAATATCTTTATCAAATATGTTTCCTGTGAGTAACTCTAACTTATACTTTGCTATAAACTCTTTGCTATATTCTTTACCCCGCTGTGTTCTGCCGTCGCTTAGTTCTACTCCTAAACAGTCTGCTCCTTTTTCTGCGAAGGCAGCAAGCACTCCGCCTTCACCTGATCCGATTTCCAAAACTCTTTTTCCTGTAACACTTCCGGTTTTTTCCTCTATAAACGGAACGACATACTCTCTTGCATTTTCTAATTGCTGACGGAACATAAGTTCCGGTTTGGCATGATGTTCTAATCCCATCCTTTCGTTTATTGGATGATTTTTCTGCCGATGCTGGTGTAATAAAATCCTGCTTCTTTCATTTCATCCAGTCCGTAAACATTTCTTCCATCGAAAACTACTTTTGACTTCATCAGTGAAGCAATTTTATTAAAGTCAGGCGTGCGGAACTCTGCCCATTCTGTAAGGATAGCCAGCGCATCCGCATCTTTAAGTATTGAATACATATCGTTACCGTATTCGATTTTATTTCCAAAGACTTTTTTGGTGTTCTGTATTGCCTCTGCATCATAAGCAATTATTTCAGCGCCGGCATCTAATAAATCCTGAATGATGTAAAGAGAAGGCGCTTCGCGAATGTCATCGGTGTTAGGTTTGAAGGCAAGCCCCCAAACTGCTATCCGTTTACCCTTTAAATTTCCTTTGTAATAGTCTTTTATTTTTTTGGTGAGTATGCGTTTCTGAATATCATTTACTTCCATTACCGAATTCAGAATCTTAAAATCGTAGTTGTATTCCTGTGAAGTTTTTTCCAGCGCCTGCACATCTTTAGGGAAACAACTGCCGCCATATCCGATTCCGGGAAATAAAAATCTTTTACCGATACGCATATCACTTCCCATACCTCTTCTGACTAAATCCACATTAGCTCCGACCAATTCGCAGAGGTTAGCAATCTCGTTCATAAAAGAAATTCTCGCAGCTAAATATGAATTAGCGGCATACTTGGTAACTTCAGCAGAGCGCTCATCCATAAAAATTATCGGATTACCCTGACGGACAAAAGGATCGTACAGTTTCTCCATCATTTTTCTTGCTTTCTCACTACCTGTACCAATCACCACGCGATCAGGTTTCATAAAATCCTCCACAGCTATTCCTTCGCGGAGAAATTCAGGATTCGACACTACATCAAATTCAACTTTTGCATTCCGGGCAATTGCCTCGCGGACTTTTTCAGCAGTACCCACCGGCACCGTGCTTTTGTCCACAATGATTTTATATCCTTTTATAATTTTTCCTAACTGTTCAGCTACACCCAGCACGTATGATAAATCAGCAGTTCCATCTTCTCCCGGCGGCGTGGGAAGAGCAAGAAAAAGAATGTCTGCATCTTTCACTGCTTCTTCAAGATGAGTGGTAAAGTGCAGCCGTCCGCGTTCCACATTGCGATGAAACAATGTATCTAATTCAGGTTCATAAATAGGCAGTTTACCTTCACGGAGCGATTTAACTTTCTCTTCATTCACATCCACACAGATAACATCATTTCCTGTTTCTGCAAAGCAGGTTCCTGTTACTAATCCAACATATCCGGTTCCTATTACTGCTAAATTCATTATTTACAATTGATAACTTATAATTTATAATTTTTATTTAACACCTGATACTTATGCTCTTACTGTAACAAACTCCAAAACCGAGTTGGTGATATAGCTTAATTGTTCTTCATCCATTTCGGTATGAATAGGCAATGAAAGCACTCTCGGAGTAAGCCAGTCTGTTACTTTCAGTTCGCCGCCAAAAACTTTTCTCTTCTCTTCAAATGCTTTCTGTTTGTGACAGGGAACAGGATAATAAAGCATGGAAGGAATTCCTTTGTTTTTCAAATGCTCTATCAGCGCTTCGCGGTTAACTCCATCTGCAAGTGTTACAGTATATTGGTGAAACACATGATGAGCATAAGGAGCGCGGTAAGGAGTAGTAAGCATCGGATTGCCCGCAAATGCTTTATCATAAAAATCCGCCACCTTTCTTCTTGCATCACAATATTCATCCAAATGTTTCAGCTTTACTCTGAGAATAGCTGCCTGAATGGTATCGAGGCGGCTGTTACAGCCAATCGTTTCATGGAAGTAGCGTATTTTCTGACCATGGTTGGCAATCATTTTTAATTTCTCTGCAAGTGTGTCATCATTGGTAAAAATAGCTCCGCCATCGCCATATCCTCCGAGATTTTTAGAAGGGAAAAATGAAGTGGTGGCAATGGTTGCCATGTTTCCGGTTTTCTTTTTTGTTCCATTGCTGAAAGTATAGCTGCCGCCAATTGCCTGTGCATTATCTTCAATCACCGCAATATTGTGCTTCTTAGCTATCTCCAGAATCGGTTCCATGTTTGATGCCTGTCCGTAAAGATGCACAGGCACTATTGCTTTAGTTTTTGGAGTGATTGCTTTTTCCAATTGAGCTAAGTCCAGTGTAAATGTTTTCGGGTCAACATCTATAAACACAGGAGTCAGTTTCAGCAAACCAATAACTTCTACTGTAGCAAAATAGGTGAATGATGCAGAAATCACTTCATCACCCGGCTGAAGGTTCAATGCCATCATTGCAATCTGCAAAGCATCGGTACCATTTGCACAGGGAATGACATGCTTTACGCCGACATAATTTGCCAGTTCGGTTGCAAATTCCTGAACAGGTTTGCCGTTAATAAAAGCTGTGTTGTCAATCACATCCTGAATTCCCTTATCAATATCCGTTTTGATTTTCTGATACTGAGCTTTCAGGTCAACCATTTCAATCTTACGCATCTGTATTATTTTTAGAGGCGCAAATATAGATGAATTAGAATTTTTGGAAGTTGTTTGTCATTACTTATTAAATTTATTTTGTTGATAGTTTTGCCTGAATTATAAACTTTAGTAATTAAATTTTACCTTTCTGTCTCCGCACAGTTTTTCGCAGAGGACTTTGCGGGGACGGAAGCCACCTGCCCTCCGGTATGTACCTGCTGAAAGCAAGAACAAAAGACGGATGGGTAATTAACAAATTTATCAAACTGTAAAAGATGAATAAACAGTGTTACAGTAATTCCGCCGAGTCCTGCGCACCCGCACAAGGCACGGCAGCAGTGACTCGGCGTGGACGGATATACCGGGTAGCTCTGCGAACCGGTCACAAACAAATAAGCAGTTCAATTATTAAAAACCGTTTTTGATTTATGAGATTAAAACTAAGAGAAGCAGCTATGTGCTGCTTAATGGTGTTTTCTTGTGTTACAGTTAAAGCTCAACAACACTGGCAAACGGTAAGAAAAGGGTTGGGTACAGGTAATATTAATGAACAAGTCAATGCGTTTCTTAACGATACGATTAATCATGTTCTGTGGACTGCCGGTACATTCAAAACGATGGAAGACACTATTAAAGTTGGGGGTGTCGTATTCTGGAATGGCAGTAACTGGTTTTGCAACGACACACTTCATCTCCCACCAGGTGCAACTTATACCAATACTGCCACGAGTTTAGCATTATACCATGGAAAGATTTTTATCGGAGGTGATGGTAGGGTTGGGTACTATGATGGTATAAATGGAAAGAGTGGAAAAGGAGTTGGCACCTTCGATGCCCCCGTTACCACCCTGTGCGTGTATCACGGCAAGCTGTACGCGGGCGGGGAGTTCACGAGTGTAAATGGGATAACCGCCAACCGCATCGCCTGTTATGATGGAGTAAAATGGGATTCGGTAGGCGGAGGGGTTTACTGGTCGCAGGCGTGTTGCAGCAGCGTGGACGCGATGTGCGTGTGGCGCGATAAGCTGGTAGTGGGCGGCACCTTCGACCGGGCAGTCAACCCCGATAACACCGAACTCGCCGTCGGCAGCATCGCAATGTGGAATGATACCAGTTGGAGCGCGGTAGGAGAAATTACAATAGAAACCTCTGGTGTAAGAACGGGCTATGTTCACTCTGCGGGAGTTTATAAAGGTGATTTAATCATAGGAGGAGATTTCGATTATATCAACAATGACACGATGTACAACATCGCCCGGTGGGATGGTATCAAGTGGCATAAATTATACAAGGGGATCGGAGAAGGGGTGTATTGTATGACCGTGAAAGATACCAATCTTTATGTGGGCGGTTTATTTACAAGCGTAGTGGGTGTTACAGAAAATATCCACCGTATAGCAAGATGGGACGGGGAGAAATGGCACAGTATAGATTCAAGTAAATTAGAGGGTGTTGTTTATGCACTGGCTGTTTACGATTCAGTGTTGTATGCGGGTGGTTGGCTTGACCTTGGGAGCAACATCAACAAAAATATCTTTCGCTTGTTACCCGACACAATTCATGTAGGTGTAACAGATATAAATCCTGAAACAGCGCAAGTGAATATTTATC
>CAYRJA010000041.1:0-17049 GCA_964424455.1 uncultured Bifidobacteriaceae bacterium
TATGAATTTTACCTGTCTTCTTTTCAGACTATTTATGATCTATAATTGGTATTACCCCTCACAACAGATTCTCCAATATCCGGAACAGGTTTGCGAAACAGCTTGTCGCGCCATGCCAAGCGAAAATAGAAAAATCAAAATAAACATAAGGAAGAAATTTGTCACAGGTGTAACACAAATAAATTGCGGTGTTACAGCCACAGAGTTTCCAATCTTTGCAAGGTAAACCTCCGTAGGAACTGAAACTTAGTTATTTTAGATGGTCGTGTTATTTATTTCTTTTCCGGTTTCTATATAGTTTGTCAAGTCGTCCAGTAACCGAACCATGGGTGCACCATCTATTACATCATGGTCAACTAAGATTGCCATGTTCAAAATCTCTCTGATCACTATTTCATTACCAATGACTACAGGTTTTTTAAGGATTGATCCTATCCCAAAGGAAATTGGATGAACGGACTTATGAATAAACCAACCATTAATTTTGCCTATCATCCCAATTGAGGTTACAGCTACATTCCCCATTGTCTTGTAAGCAAATATTGGATTTTTAAGTAATAATATCCAGAAAAGTCTTCTAAGAAATCCTGGTAGATGGTAATATAGTTTTTGATATGTAATTGATTTTCTTTTTAATACAATATCATCAGAATTTAATCGCTGACTTTTAGCATTTTCTATTTCATTAGTAATATCATTAGCAGATTTTTCATTTGTTTTTTCAATGACAAGGGGGATTGGAATTTTTGAATCTCTAATTTCCTTTTCTACTATCATTGAAACATTGATGTCATTGAAGATTACAAGTTTTTTTTTGCTGTAGATATATGCTGCTGCTTCTGGATGTTTTTTCAGGACACTCCCGATAACTTTTATAAGCCATGCATTAAATGAAACCATTGTTCCTTTCTTTCTAAGTTCTCGAAGTTTCACCCTGCTTTCTGTAACATCGAATTCAAGCATTGCAATTATATGATGTTTTCGCAAGCCAAGATCAAAGATGTCAAAGGTTGCTATTCTAGAGCGGTTGATATTTTGAAATCGGTAGTTCCTATTCATGTGGAGTTGTCCTAATTTGTTCGAGGCGTGATCCATCACGGCTAACATCCGACAGATTGGCGATGTGGTAGCAATTTATCACAAATGTTGAATATAATTACTATTATTCAACCTTGCACTTCTGCTCAATAGTAGCACTTCACCTGCCATATTACCCAACTGCTTATTAGCTACATATAGCATATAGCTCTGTTTCAAGATTAAAACTTTTCTGGTTTATTATACTCTATTGTTTTTATTTTAAACTTAGCATAACTATAATCTCCTTTCTGTAATTTCCAAATACCTTCAATCGAAGTTGGTATCATAATTCCATTCGTTTCTTTATAGTCAGATAATTTACCAAGCCATGTTTCCAAATTTTCATCCCCCATGTATCGCTTTGTTTCAAGCTGTGTTATTTCTCCAATGTCGTTAAAAGTTACAATATACGATATTGTCAAGCCGGCATGATTAAAAAGTAATTTTGCCGATGAATTATCAATTGGTAACCATTGCAAATTTTTGTTAGGCAGAAGATTTGTTGGAAACCAAACGCTTTCACCTAGCCATCGCAGTAATTCTCCCTGATTGTATTTTTCTCCTTTGCCATCGACAATATTGTAAACAGAAAAGAGCGAGACGACAAGTCTGCCCGTGTCAGCAATATACATGTCGCGTACCGTAAACATGGATGTGCTGCCTTTCCAAATAAAACCAGGCGATTCGGTTGTAAAATATTGCTCACCTTCAATGTTCATCCAATCTTTGTCTTGATCAGTTTTAAATTGTCCGGTATGCGTTAATCTCACATAACTGATGTAAGGATGTCCGTTTTTCATGACATGCCTAAAGTATCGTTGAACTGGTTCCGGTAAATTCAAAAGTGATTCATAATCAAAAATCTTGTCAGAGATATTTTTTGATTGGGGAAACAATTGCTTAACTTCTTTATTAAATTGGTTTGTCAGAGTCAATTTCCCAATCATCAAAACAACTATGATTAGTCCAAGGATTGATAAGATGATAATCATATATCGCTTCATTTGAAAGTGTCAATTTGCGGTGTTACAGCCACAGAGTTCTAAGCTATGCAAGGGAGACTCCGTGAGAACTGCGAATCGAGTAATTGTTTTACGTTATTTCTTGATGAATTTCCCTGTAGTTATTAGTCCTTTAGTGTCTGTAAGTTCGTAAAAATAAATTCCAGAAACGAGTAATGACAAATCAATAACTGCATTGTCCGTTTCTAAAATTGTTTGTCCTAAATTATTTTTTAGGGCAACAGTTTTCAGTTGCGTTGAGTTGTCGGAAAGAATGGAAATAATATTAGTGGTAGGGTTTGGAAAAAAATGAAAATGAGAAGCTGTTCTAATTTCATCTATTCCAGTCCCTATGCAGTTCACAAAAAAGTCATCAATCATCCATCCATCTTTGCTCGTGTTAGAGTTGTCACTTGTGAATGTGAATTTAAACTTTACAAAATCCAAGGCATAACCTTGAATTGTTGATTGAACCCAACTTGAAGTGCCGGTAAATCCCGATTTGTTTGAGTTGCTTGCGATACTGCTTGAGTTTGAATAAAAATTTGTCAGGGTGTAAGAAGAATTGAGAATGTTATTCCATGTTACGCCTCCGTCTGTAGAAAATTCTACTACACCTCCATCACTTAAAGAATCTGAATTGATTTGATGCCAAAAGCTAATTGTTGTTGCATCATCTGTGGCTATTGTAAAAGTAAAAGAGGAGGTATTGTTAATTGGATAAGCGTTCATTGTGTCTGTAACCAAAGCCAAAGGAGATGAATAAGCTGAATTGAAAAGTATTTTGCCTGGAGCCCCAATCTCCCATATATTGTTCAACTGTGTTGTGTCAATAAAAAAATAATTTCCAGTACCCCTGTCATTATAGTCAAAATTACGATACGCGGTTGCTGTATATGCAACAGAATAAATTGTGTCCTCCTGAGCGTAAATGAAATTTATTGTTAGAAGAAAAATTCCAAAAAACAGAAGAAGTTTTTTCATTTATATTTATGCTGGTTCAGATTTATTTCCTCTGCCAAGTAAATATCCAATTACTCCACCGGCTATACCCATCATAACAATCCAAACTGCAACATCAACTATTAATGCAGTAGAGGTTTTAAAGAATGTAGTCACACTATAAAACTGAAGATCCATACCGATAGATAAAAGGAGTCCAAATAGTGCTCCTTTGGTTAATCCTGACATAAAATTGTTAACATTAGCCCAGCTAAGTATTGTTGCTAACATATAACCCATACATAGATTTGATAAAATCATACCCCACATAATCATCTCTTCCGGTTCACGGTTCATACAGCGGTTGCTATTTTCTTTCAGGAATGATTCAAGGAGTAAGCCGTAGATACCCCATCCTAAAAAAAATATTACTGCTCCTGCTGCCAATGCAGCGATTAAAGTTTTTGTGTTCATAATTTTTTTGTTTTGTTAAATCAAATATATAGATATAAAAAAATAAAATACAAATTCTTTGCAGAAGATATGCACAAGTTTTTTGTTAGTGCAAAAATCAACAGCTTCTCAAAATTACTACTTCAGAATATTTTTGTCCCCGCATAGTCTATCGAAGAGGACTTTGCGGCTGTAACACCGAAAAGTCACCAAGCTACACAAGAGAGAATTCTAAGGCAAAACTAAATTTATTATCAGAGACGATTATTACAGTCTTTTGGATTGAATAAATTAAGAGTAAATCTGCTCCAAGTAGTTTACTGTATCACTTCGTAACCAGAAAATGATAGAAAAAAATAATAGTTGGACGGATAACTACTAATTCTCTAATTGCCCGAATTTACCATGATTGAAATCTTCATAAGCCTGCATGAGTTCTTCCTGAGTATTCATTAAGAAGGGGCCATAAGCTGCAATCGGTTCATCAATCGGTTCACCACTCAGCAACAAAGCAACAGCATCACTATCTGTTTCTATCTCTACATCGGTTCCTTCATTTCTGAATAAAACAAAGTGGTTGGTAGTGACGACTTCACCATTTACTTTTATCTTACCGTCAATAACTAAGATGCCGGTGTTCCAGTTAGCGGGTAACTGAAATGAAGACTTTGCTCCCGGCTTGAGATAAAGATTAGCTACGGTCATAGGGCTGAAAGTTGTAGCAGGACCAGAAATGCCATTCCATTCGCCGGCAATTACACGCACCTCACTAAGTCCATCCGGCAAAACAGATTTGCCCATTGCCTCCTGTGTAATTGACTGATATTTCGGAGGGCTCATTTTGTGTTTTGCCGGCAAGTTGACCCACAACTGTACCATCTGAAAAGCACCACCCCGACGACTAAACTCTTTTTCGTGATACTCTTTATGCAGCACACCTGATGCTGCTGTCATCCACTGCACTTCGCCTTCTCCAATAACACCGCTATGTCCGGCGCTGTCGTGATGAGCTATTCTTCCATGATAAGCAATTGTTACAGTTTCAAAACCACGATGCGGATGAACTCCTACACCGCGCTGATGTACTGAAGATGGGAACTCTATTTTAGCATTATAATCCATCAGAAAAAACGGACTCATTCGCTTTAATCCCAAGCCATAACCACTAGGGAAAAAGTTATGCACTCGAAATCCATCACCGACCATGTGCGGAGCCGGAGGAGATAATACAGTTTCTACTTTCTTCTTCATAGGGTAATCTTTTTATCCGGCGGATGCCTGTTACACATCATTCATCTGCCGGAAGTGATTTAATTATTTATTTAGCTGCAATTGTACATTTAAGTTTAAACGTACATCGTTGCTTACCACTACGCCGCCTGCTTCTGTTACAGCATCCCAGTTTAAGCCAAAGTCTTTGCGTTTCAGTTGTCCTGAAATTTCAAAGCCCGCCTTTTCATTTCCATATCCATCAGTCATTTTACCGCCATACTCTGCTTTCAATACAATAGGTTGTGTGGTATCCCGAATGGTAATATTACCATTTAGCTCGTAGAGATTGTCGTTCGTTCGTTTGAATCCGGTAGAGACAAATTTTAATTGAGGATGTTTTTCAGCATTGAAAAAATCATTGCTCTTGAGATGATTGTCTCGGGCTTCCGTACCGGTTTCGACTGAAGCTATGTCAGCATTAAACTCAACCCGTGCATTTTCAAAGTCGTCACCTTCAGTTTCAATTTTACCTTCAAATTCCTTAAACCGTCCGGTAACGGTGTTTATCATCAGGTGTTTTACTTTAAAAACGATTTCACTGTGGTTGGGGTCTATGCTCCAAACCTTCTTTGTTAGTGTGTTCATGTAGTTTATTTTTTGAATGAGTAAATCAATTTAATACGACAAAGGTAAAAACAATAATTGTATATACAAATATTTTTGTAAAAATTTTTTAACTCCTTAACTTATCTAATATCCGGTTCAGTTCACGGGCTTCAGTTTTCGTTACTGATTTCAATCCGTTATACCATTCATCTGCCTCATTATCAATCTCGGTCAGCAGTGAAAGTCCTTTTGGGGTAATCATAATGTCCACCTGTCGCCGGTTGGTGGCACATAAGTCGCGGTGTAATAACCCTTTTATTCTTAATTTCTCTACTAAGCGTGTAGCATTACTCGATTTATCCAACATCCGGCAAGTTATATCTCCCAAAGTCATAGGTTTAGGGTAGGAGCCACGCAGGATGCGTAATACATTGTATTGCTCAGGAGTAACACCAAATTTTTTCAGTCGTGCAGAGTTGGTATTGTATAACCATCCGGAAGTAAACAAGATGTTCACTACCAATTTTTCGTATTCGCTGGTAAATTTCTTGTCTTGTAGTATTTCTTCTTCAATTATGGACATGGTACAAATGTAAATCAAATAATTGTATCTACAAATATAGTATTATCAAGTCTTGAATTTTACTTACTCAATATTCTTCAGCATCAGCTTATGCAAAATCTATTTCAACCATCTATATTATTTTACAAAAAGAAGATGTACTGATATTTTGTATGTTGAAGATTATTTTTTGTTATTCAGTTTGCTGTGTGATTTGCTGTAACCGAAATAAATAACTATTCCGATTAATAACCATATCCCAAGCCGCATCCAGTTGGGCCAACCGAGTCCGTATATCATAGCAACACATACAATAATACCAAGCGTTGATACTACAGGTACCATAGGGACTTTGAACTGGCGTGGAAGATTTGGTTCCTTTATGCGAAGAATCCAAACACCTGCGCATACCAAAATAAAAGCGAACAGTGTTCCTATGCTGGTCATGTCGCCAACAATATCGCCGGGAACAAAAGCGGCAAACAATCCGACAAAAACAAGAAAAAGAAGATTAGACTTGTAGGGAGTTCTGAATTTCGGGTGTAGTTCAGAAAAAATTCCAGGTACCAATCCGTCGCGGCTCATAGAGTAGAAAACTCTTGACTGACCGAGCAGCATCACCAATATTACAGATGAAAATCCTGCGAGAATAGCAACGGTGACAAATTTTGCCAGCCATCCATAACCCGTCATGTATGTCTGGATAGCGAAGGCAATGGATGCCTCTTTTCCTTCAGTACGAAAATCTTCAGTAGTTGCCAAACCGGTAAGCACATAAGCAAACAGAATATAAAGTACTGTGCAAATCACCAATGAACCGAGAATACCAATGGGCATATCCCGTTTTGGGTTTACTGCTTCCTGTGCAGCAGTAGATACAGCATCAAAACCAATGAATGCAAAGAACACAACTCCAGCTGCACCCAGGATTCCCAGAATTCCTCCGAAGTGATGAGGAACACCTTGTGCATCAGTAATCAGTTGTGGTTCGGGAATGAAGGGCTGGTGGTTGGCAGGATTTATAAAACTCCAACCTAATGCAATAAATAATATCACTATAGTCACCTTAGTAATTACAATCAATCCATTAACTAGCGCCGACTCCTGTGTGCCTTTAATGAGCAGAAGAGTAAGCACAAGAATAATAAAAAGTGCAGGAATATTCATGATGCCATGAATTCCTTCAGGTGAGACTTCAAAGGGCGAATGATACCATTGATAAGGAATGGAAATATCAAAAAACTGATTCAAAAATTTATTAAGGTATTCACTCCATGCAATGCCTACTGTGGCTGCGCCAAGTGCATATTCCAGAACCAAATCCCATCCGATAATCCATGCAATCAGTTCACCCATTGTTGCATAAGAGTAAGTATAAGCGCTTCCCGCGATCGGAATCATAGAGGCGAATTCAGCATAACACAAGCCGGCAAAAGCACACCCTAAGCCAGCAACCATAAATCCGATTGTAACAGAAGGTCCCGCATTGTTCGCCGCTGCTGCAGCTGTGCGGACAAAAAGACCAGCGCCAATAATTGCACCAATACCGAGTGCAATCAATGACCATGCGGTAAGTGTTCGTTTCAAGCTGGCGCCGGTATCAACACTTTCCCGCATCAACTCTGCTATTGGCTTTTTTGTAAAAAGTTTGTTAGCCATAAAGATTTGTAGTGAGTTTAGAGTAAGTTAAAAAGCAATTCAAGGGGTCAAAATAGAAATAATTTGAAATTATCAATAGTATTTTTGATAACTCATTGAAGACCCTCAACGCTTCTTGTTAATTTTTACTGAGAGAATTAATAAATAAAAGCAGAAAAATTTTAATGTAGTTCTCTGATGTCTGAAATATAAATTGATATTATTTCGAAAAGGATTTACTAATGCAAGAAGGGTTTATTTCTTTCTGAATCCCGAATGAAGGCTATGTAATTTCATCTTCAGTACACCCATAAATGCCTCCTTAAAAATTCCTGAACTCATTTTGCTTTCACCATCCACGCGGTCAATAAAGGTGATTGGAATTTCCCGAATGCGGAATCCCATGGTCCATGCGGCAAATTTCATTTCAATCTGAAAGGCATAACCTACGAAGTTAATCTTATCCATATCCAGCGCTTCCAGAAACCTGCGGCTGTAACACACAAAACCGGCAGTAGTATCTTTTACCGGCATCCATGTAACCAACCGGACATACACGCTTGCAAAATAACTCATCATCACTCTACCGGCAGGCCAGTTTTTTACATTTCCGCCACGGCGGTAGCGCGAACCGATTACGACATCTGCTTTTTCTGTAACAGCACAGTTGTGCAAGCGAAGTAAATCTTTCGGATTGTGAGAGAAGTCTGCATCCATTTCAAATACATACTCATAACTTTTTTCCAAGGACCATTTAAATCCCATAATGTAGGCAGTGCCTAATCCAAGTTTCCCTTCACGCTGTAACAGATGAAGCCGCCCTGAATATTGTTGCTGTAAATCTTTAACTATATCAGCCGTCTTGTCGGGTGAATTATCATCAATAATTAACAGATGTACTTCCGGTGAAAGAGAAAACACTTCAGGAATCATCCGTGCGATGTTTATGCTTTCATTGTAAGTTGGAATAATAACCAGGCAGTCTTTCAGCAACGAGAAATATTTTTTAGATATGTGCGGTAAATTTAAACGCCTTCTTTAATTGCTTTCAATTTTTCTTTGAAGTCAAGCGGGAAATCACTTTTCATTATCCAGTCAAAATACTGAGGTTCTTTTTTTAATACATCTTTCACGGGAATACCTTTGTGTTTTCCGAAGTTGAATTTAGCCACGCCGTTATCCATGTACATTTTCCGTCCAAGGTCAATGAAGTCACCATCTTTGGTAAACTCATGAAGAAAGCTGACATCATTTTTCAGTTCTTCGTAACGGTCAAGTTGGGCTTTTAGTACTTCAAAAGTTGCACGGGTATCTGCCAAAGCGCCATGAGCGCCTTCTAATTTCTTACCACAATAAAATTTATAGGCAGCTTCTAAGTTTCTCCGTTCCATGTTGTGGAAGATGCGTTGCACATCCACAAATTTCTTTCCTGTTACAGAAAAAGAAATTCCAGCCCGTAAAAATTCTTCAAGCAAAAATGGAAAATCAAAACGGTTGGAATTATAGCCTGCAAGGTCTGCATCGCTAAGTAACTCTGCGTAAGCGGACGCTACCTGTTTAAAAGTTGGACAGTCTTTTATATCACGGTCGTAAATACCGTGAACGGCTGAAGCGGCTGCCGGAATTGGAATGGTGGGATTTACTCTGTCACATTTTTCAGTGACAGCGCCGTCAGGCATTACTTTAATGGCAGCAATTTCTACAATTCGGTCTTTGGCAAAATCGGTTCCTGTGGTTTCCAGATCAATGAAAACGATTGGTTTGGTTAAGTTCAGATTCATTCGGTCGGTTTTAGTGTGGAAGAAAGTACAAATGTAACAAGCGAGTTTAAATCCATTCCGTCGAAATTACCGCTGCTCATCAACAACAGATTTGCATTTCTCCATTCTTGATCGTGAAGAAAATTATTTAACGCTTCTTTATGACCGAAAACATTTATGCCCGTGTCGCCAAAATATTTTTTTACATCGTCAACATTCAGTTTCTCAAGCCGCTTCAGTTCAAGAGCATGTGTGCTGAAATAAACCACTTTTACATCTGCTGCGCTCATGCAGCCATGATATTCTTCTAAAAAATTTTTGTTTAAACTGCTGTAGGTGTGCAATTCCATTACAGCAACTAATTTTCTGTTTGGAAATTGCTCTATAACAGCAGCAATGGTTGCTTTCAGTTTAGAAGGTGAGTGTGCAAAGTCTTTGAATACCGCAACAGAAGAATTTTTCCCCAGCAACTCTAATCGTTTTGCCGCACCCTTAAAAGAAGGAATAGCTTCATAAAATTCTTTATCTGTAACACCTGCTTCATTACAAATTAATTTTGCACCGGCAAGATTCTGAAGATTGTGTTTGCCAAAAATTTGCAGAGGAATATCTTTTCCATTCACTGACAAGTAACAGATTCCTTCACGAACAGAGTAGGAGGGAGTGTGATAAGGAATACAACGGGTTCGGTTTTTAAATTCTTTACCTATAGCATTTACATTTTCATCTTCAGCATTGTAAACCAAAGCGCCGTTATTCGGAATTAATTCAGCAAACTTTCTGAACTGTTCTTTATAAATATCAAATGTCGGGAACACATTGATATGATCCCATGCAATGCCGCTGATAAGCGCCACATCCGGTTTATAAAGGTGAAACTTGGGTATTTTATTGATAGCGGAATCAGGATATTCATCACCTTCAAGAATAATGACAGGCGCAGATTCAGACAGATGAACCATTAAATCAAAACCTTCTAACTGAGCGCCGACCATGTAATCAAAATCCCTGTTACAGTAACGGAGCACATGCAGAATCATGGCAGTGATACTTGTTTTTCCGTGACTGCCGCCAATCACTATTCGCTTTTTATCTTTGCTTTGTTCATAAATATATTCAGGGAATGAATAAATCTTGAGCCCAAGCGATTTTGCCTTTAGCAATTCAGGATTATCGGGTTTGGCGTGCATGCCCAATACTAAAGCATCCATATCTTCCGTTATCCTGCTTTCATCCCATCCAATATGTTCAGGAAGCAATCCGGCAGACTTCAAACGGGAATAGGCAGGTTCAAAAATCTCATCATCAGAGCCGGAGACCGTGTAACCTTTTTTATGCAATGCCAAAGCGAGATTGTGCATAACACTTCCTCCGATGGCAATAAAATGAACTCTCATTTAAAACATTTGTTTTTATCTTTGCGTATCAATTTGACAAAGTTGGAATTTTTTACAAAAAAACACTTAAATAGTTAAATCATACAATGAAACACAATAGTTTTCATATTAAGTTATTGGTTTTTGTAGTCATATTGACGGGTATTTCAATAGCAATGAGTTCATGTACATCAAGAAAAGGATGTCCCGGTTTAATCACTAAAGCGCCAATTCAGAACGAAGTTCGTTCATAAAGATACCCGCCTGCAGAGGTTCAGACCAGAGAACACACACTACCTGCACGGGGATAAACACCAATAGACAATCTGGTATGTGAGGCTGTTTCAAATATAAAATTTGAGGCAGCCTTTTTTACAATCTGAATATTGAATAGGTTCTATCCATCCTCAGTGATTCTTCCTCAGGAGATCACGGATATTACATACTACAACACCTATCTTACTGTAACACTTTCTAAACTATCTTTCTAATGAACATATATCTTATTTGTTTTACTTTTGATTGACGGAGAGTTCAAACATAGAAACCACTCTGTAACACAAAAACCAAAGTTTTATGAAAACCATTTTTCTTTTACTTGTCAGTTCTTTCACTATGAGTTCAGGTTTTACTCAGTCCTTACCTGAATTTGCACCAGTAGGGGCAACATGGTATTATCATAATATATGGATGACTCCTGATTTCACTTTCAGAAAGTTTGTAAGTGTTGATGACACGGTTGTAGGTGGAAAAGCATGTAAGCGCATCAATAATGGAGAAGACCATTACTTATACAGCGATAGTCTTTACTTACATTGTTTTAATACAGAAGTTAATAGATGGACAATACTTGCTGACTTTAACAAACAAGTTGGCGACTCGTTTTATGTTGATGTAAGCACAACTCAAGTACAGGATTCTTTTGCAGTCGTTATCACCAAAAAAGGCGATACAATTCTGAATGGTTATACTTTACCATATATTTTAGTTGATAACGCATGGGATATGAAATCTGTAACAGGTAATATTTATGAATATGGCGGCAAAATCATTCAAAACATTGGTTCAGAAATTTTTCTGTTTCCAAGAGCACAAGTATTTGATATGGATACCTATCAATTAAGATGTTATGATGATGATAATTTAGGTCTTTATAAAAATCCTGACTTTCACAACGGATTATGGTCTTGTGATACGGTTACAACAGGAATAGAACAGCCGGTTGCAATAACTAATCTTACTGTTTTCCCCAATCCTGCGAGTGAAAATATCACTTTTACATTTAACCCAAATCTTCTCAGTGAAAGATGGCTTGTTATCTGCGATGTATATGGGCGTTTAGTGTATTCTGGTTATCTAACCAATGGGCAGAACAGATTACAACTGAATATTAAAGAATTTAAAGAAGGAATGTATTTATATCAACTAAAATCGGCAAGTACAATTTTTGAAAGAGGTAAATTCATCGTCAAGCGGTAAACAAATTATGGTCACCTTCCTCTCTCGCAGAGTTAATTCCCACGAGGTTTATTCAATTTCTCTATATCGGTCTATTACTTATTTCTGTTCATTCCTTATTACTTTTGAATACAACATGAATAAATAAACAGTATTTATTACTTTTACGGTAATCATTCGGAATAATAAAAGGACAATCTATGTTAAACAAGCATTTACCCTGTACGGATTGTTTACATTGTGTAAGTAGAGAACATTCTATTTTTGATATTCTAAATACAGAGGAACTTAATTTCCTGCAAAAAAAGAAAGGACATTTAATTTTAAACAACGGAGAACTTCTCTTTAAAGAAGGGCAATATCCTTCGGGCTTTTATATCATCACAAAAGGAAAAATAAAAATCTCAAAATTCGGATTAGAAGGTAGAGAACAGATTCTGAGATTTGCAAGAGAAGGCAATATTGTAGGGTACAGAGTGAGTGAAGAAGCCTATACCTGTACTGCTACGGCAATAAGTGAAGTGCATGTTTGTTTTTTAAAAAACGAGGTCATATTAACCTTATTTAAAAATAACTATGAACTTGCTGTTCGGTTTATGAAACTGTTGGCAGAAGATTTAAAGGAGTCTGATTCAAAACTCATGCACTTAACACAAAAAAGCGTACGCGAAAGGGTTGCAGAATCTATACTTCTGTTAGCTGATGTATATGGAACGGAAGAGGATGGAGCTACACTTAATGTCGTTTTAAAAAGAAATGAACTTGCAGGAATAGCAGGAACAATCAGAGAAACAGCTATACGTTTCTTATCCGAGTTCAATGAATCCCGTATTATCGAATTAACAGGGAAGAAAATAAAGATACTCGACATGGAAAAGCTTCAGCAAACAGCAAATGCGAGTTTCTGAAGTTTGTTATATTTCATAGTAGATAATCATCTCTATCCGATAGAATTTATACAGAAAAATATAAATTTCATCAGACACAAAATGTGTCAATAATCACACTTTATTGTCGTTATAGACATTTTCTACTCTGACAGCACAAGTAAATTTGTTGTTATTATTAAATATTCAAGTTATGATAAATGGCAGAGTGATTTTAGTAGTCAGGTCTGTAAATTTCTTTAAAACATTTAATATTTTCAAAATGAAGAAGCAATTTTCTCCCAAAATTATTATTGTACTACTTCTCAGTATTTTTTTGTGTTCTGACATATTCGCACAAGATGGAGCAACTACTTTTCAATCTACCTGCGCTGCCTGTCACACTATCGGCAAAGGTAAATTAGTCGGACCGGATTTAGCAGGTGTTACAGAAAGAAGAAGCGAAGACTGGCTGATAAAATTTATTAAGTCATCCCAAACTCTTATTAAAAGCGGGGATAAAACAGCCGACTCAGTATTTCAGGCATATAATCAGGTAATGATGCCAGATCATCCTTCACTTGATGATGCTAAAATTAAAGATATTTTGGCATACATAAAAACAACAGCTTCCGCTTCTCCGGGAGCAACAGCATCCGTTTCAAATATTGCTACAGAGAATCAATCAACTTCCGCTAATAAATGGCAGTGGAGTGATTTTTTTACTTTCCCCAATACTGTATTGCTGGGTCTGATACTTATTATGCTTATTATGATAGTGGTGTTAGTGAGGATAAATAACAGATTGACAGAACAGCTTATAGATCTTCATAGTAGTAACAGGTCATTTTTCAGAAAATAAAATAACGTTATGCAACTACTGAGAAAACACAAAACAGCACAGGGAAATAAGTTTATTATTGAACGCAACAGGATGATTTACTCCTTAAGTGTTACAGTAATGATAATATTACTTTTTATTCCTTTGATAAATACTTCTGCTCAAAGTGCAGACAATACTGCTACTTCATCCGATGGAAGCAGGCAGAGGGGTGAAAGTTTGTTTGTTGGAAATATCCGCTTTGTCAATGGAGGTCCCGCATGTAATTCCTGTCATAATGTAAGCATCAAGGGCTTTGTCAGTGGCGGCGCCCTTGGAAAAGATCTGACACAAGTAATTACAAGGTTAACACCGGCTGGCGCTAAGGCATTTTTTGGAACCAACCCAATGCCAATGCCGCAAATGCAACATTCTTATGACGGAAAACCATTGACAACAGAGGAAGTAAATGATGTTCTCGCATTTTTAGTTTATTCGGACAACATGGCTAAAACAACACAGCCAACATCTGAAGTAGGTAAGCGAATGATTACCGGCGGAATAGTCGGAGTGTTGTGCTTGTTGGTTTTGTTTTCCATTTTCTGGGTAAGGAGAAAGCAAAGACCGGTGAATTTCAGAGTATTTGAAAGACAAATTAAATCGAGTTAGAAAATAAATATCAATCATAAATAATCTTTTGCTATGAGTTGGATTGAAGATATCATTTCGCCGAAAACCCGTCAATGGGAAGAGTTTTACCGTAACCGTTTTCAGCACGATCGAATTGTACGAAGTACACATGGTGTAAACTGTACAGGTGGTTGTTCCTGGCAAATACATGTTAAAGACGGTATCGTTGTTTGGGAAACCCAGCAACTGGATTATCCTTTGTTGGAAAGTTCCCTGCCGCCCTATGAGCCCCGTGGTTGCCAGCGTGGAATTTCTTATTCATGGTATTTATACAGCCCGTTGAGAATAAAGTATCCCCTGATTCGCGGATCATTACTGGATCTTTTTAGAGAAGAAAAGGAAAAAGCCGGAGGCAACCCCCTGAAAGCATGGGAGAATTTGCAAAACGATAAGAATAAAAGAAAGCGTTATCAGCGCTCAAGAGGAAAAGGAGGATTTCGCAGAGCTACATGGGATGAAGTTCTTGAAATTATTGCTGCATCAAATATTTATACTGCAAAAAAATATGGACCCGATCGTGTAATAGGTTTTTCTCCTATCCCTGCCATGTCAATGTTGAGTTATGCATCCGGAGCCAGGTTTCTTCAGCTTTTTGGAGGTGTAAATCTTAGTTTTTATGATTGGTATTGTGACCTCCCCACTCATTTTCCTGAAATGTGGGGTGAACAAACTGATGTTTGTGAAAGCGCTGACTGGTACAATTCAAAAATGATTGCGGATGTGGGTGCATGTCTTAATATGACTCGTACACCTGATTGCCATTTCTTTGCCGAATCGAGACATAATGGAACAAAAGCGGTTGTATTCTCACCCGACTTCAGCCAGGTATGTAAATATGCAGATCAGTGGGTGGCGCTGCATCCCGGAACAGACAATGCTTTATGGATGGCTGTTACTCATGTAATCCTGAAAGAATATCATCATCAGAAGCAGACACCTTATTTTATTGAATACACAAAACAATATACCGACAGTCCATTCTTAGTGCATCTTGAAAAAGAAGGCGATCATTATAAGCCCGGCAAAATGGTTAGGGCAAATGAAATCGAAAAATGGAAAAATATTGAAAACGGAGATTGGAAGTTTTTGAATATAGATCAGAATTCGGGTGAACTGGTAGTTCCAAAAGGAAGTATGGGGCATCGCTATGAAAAAGCCGGAGGCAAATGGAATATGAAACTGGAATGCAGTGAAACAGAAAAGAAATTTGACCCTGTTCTTTCGCTGCTTAATAAAAATGACGGAGTAGTACAAACAGAGTTTATTGAATATGGATTAGACAATAAATTTCTGAGAGGTGTTCCGGTTAAATATTTGGATACGGTAAATGGAAAAATTCCGGTTACAACTATTTATGATTTATTGATGGGTCAATACGGTGTAGATCGGGGATTAGAAGGACAATATCCAAAGGATTATACCGATAAGAATGCTTCTTATACACCTGCATGGCAAGAGCTTTTTACAGGTATTGATTCTAAAACTGTTTTACAGTTTGCTCATGAATGGGCACAGACTGCAGAGAAAACAAAAGGGAAATGCATGGTCATCACCGGTGCAGGAGCTAATCACTGGTACCATGCTAATTTAATTTATCGTTCCGCAGCAATGGCATTAGCTCTTTGCGGATGTGTTGGAAAAAATGGAGGCGGCTTGAATCACTATGTTGGACAGGAAAAGCTGGCACCGGTAGATTCATGGGGCGCTATCACCTTTGCAAAAGACTGGGTACCTGTTTCCCGTCAACAACAAGCTCCTTTGTGGCATTATATAAATACTTGTCAATACCGTTATGATGGTTTCCATTATCATTATAATCCTGTTCCTGAAAATGAGTGGAGCCAAAAACATATGGCTGACAGCATCTTCACTTCTGTAAGAAATGGATGGATGCCTTTTTATCCCCAATTCAAAAAGAATTCACTTGATGTTGTAAGGGAAGCCATTGAGAATGGAGCAAAGACAGAAGAAGAAATAGTGAAATATACTGTAGAGCAACTCAAATCCAGGAAACTGGAATTTGCTGTCAGTGATCCGGAAGCAGAAGAAAGTTTTCCGAGAGTATGGTATATCTGGAGAGGTAATGCAATTCATGGAAGTATGAAGGGAACAGAATATGCATTGCATCATTACTTAGGAACACATTCAAATATTATTGCAAAAGATTCTGATGAAAAAACCGAAGATGTAAAATGGCATGATATTGCCCCGGTTGGCAAGTTAGATCTGGTAGTGGATTTGAATTTCAGGATGGATTCATCAGCGCTTTATTCTGATATCGTTCTTCCTGCTGCATCCTGGTATGAGAAAGATGATATGAATAGTACGGATATGCATTCGTTTATTCATCCTTTAGGTCAGGCAATAGCTCCTGTTTGGGAATCAAAAACAGATTGGGATATATTTAAACAGGTAGCAAAAGCTACCAGTGAAATGGCAGAGAAATATTATTCGGAGGTGCAAAAAGATATTGTGATGGTGCCGCTTCAACATGATTCAAAAGATGAGATCACTCAACCGACAATTAAGGATTGGTTTAAAGGAGAATGTGAACCCATTCCGGGTAAGTCCATGCCTAAGTTTAC
>CAYRJA010000041.1:17059-24140 GCA_964424455.1 uncultured Bifidobacteriaceae bacterium
GGAAAGAGACTATACTCAATTGTATGAAAAATTCATAACACTGGGAGAAGCCATCAGGGAGAAAGGATTGGGCGCTCATGGTAACCATTATACCATTGAAGACGAATACGATGAAATGAATTCTTCTTATCATTTTCATCAAAGAAATTATAAAGGGAAAAAGTTTCCTTCTATACAAGAAGATCAGTGGGCAGCCGATGCGATATTACAACTTTCCACTCTTACTAATGGTAAACTGACGGTTCAGGCATACAAGAACATGGAAAAGAAAACAGGACTTGTATTAGCTGATTTAGCAGAAGGAAATGAAGATGTAAGAATTCGATTCAAGGATTTGGCTATGCAACCGAGAAGATATAATACATCTCCGGTATGGTCTGGCTTAATGAATAACGGCAGAGCTTATTCTGCATACACTTATAATGTAGAACGACTGGTTCCGTGGAGAACTCTTAGCGGCAGGCAACACTTTTATCTTGACCACGAATTGTATATAGCTCACGGGGAACATCTGCCCACCTATAAACCTGCTCCCCGTCCTGAAGTATATGGTGATTTGAGAGAGACATGGAAGAAAGGGAAAGCGGTGGCGCTCAATTATCTTACTCCTCACGGCAAGTGGCACATACACTCTACCTATATGGACAATCTGCGTATGCTGACACTATCCCGTGGAATCGAACCTTGTTGGCTGAGTGAGAAAGATGCAGAAATGCTGGGGATTAAAGATAACGATTGGGTAGAAGTACATAATGATCATGGTGTATATGTAACAAGGGCTGTGGTGAGTTCAAGAATTGCACCGGGAAGTTGTATTGTGTATCATATCCCCGAAAGAACAATTGGAATTCCGAGGTCGCAATTGAGGGGTGGCAGCCGTGGCGGAGGTCACAACAGTGTAACACGCATTCACCTGAAGCCGAATTATCTCAGCGGAGGATACGGACAATTTTCTTATCACTTCAATTACTGGGGACCTATTGCGCCACAAAGGGATTCTCATGTGATAGTGAAGAAAATGGAAAAACTGGAATGGTAAATAAATTAATTATAAAATAATAAGAATATGGATGTTCGTTCACAAATAGCTATGGTGTTTCATCTGGACAAATGTATCGGTTGCCATACTTGTAGCATTGCATGTAAGAATATTTGGACTGATCGCAAGGGGGCAGAATATATGTGGTGGAATAATGTAGAAACCAAACCGGGTACCGGATACCCCACTAAATGGGAAGACCAGGAAATATACAGAGGTGGATGGGAAAAGAAGAATGGAAGAGTAGTTTTGAAAGGTACCGGTAAGCGTAGAGGGTTGACCAATATTTTCTATAATCCCAACCTTCCGGTAATAGATGATTACTACGAACCCTTTACTTATAAATATCTTGACTTAATCGAATCGCCTGAAGGAGATGTGCAACCTACAGCTCGTCCGGTTTCCCTGATTACCGGAAAACCTATTGATATAAAGATGGGGCCTAACTGGGATGACGATCTTAGCGGAACTCCCGACTATGCTCGGAATGATCCGAACCTTCAAAAGTTAAGCCCGGAAGAACAGGAGGTTATGTTTCAGTTGGAAAAAATGGCTTTCTTCTATCTTCCACGTATCTGCAACCATTGTTTAAATCCTGCATGCGTAGCTTCCTGCCCTTCAGGAGCAATTTACAAAAGAGGTGAAGACGGAGTTGTTTTAATCAATCAGCAGGTATGCCGCGGATGGCGTATGTGTGTAACAGCGTGTCCTTACAAAAAATCTTATTATAACTGGCATACGGGGAAATCAGAAAAATGTATCCTTTGCTATCCAAGGATAGAAGCAGGATTGGCTCCTGCCTGTATGCATTCCTGTGTGGGAAGAATTCGCTATTTGGGTGTACTTCTGTATGACGCAGACAAGATTAAAGATACTGTGCATAAAGATGATAATGATTTGCTGGGTGCTCAGATGGATATGATACTTGATCCATTTGATGAAGAGGTAATAAGAGCTGCCAAGATAAATGGAGTGGCAGATTCGACAATTCATGCAGCACAGTTTTCTCCCGTTTATAAATATGTAAAAGAGTGGAAGCTGGCATTACCGCTTCATGCAGAATTCCGCACATTACCCATGTTGTTCTATGTACCACCGTTATTACCTGTAATGGCTACAGTGAAGCAAGTTGATAATAAAGAAGGTAAAGGAAAAATGAACCCGATTGCAAAGCAATGGGACGAAAACTGGCTTTATGACACAAGTACTGAAGAACTATGGGGTACTTTGGATCAGGTGCGTTTTCCATTGAAATATATTGCCAGTTTATTTAGTATGGGAGATGAAGAGGTAATAAAAGACAAGTGGAAAAAAATGATGGCTGTGCGTATTCATCGCAGGAGAGTAACGGTTGGAGATGTAAGTGATGAGAAAGCAAACGGAGCGCTGAGAGATGCAGGATTAACGGCTGAAATGGCTGATGGGATTTATAATCTGACCTCTCTTGCTAAGTTTGAAGAAAGATTTGTAATACCTCCCGCACACAGAGAACAGGCAATAGAAATGATTGACTTCACCGGAGACACCAAAGGAGAAACCGGATTTGGGTTTAAGAGTAAGGTCAGAAGAGGTATTTAGAATAAAATAAAGAGTAAATGGAAACAAAAACAGCTATAAAAGAAGAAAAGGTTTTTTTAACAGGACCACTCAAGGTTGATTATGCATTACTGTCGGAATTTTTTATTTACCCGCATAATAAATCATACCTGAATAAGGTCAAAGAGATACATAAATACCTTTTATCCCGCGTGCCGGAAGCAGCAGAAGCAATGAATGTTTATTTGACTTTCATTGATCATTCCACATTTACAGAAGTACAGGAACTCTTCCTCCGTTCATTTGATGTACAGGCAATCACCACTCTTGATATTGGGTTTATCCTTTTTGGCGAAGATTATAAAAGAGGACAATTGCTGGTGCATTTAAACCAGGAGCACCGTGAAGCAGGCAATGATTGTGAAACAGAATTATCAGATCATTTGCCCAATGTGCTCCGGTTAATTTCTAAAATGAAAGATGAACAATTAAGAAATGAACTTGCGTTGAGATTGGTAATTCCTTCAGTTGAAAAAATGATTGCTGAATTTGATGATAAGAAGATTGAGAAGAAAGATGAAGTTTATAAAAAGCACTTAAAGACAGTAATAGATTATTCCCCGGTTTACAGAACCGTTTACCAGTCTTTGCTGCAATCCTTAATGATAGCTTTAAAAAATGATTTCGGATATCAGCCGTGGATTGAGGGCAGAGATGAGCCAGAGTCTGTTGAAGCACAGATGGAGGGTATGGCTTGTGGGAGTTGCTCTCACAGCAGTGCGCCGAAAGACTTCGGAGGAATAGTAGAAACCGAATTGAAGATTGAACAATAAAAATAAAAATTGTTATTATGGATGCGCTTAATACTTTTTTCCTGATTGCTTTACCTTACATCGCCTTAGCTTTGTTTCTGGCAGGTTCAATTTACCGCTATACCAGAATGGGTTTCCAGGTATCATCACTCTCCTCCCAGTTTTTGGAAGGGCGAAGATTGTTCTACGGCTCCGTTCCCTTTCACTGGGGTGTGTTCTTTTTATTTTTTGGTCACCTGATTGCTTTTCTTTTTCCAAATAGTGTGTTGGCATGGAATAGTCAGCCGGTGAGATTGATGATTCTTGAGATTACCGCTTTTATTTTTGGTATCAGTATGCTGATAGGGCTGGTCAATCTTATGATAAGAAGATACACTACTCCTCGACTAAAATCTGTAACCAATAAAATGGATTTAGTGATATATCTACTGCTTATTACGCAAACTGTTTTTGGGCTGTGGATTGCCTACAATTTCCGTTGGGGTTCTTCCTGGTTTTCCACTTTGCTTACTCCATATCTGTATTCGATTTTCAAATTTCAACCGGATATTACCGCTGTAGCTCTATTACCATGGGCGGTAAAAATTCACATCATTGGCGCCTTCACCATCATAGCGCTTATACCATTCTCACGACTCATCCACTTTTTGGTTTATCCACTTAATTATTTGTGGCGACCTTATCAGCAAGTTCGGTGGAACTGGAGAAAAACGGCTGTTCGTTCTCCCAGAACGCCATGGTCGCTACAACGCCCCAAAAACAATTAAGCAATGCTGCTGAACATCGTAACCGATGAACAACTATTAACCAGCCAGATTGTAAAAACCGTATTGTTGTGTCTTATTGCTGTTGGTATTATTTTTAATATCATCAGAATATTCAGGTTACAGGAAAATGTAAGAAGAGTAATCAACAGTTGTATTCTTGTAATTTTATGTATAGCCGCATATTTTACACTAAAGCAATATATCATTGAATCTTCCCTGCTAAAACACCCGGAATATATTCAGGGGAATACAATTGGCTATTGCAGTGTTACAGGTCTCGGTCAGGGAATCGAGTTCGAGTATGAGGTAGATGGACAGGTATTTCACAACTGTAACACTTATTATCCGATATCTAAAGACAGTATCAAAGTTCCCGACGGAAAATACATGGTCAGGTATTCAGCTAAATGTATTAGCGAAGGGAGAATGGATTTTAAAATGCCGGTAAAGTGAACCAATAAAACAAACCTGATGGATGAAAACTACAAACAATTACTGTTAAACAATCATCAGTGGGCATTAGAAAAGCGAAAGCAGAATGCTGATTATTTTAACAATCTTTCTCAAGGACAATCACCTGAGTATTTATGGATTGGCTGTTCTGACAGTCGTGTGCCGGCTAATGAGGTAACACGGACACAACCGGGTGAAATTTTTGTTCACCGCAACATTGCTAATGTGGTTATTCAAACCGATATGAACTTGTTGAGTGTATTGTATTATGCAGTAGATATTCTACATGTCAGGCATATTATCGTTTGTGGTCATTACGGATGCGGTGGAGTAACTGCTGCTATGCAAAACAAAGACTATGGATTTGTAAACAACTGGTTGCGCAGTATTAAAGAAGTTTATTTTAAATACAAAAATGAGTTAGAGAGAATTACAGATACGGAACAAAGAGAAAGGCGTCTGGTGGAACTCAATACAATTGAGCAGAGCAGAAACCTTGGCAAGACACGAATTGTGCAAAGAGCATGGAAAAGCGGCTATCTGCAAGTGCATTCATGGGTGTTTGATTGTTGCACCGGAATGATAACAGACTTAGATAATAAGGTTACTTCAATAAATGATGTTGAACCCATATTCAGGTATGATTTATAATAATTGAATAACAAAAAAATAAACGACACAAAATATAATCATGGAAGCCATGTCAAACATAAAATCACATCGGATACTTTTCTTAAACACACTTGCCTTCTCCGTGTGTTTTGCTGCATGGATGATAAATGGTGTATTAGTTACCTTTTTAGTAAACAACGGCATTTTTAAATGGAGTTCTATTCAGGTGGGATGGCTGCTGGGTGTGCCTGTTTTGGTAGGAGCCGTATTGCGTCTTCCGGTAGGAATGTTAACCGATAAATTCGGAGGCAGATGGGTAATGACAGTTATACTTATCGTTTCTGCCATTCCTATGTTCTTATTGTCACAAGCCAATAGCTATACTTCTTTCCTTATTTACAGTTTTGGTTTTGGCATTGCCGGAAGCAGCTTTGCTGCGGGAGTTGCTTACACATCGTTATGGTATCCGAAAGAAAAACAAGGAACCGTGTTAGGCATTTTTGGTGCAGGAAACATGGGAGCATCACTTACTACTTTATTTGCTCCCACACTTCTCAACAAACTCACTCAGGGCGGTTCTAACTTTGAAGGATGGCGAACATTGCCGCAATGGTATGCGCTGTTACTGATTATTGTTGCGGTTATTTTTTTCTTAGGAACTTCAAACAAAAGACCTGCTGATGTAAAAACAATGGCACAACGCCTCGCACCGTTAAAAGAAACCAGAGTGTGGCGTTTTGGCTTGTATTATTATTTTGTTTTCGGAAGTATAGTAGCATTAGCACAGTGGTTAATTCCTTATTATGTAAATGTGTATTCCTTGTCAATAGTGTCGGCGGGCTTTATGGTAACCGCATTTAATTTTCCTGCCGGTATAATCAGAATCTTCGGAGGATGGCTTTCTGATAAATTTGGCGCCCGAATGGTTCTTCTTTGGGTATTTGGAGATTGCATTATTCTTTTACTTTTATTATTAGTGCCCCGTATGGAAATTGAAGCGCCAGGTCAGGGAATAATGGCTGCAAAAGGAGGTACTGTAACACTTGCGTCAGACAGCTTAATTGTGGTGGGGGATATGAATTACCCGGTTCAATCGAAGCATCTGGCGGAAAGTCACACAGTGATACGATTTGGAATTCATAATGACGAAGAAGGATTTCTGCTGTTCCCGAATGCGACCTCATGGCAGGTAACAGTTGTGAAAGAAGGTGATACAATTACAAAAGGACAACTATTGGCTAAAGGAATAACACACATTTATTTTCAGGCAAACAAATGGATATTCTTCACCATCGTTTTATTAGTTGCTATTATGATGGGACTGGGTACTGCTGCCGTGTTTAAATATATTTCTGATTATTACCCGGCGAATATTGGTACGGTTGGAGGAATTGTTGGAGTAATTGGCGGACTTGGCGGTTTTATCAATCCTATTCTTTTCGGTTATCTTTTAAGTGTAACAGGCGTGTGGACTACCTGCTGGTTATTTCTTGTAATCATTGCCATAGTTTGCTTAGTGTTACAGCGCTTAGCGGTAGCCGCTGTGAAAAAAGAAGTTGCTAATAATTGAACTCAGCATACAATCATTTCATGAATTTTTAGGATATTGGCGCAATGAGAAATCCAGAAACAATTGATACCATGGTGTCGGTTTTGTTCTATCAGAGTTGCACACAGTGAACTCCCGCTCAGACGAAACAGAAAAAGTTTTAAACAATTTCGATTCTACCGAGTCCTGCGCACGCGCACAAGATACAGAAGCAGCTCTGCGGAGATGAAAAAGAGCCAACCCCCCGCCCGCATCCATAACAAAACAATAATTTACTTGACATTGCCTGTTCATCATATTATATTTACTCAGG
>CAYRJA010000042.1:0-23891 GCA_964424455.1 uncultured Bifidobacteriaceae bacterium
AGTCATTAGCTTCATAACTAAAGCTGCTTGAAACTGCAATTATTCATACACCCGTTACACCTAAACTATTCTGAAGTGATTGCCAACCCGCTGGAAGCAACAGAAGCTATCAATACTTTTCTGTCGCAGGAACTGGATTTGAATGCAATGGCAGCGGCTGTGGATGCGAAGCTGTACAGGAACAGGATGGAGGTGAGGAAGGAAGATTAGATTTGTTACTTTACAGATAATTCATAAACTCTTCCAAGGTCATAACCACTATGCGCGGGAATTCTAATTTGTTAAGAGAAAGCAACTGTGTGTCGTTCGACACAAGAACATCCGCACTTGCTGAAAGATAGCAATCGGCAAATTTGTTATCGTCAACATCAGTTTTGATTAATGAAAAGTTATAAAATATGGAATGGAAAGAAGTATTGTTGGCTGTTAGCAAGGTTCCGAGCAGATTATGGGCAACTTCTTCACCCCAAAATAGCACAAACTTTTCTTCGTATTCAAAAATAATTTCGGTTGAAAGGCAAAGCGAGTATCGTTCGTTTATAAATGCATCAAATATTTTTCTGTAAGGAGATTTTTTACCGATGCAACTGATGAAACAATTGGTGTCGAGAACTATTTTCACAAGCCGGAGAATGAGAAAAGTTATTTTTCAGACTGACGAAGCCACTGTGCATAAACGGCGGCGGAATAACTGCGCCGGTTTTCTTCGCGAGTAACCGATTCATCTAACTTGTTGCGGAAATAAAAATTCAACAGCGACTTGATTTCATTCAACTCTTTCTCATTGGTGATATGCCTGAAACTTTTCAGCAGCTCCAGTTGCAGTTCGGTCAGTTTATTCGAATCAGTTCGCATAGCTGTAATTTCTTACAAAGGTAAATTAAATGAGTGAATTACCTGAGCTTTAAAACTATCATTTGTAAAACCAAAATAACACTTAACTTTATACTTTCAAGTAAATTATGAAAACCAACTCCTCTATTGCTGAAAAACTAAGAGCATATTCTGCTTTGGCAGGAGTGGTGGCTGTAACACCTTTTGCTGCACAAGCGCAGATTATTTATACCAATGTGGAACCGGATATAATTGTAACCTCAGGTAATAGTTACGGTTTAGATTTAAATGGGGATGGGGTTAGTGATTTCGAATTCAAGGTTAAAAAATCATGGAGTGCATACAGTTCTACCAATCTTTTTATGCCAAGTATTATTGCTCCGAATAGCAATTATTTCCAATCTAAGTCTTATTACCCGGCAAAGTTAATAAGCGGAGATACAATAAAGCCAAGCATGGATTGGGGTTCAGGATCAGGAGATTTATGGTACTATAATCCATTGTGGGGCGGAAGCGGATTTCTTGGATTAAAATTTCAGTTCAATTCAAAAGAATTATATGGATGGGCAAGAATTACTATCTCTGATAATGGAGAGACGATTACTGTTCATGATTTTGCTTACAATAACATTTCTGATTCAACGATTGTTGTTGGCAAAACAACGTGCCTTACTTCAACACCACAGCTCCCTGAAATTACTCAGTCAGGAGATACACTCTTGGCACACGGAGAAGGTATCTCCCAATGGAAATTAAATGGAAATCCGGTTTCCGGATTAAATGACACAATTCTTCCAAACCCTATTCAAGGATTTAATAATGTAATATTCATTGACACTTTCGGTTGTAATATTCAATCTTTACCAATTAATTTTTTAAAGTGCGATTCAATTGATAAATCAATAAGGACAACAAGTGCAAATATTTACTGCGGCAAAGAATCTATTCAGTTATTATTTAACTATCCTAAACCCGGATTTACTTATCAATGGGAGAAAAATAATTTGAAAATACCGGGCGCGACAAATAGTTCATATAAAACCGCTATAGATTCTTCATCAGATTTTCGCGTTATCATTTCCCCTCAGTTACATGGATGTTATGATTCTTCAGCTATTCTCCATTTTACTATTTTCCCATTGCCTCCTCCTCCTGTTGTAACACAGCATTTGGATACATTATGGAGTTCATTGCAGTCAAACTATCAATGGAATTTGCGAGTTTGCCCTTACGGATGTTATGATAGTACTATAAGTGGAGCAACGGAGCAGTTTTATCTGCCTCCTAAAGATAAAAATGGTAACTATTCTGTAACATATATTGATACTAATGGTTGTATGTCTGTAGGTAGAAAATCATTTGACCATTGTTATTACTTTAAACCTCCCCGTTATATCAGCGCCTTACCTAAGGAGTCAGTGTGCGCCGGCGATACTGTTACCCTTTTGGGTCCAGTTGGCAACTACAAATACCAATGGATAGAAAAAAACATAGGAGATTATTTTTCAATCGGAGGAAATATATCCGGCGCTACAAATAATGAATACAAAACAAGTGAAAGCGGCACTTACTTCCTTAGATTAGATTCTACAACTTGTACTCTTAATTCAAATGAAATTGAAGTAAGCATAGATGTTTCACCAATATCTGTGATGGTTTTTCAAAATGGCGAGACTTTAATTGCAAGTGCCGCATTTAATTATCAATGGTATTATCCTGACGGAACAGAAATTCCCGGGGCTACAAATCAATCGTATGCTCCATCGGCAGATGGATTCTATAGCATAGAAGTTAAGAATGAAGGAGGATGTCTTTCCAAGAAAGCAATATTTAACTTTAGAAAATGTCATCATTGAAGTATTATGGACAACTCTTTGAAGAAAAAACTTAAATTCTATTCTGCTTTTGCAGCGGTAATATTTGTCTCAAAAGAAAGTGAGTCGCAGATAGTATATGCTGATATTATTCCTGATATTTCCCACTCTTGCTGCGAGCCGTTTTATTACAATCTTGATTTAAACGGCGATGGTCATGTTGATTTTCGATTTAGGCATTATTATCTACAGGGATCTAGTTCCAACAGTGGAGGAAAGTGGGGACATCATTCAAAAATACATTATCTTTCTATAGACAAATATGAAAATAATTCCGTCGTTGCGTCTAATAATATGAAATATCCTTCTCCACTGAATATAAATGATATAGTGGGAAAAATTTCATTTTGGAAGCCAGAAGGTACATTAATAAACTTCTCTGAATATTATTGGCACAATCCCAAACAAGGACAAGGTGGTGGAAGCAGTTCTAAAGGATTATGGAAAGCAAATCAAATTGATAAATATTTAGGGTTAAAAATTAATATTGATGGAAAGGTTTACTATGGATGGGCAAGACTTGATGTTTATGGTAATGAATTCAAACTAAAAGATTACGCTTACAACATTCAACCCGACCAGCCCATTCTTGCCGGGCAAAAATCGTTGTGCCTACCGCCGGTTCCAACTGTAACAGGAACTGATTCAACGGCGAATCAAATTAAGCTGACTGCATGTCCTGCAACCGGTTATACTTATCAATGGAAATTAAATGGAAATAAAATTTCAGGAGCTACTCACTCAGAATATATTGCCCACGAGACCGGAAATTTCACAGTTGAGATTACTGATAACGGGGGCTGTTCAAATAACTCTGATGTATTCTCTTTTGTTAGCGGGGTCAATGATATTTCGGTAAAAGGAAATTCATTTCAATCCTTCCTTTCCAACCACATCCTTTTTATACAGGGCATCCCGAAAAAATTTTTCAGCGGAGAATTAAATGTGTTTGATGTAACAGGAAGAAAATCTGCGAAACAAAGAATCACCGGCGCATCCGAACAAATCAATCTGTCGCACCTGCCGGATGGTTTATACATTCTTGAACTCAGTAAAAATGAGTTAAGTGAAAGAAGAAAATTTATATTACACTAATATTCCTGATTCTTTTTTTATAAACTCAAAAGTGGTTAGAACCTCTGTACGGTCTTTCAGCACAGCTATTGTATGCTCATAGTGAGCAGCTTGTTTTTTATCTATGGTAGAAATGGTCCATCCGTCATTGGCTTCAGTAATATTTCTTTTGCCCAATGTTATCATCGGCTCTATGGCAATAACTAATCCGGGTAATAGTTTTGGTCCGGCGCCTCTTCTTCCATAATTCGGAACTTCCGGATCTTCATGCAATTTTCTTCCCACACCATGACCAACTAACTCACGAACAACACCATATTTATTTTTCTCTGCATGTTCCTGAACTGCAAATCCGATATCGCCTATCCGGTTACCTGCTTTTGCATTTTCCACTCCCAGTTCTAAACATTCCATAGTGACCTTCAGCAACTGTAACACTTCCGGCTTTACTTCACCCACCGGAAAAGTGTAAGCGCTATCACCATAAAATTTGTTCATTACTACTCCGCAGTCGAGTGACACGATATCCCCCTCCTGAATAACTCTGTCTGACGGAATGCCATGAACCACTACTTCATTAACTGAAATACAAAGCGAACTGGGAAAACCTCTGTATCCCTTAAATGCAGGAACTCCTCCGTTATCGCGGATAAATGTTTCTCCTATTTCGTCGAGATATTGAGTAGTAACTCCCGGCTTGATATGTTTGCCTACTTCAGCAAGCGTTTTAGATACTAAAATGCAGCTTTGACGGATAAGTTCTACTTCCGAATCAGTCTTGTAATAAATCATAATACTCTCAGATTACAGATTTCAATGTGTTGAAATCAACTATTTTTTTACAGTCGGCAACCGGAAGTCTGACATCAGCCTACATACTAACCGCTGAAGGAACTCTGCCTTTAATTCTTCCGGATTTCATCAGCCCATCGTAGTGACGCATAAGCAAATGGCTTTCTATCTGCTGAAGTGTATCCAGTACTACGGCTACCTGAATCAGCAAAGAAGTTCCTCCATAAAAGCTGGCGAATTGACTGTTTACTCCAAACAATCCGGCAAATGCAGGTAATGCAGCAACAATAGCAAGGAATATAGCTCCAGGCAAAGTGATTTTTCCCATTACATCTGCTATGAACTCAGCTGTTTTCTTTCCGGGTTTTATCCCGGGAATAAATCCGTTGTTACGCTTCATTTCATCAGCCATCTGAATCGGATTAACGATGATGGCAGTATAGAAGTAAGTGAAAGCAATAATCAGGATACCAAAAATGACATTATACCAGAAACTCGTGTAATCTGTAAGAGCGCTTGTACTTTGTCCCATACTTGAGTTCGGCATAAATGAAGCAATAGTTGCAGGAACAAACATCAGCGCTTGTGCAAAGATGATAGGCATTACTCCTGCCTGATTTACTTTTAACGGAATATACTGACGAACCCCTCCGTATTGTTTATTGCCCACAATTCTTTTTGCATACTGTACCGGGATTTTTCTTGTTCCCTGAACAAGCATGATAACTACGACAATAACTGCAAGTAATGCAGCAAGTTCTACTATAAATGCAATAAGACCGCCGCTGCCACCATCCCCCATGCGTGACTGGAACTCTGCTGCCAAAGCAAATGGCAGACGGGCTATAATTCCAATCATAATTAAAAGAGAGATACCATTACCGATTCCTTTATCCGTGATTTTTTCACCCATCCACATGACAAAAATGGTTCCTGCAGTAAGTATTACCACTGTTGAAAGCCAGAACAATCCTTGTGGAATAACTATCGCAGCGCCAAGTGATTTCAAATACACTACATATCCTGATGCCTGTAAAGCAGTTACTACTATAGTTAGCAGGCGAGTGTATTGATTGATTGTTCTCCTGCCGCTTTCTCCTTCTTTTTGCAGTTTCTGAAAAGCCGGCAATGCCATTGTCATCAATTGAATTACAATAGATGCCGAGATATAAGGCATGATTCCGAGTGCAAAAATCGAAGCACGGGAAAACGCCCCGCCGGCAAAAATGTCCACCAGTCCGAAGATTCCTTTGCCGCTTTGGCTCTCTAACGCTCCTAATGCATTGGCATCAATTCCGGGTAGGGCTATATAGGAGCCAATCCGGTAAATCAGTATAAAGAAGAGTGTACTTAATATACGGTTACGGAGATCTTCTATTCTCCAAATGTTCTTAATGGTCTGAATAAAACGGTTCATATTACTATTATCGGTAAAAAATTTGGAAGGCAAATGTATTGAATATTAGCTGATATGCAAGAGAGCAAAAATCTTAGGTGTTTGACAAACGGTACATCCTGCTGTTCAGAATAGTGTGCAGTGAATAATCTGTAACCTGAGTGTTACATATACCGCATTTCTGTTCTTCATACATACAAGGCAAGTCTATCCGTATATGGAATTCATAAAAACTTATTTGTGCATGTTATGTTTATATTTGCCACACTTAAATTTTATTCCATGACAGAAACTTCAAAACCTTCCACCGCTAAATACTGGGTACTTGCATTGATTTCCGCTGTAGCATTCGTTTGTTTTCTGATGTTTTTACCCGGATTCTTTTGGGTAACTCTTCCCTTTCTGCTGACTTTCTTAGCAGCAGCAATGCGGTTGATTTAATTTTCAAAACATAGCAGCCACAGCTTTCCGATTAAGAAAACAATCGTAAGCTGTGGCTTTTATTTTCATAAAACTCAATACTAAAAATGAAAGGTCCCATTTCTCAATTTGTTGAAAAACACTTTCTGCATTTTAATGCTGCTGCATTGGTGGATGCCGCTAAAGGTTATGAAGCACACCTGAACGCAGGAGGAAAAATGATGGTAACACTTGCCGGTGCCATGAGTACGGCTGAGTTAGGAAAATCACTGGCTGAAATGATTCGTCAGGATAAAATTCAAATCATTACCTGTACCGGCGCTAATCTGGAAGAGGATATTATGAATCTGGTGGCGCACTCACATTACAAGCGTGTGCCGCATTACCGCGATTTAACTCCACAGGATGAGTGGAATTTATTAGAGAATCACTATAACCGTGTTACAGATACTTGTATTCCGGAGGAAGAAGCATTCAGAAGAATTCAAAAACATATTCATGCGATTTGGAAAGAGGCGGAATCAAAAGGTGAAAGATATTTTCCGCATGAGTATATGTACAAGCTGCTTCGCAGTGGAGTACTTAAAGAACATTATGAAATAGACCCTGCAAACAGTTGGATGCTGGCGGCAGCAGAAAAAAATATTCCTATAGTAGTTCCGGGTTGGGAAGACAGCACAATGGGAAATATTTTTGCCTCTTATGTCATCAAGAATGAGTTAAAAGCAAGCACCATGAAGAGCGGTATTGAATACATGGTTTGGCTGGCTGACTGGTACAAGAAAAATTCAGGAGGAAAGGGTGTTGGGTTTTTCCAAATCGGCGGTGGTATCGCCGGTGATTTTCCGATTTGTGTTGTGCCAATGATGTATCAGGATTTGGAGTGGCATGATGTTCCGTTTTGGAGTTACTTCTGCCAGATTTCTGATTCCACTACTTCGTATGGCTCTTACTCGGGCGCTGTGCCCAATGAAAAAATTACTTGGGGAAAATTGGATATCAATACCCCTAAATTTATTGTTGAGTCCGATGCCACTATTGTTGCACCGCTGATATTTGCGTGGATATTGGGATGGTAGCTAATGCTGTACTATAAACTTTTTAGTTTGTACTTCTACTCTTTGGTACTAAGCTTTTAGAATACACTTGCTGAAGCAGAAGATAGCGCTATTCCTTTTTTCCGGCGATACGCCCGTAAATATTGGCAATTACAAAAGCTGCGGGAATTAGCATTATAATATCAGCTTGTAAGAAATACCGCATTTCTATATTTCTGAACTGTGGACCCACACCTGCACATAAAGTAATATAAAGAATGAGAAAATAACTCAATGCCACTCCGCCGAAATATGCACCGGGCTGGTTTGATTTTAATAAACTGTAACAGCCGAATATCCCTATCAAAAGTAACAGCGTTCTGTAAACAAAGAGTAATGAAGCCGCTTTGCGGGCTAAAGTGGAAGTATCATAAAGGGTTAATTTAAAGACTGCTTTTTTCAGGTTCTGAAGAGGAAGAACTACCCAAAAATGAAAAGAGTTTTTTTCAATCTGCTCTTTACGGAGTTCGTCAAAAATTTCTTTTATTTCTTTGTTACAGTTGTCGTCACCAACACTTTCTTTCCAATATTCCCTCCAATGGCTGAAACCGCGTCCGCAGTTTTGAGAGAGATAGGTTACCCTTGCCAGCTTTGCAGAATCTCCTTCAGAGAAATATGCTGTACGGGGCCATTCTACCTTCTGATTTTTAACAATCTGAGAGAATTGTGGTTCCCATTCTGCTTTTACCGAATAAATATATTCCATAAAAGCCAGTGCATCAATATCCCAGTTTGGAATACCACGCAAATCCTGAGTAAGAATCAGTTTGCCATAGTTTACATAATTCCTGACAGGCCAGGGTGCATAAGCTATCAGAAACAGAAGAGTAAACAGGAATGTTTTTGTAAGAGCACTTCTTGCCTGACTTCTATATCTAATCAGAATGGCAATAGCTAATACAGGCGCCAGCAATATCAACTGCGGGCGAAATAAAACACCTAAGCCCAGAAAGAATCCACTGAGTGAATAGCCCCATTTTTTTTCTTCATGCAGAAAGAAATAAACTGAAAGCAGAAGAAAGAAAACACTCATATATTCCGAATAAACAACCGGAGTCCACACGATAATAAAGGGATAGAGAGCATAAAGCCATGCGAGAATGAGTGCAGCCCAGTTATTGGAAAAAAGTTTTTCTCCGATTCTGTAAATTAATATAATCCCAAAAAAGTCAAGCAATGTTTGAAACCATCCAATGACCGGATAAGCGGCTTCCCAATTCTGACCAAGCAGTAAATAAAAGATACCCATAAAGAAACTGTAGCCGGGCATGCGTGAAAAGTAGCCGTATTCATGATTGGGGGGGGTAATCATGTAAGTGCCTTGTTTCACCAGATTTTCAAAGCTGCTGGACCAGCATTGAGTATCACCATCAACAAAAATATCTGCACGATTGAAATAAAACTTTGCTCCAACAAGGATAAAAAGTAAACGAACTGCCATGCCCGCTAATGCAACGAAAAGAATTTTCTTTTCTATTTTTAAACCGGTAAACATTCTTTAATAAGATTTTAAAAATTTGACTTCAATAATAGTATAATTTGTATTGATATTCTCAATAATTGAGTCTTATGAGAATATAAATTTATTAAAATTACCGGCAGATGTATCTATGCTGTGTGTTCAATTAATAAGTACAACCTTTTCTGCATTAATTACTTTTGTTTCAAATCCAAACTAATAAATGAAATTACCTGCTCCTGTTAAACTATCTTTTGTTACAGATTTTATCAATGCAAAGCTGAGAGGCGACAGTCAATATGAAATAACAGGCATCAACGAAATTCATGTAGTTAACAAAGGGGATTTAACTTTTGTGGATCATCCTAAATATTATGACAAAGTGTTGAATTCGGCAGCTTCTGTTATTCTGATTAATAAAGATATTGAACCGCCGGCAGGTAAACATCTGCTTATCTGCGATGACCCGTTTCAGTGTTACAATAAACTGACAAAACACTTTCTTCCTTTTGAATCCTCTAAAAAATTAATCAGCGATTCAGCTACAATCGGGAAAGGAGTAGTGTTACAGCCGGGCATATTCATCGGCAACAATGTAAAAATCGGAGATGATTGCCTGATTCATTCTAATGTTTCCATCTACGATAATAGCATTATCGGCAACCGCGTGATTATTCATGCCAATGCTGTAATCGGCAGCGATGCTTTCTATTACAAAAAACTCCCATCCGGTTATGATAAAATGCATTCATGCGGAAGAGTAGTGATTGAAGATGATGTGGAGATTGGCGCCGGTTGTACCATTGATAAAGGGGTATCAGGTGATACAGTGATTGGCAAGGGAAGCAAGTTCGATAACCATGTACATATTGGTCATGATACTGTTGTAGGGAAAAATGTTTTAATTGCTGCTCAAACAGGAATTGCAGGTGTTACAAAAATTGAAGATGATGTTATCCTTTGGGGACAAGTGGGAGTGAATAAAGATTTAGTGATTGGAAAAGGAGCCGTAGTGTATGCCCAATCGGGAGTTGCCTCCTCTATAGAAGGCGGGAAAAATTATTTCGGCTCTCCTGTACAGGAAGCAAGAGAAAAGATGAAAGAACTTGCCTATACCAAACGGTTGAAAGAATTATTTAACAAAAAGAGTTAACAAAATTTCTGCAGGTCACATAAACCTGAATGCTATCATTTGTGCCATAAAGCCGACAAAGTATCCCAGATAGATTTCTCTATTTTCATGTGCTTTCAATAAAAGCCGGCTGGTTCCCACTAATCCTGCCATCAAACAAGTAAGTAAAAAAACTCCAATCATGTTGTAAGTAGAGAATAATGTATTGCCAAGCATCAACCCAATGAAGCAACCCATTCCTGCAGCATGAATACTTATCTTTTTAAAGATGTTGATTACAAAAATTGCAGCAAGTGTAACACAAGACCCAAGTAATGCAGTGTTAAGTATTATTGGTTCTTCACTCTTCCGGTAAACCATAAATGTCCAGAAATAAAAAGTCATGCAACAGATATAAGGAATAATCCGCTCCTGCTTGTCTTCCATGTTGAATGACTTTATATAGCCCAGTTGCTTCAACAGAAGAATACAGATTCCGGGAAAAATAAATGTATTGATAAACACACGCAGCACTATCATCCATTTCATATCGTCCGGATAATTTCCGAACATATAAGGATTGGTAAATACTATTATGGCAAACGCATAAGTCGGCAGTAACAGAGGATGGAATAATACAGAAAAGAAATAAGCAACTTTTTTCATTTCATAACGGATAATAGATGCAGACTGATAACTGAAATATTGGATTAGATTATAATTCTCTTCTTAACCGCGCAACCGGAATGTTCAATTGCTCACGGTATTTTGCAACAGTACGGCGGGCAATATTGTATCCCTTTTCTCTTAACAATTCAGTAAGTTTTTCATCCGCCAATGGTTTGCGCTTATCTTCAAGAGTAATTAAATCAGAAAGAATCTTTTTCACTTCGCGAGTTGAAACTTCTTCACCGCTATCTGTACTGAGCGATTCTGAAAAAAGTGATTTTAATTTCAGTGTGCCAAATTCAGTTTGTACATACTTGCTGTTTGCCACTCGTGAAATGGTGCTGATGTCCATTTGAACAGTGTCTGCAATGTCTTTCAGAATCATTGGCTTCAATCTGGTTTCATCTCCGGTCAGAAAGTATTCGTACTGATAATTCATAATAGCATTCATCACACCTGATAAGGTATTGTACCGCTGCTGAATGGCATCAATGAACCACTTAGCCGAATCAATTTTCTGTTTAATAAACATTACCGCTTCCTTCTGCTGCTTATCTTTTGTTTTGCTCTTGTTGTAATCGCGCAGCATTTCTCTAAACTGATTGCTTACCCGCAGTTCGGGAATATTCATTCCATGAAGGGATAGCTCTAATTTTCCGTCAACATTCTGTATAAAAAAATCAGGAATAATGAATGTCTCCGGATTATGAGAACCCGAATAAGCGCTGCCCGGCTTGGGGTTCAGCTTCAGTATTTCATCAATCACTTTTTTCAGCAACTCATCATCTACATTCAGATGTTGCTGCAATTTGTCATAGTGCTTTTTTACAAACTCATCAAAATAATGCTCAATTACCCGAATGGCAAGCCGGTCAACTTCCGTCTGATGTTCTTCTTCTTTCCGTAACAACTGTAACATCAAACATTCTTTTAAATCGCGCGCACCCACTCCCGGAGGATCAAGATGTTGAACCTTCTTCAAGATTGATGCAAGCTGCTCTTCGGTACATTTGATATTCTGAGAAAAACTTAAATCATCCACCATTGCATCCAACGGACGGCGCAGATAACCATCATCATCCATGCTGCCGATAAGATATTCAGCAAGCGCTGATTCTTCCTCAGACAAGTTCATCATGCCTGTCTGCTGTTCAAGATATTCATGAAAGCTGCGTTGCACCGCCACCGGAATACCTTGCCTTTCTTCATCAGAATTGTAATTGTCGCCTCTTAATTTATAATCAGCTACTTCTTCTTCGTCTAAATAGTCGGCATAGTCGGTATCGTCTTCTGCAGAAGTATCCGAAATTTCTTCAACGGTGTCATCATCAATCTCACTCTCTTCTTTGTTTTCTTCTGCTTCGTCCTTTTCAGCATCCTGTTCTTCATTCGTTGTTTCACTCTCTAAAGGAGTTTCTTCCTGCATAGTGATGTCATCTTTATCATCTCCTTCTTCCAGTGCAGGGTTAGCTTCCAGCTCTTCTTTTATCCGTTCTTCAAGATTAGCTGCAGGAATCTGTAACAGTTTCATTAACTGAATCTGTTGCGGCGACAGCTTTTGCAATAATTTCTGATGTAATCCTTGTTTTAGCATTTCGCGCCAAAGTTAAGAAAAGCAGAGGACGGATTGAGTGATAAAAATCTTGTTTTTTATTTCTTTTCATTGAAACCTATTCAGAATTTTCAGGTAATAGTGGCAGAATTTCAAAAAACACCAAGTCATTTAATGAGAAAGGTATTCTATGTCTTTACTCTTACTGTTTTATTTGCTGCGAAGGCTAACAGCCAATCGCTTAGCCAGCAGGTAGTTGGCGCAGCGGGTAATTTTTCCGTAGCAAATGGCAATTCACTTTCTTTTACGGTAGGTGAAGCTGCTGTTCAGACTTTAACCAATTCTAACATTCTTACACAAGGATTTCAACAACCGGAGAAATTAGTTGTTTCAGGTGTTACAATAACAAACTCGTTTTTTCAGTTGGATGTTTATCCAAATCCGACTCAGGATAACTTATTTGTAAAACTGCACGCATCCTCCCCTGTTACTGCTGTTACAGTCCGGTTAATGGATATGCTTGGAAGAAATTTATTTGAATCAGCAAACAGTTTCGCTGAAAACACACTCATTACAGTACCGATGAAAAACTTTCCTGCAGGAACTTACCTGCTGACGGTTGCTGATGATAAAGGAAATGTGTCATCGTACAAAGTCATTAATCTCCGGTAAACTAAAAACACACACCATAATGATGAATAATTCAATTCAAACAAAAGCAAAGCAGTTGCAAACAGCAGCGCTTAGCTTCATTTGCCTAACAGCAGTTTTACTGTGGCAGACTCAATCCATAGTTGCACAAGTCCCGCAAAAGTTCAATTATCAGGCAATAGCGCGTGATGGAAGCGGTAATGCACTCACCTCTAAAACTATAGGTATCCGCATCTCCGTACTTGACGGCAGTGCAACCGGCGTGGCGAACTATATGGAAGCACATACTGTAACAACTAATCAGTTTGGTCTTTTCACTTTGCAGATTGGCGGCGGCACAGTTGTTTCAGGCTCTATGAACAATGTTCCATGGAACAATGGCAATCAGTGGCTGAAAGTAGAAATGGATATAAATGGAGGAATCAATTATACAAACATGGGAGCTACTCAACTGCTTAGTGTACCCTTTGCAATGATGGCAGGAACTACAAGTAATATAAAACTTAATGACCTTTCTGATGTAGATTGCTCTAATGCAGTAAGCGGGCAAGTGCTGAAATGGAACGGTACAACATGGGTGCCTGCGGCAGATAACACTACGGGCGGTTCCGGCGGCTCTTCTTTATGGACACAGTCCGGTACAAACATTTACAATTTCAACGGAGGAAACGTGGGAGTAGGAAACAGTAATCCGTCCGCATTGCTTGATGTAGGAGGTAATAGCTCCATCAATTCCGTATTAGGTCAGTTTCAGAATCTGAATTCATCCAGCACGAGCAATGTTTTAAATCTTTCCAACAATGGAATCGGCTATAATCTTTATTCTATGAAAACCGGACAGTCGGAAGGTGCTTATTTTATAAAAGACAATACCGGCTCAGGTACTGCAAATGTTTATATAACTAACAACGGAACAGGAAACTCAGTTGATGCTTTTGCAACCGGAAAGGGATATGCAGGAGGATTTCACGGCGGCGCTGAAGCTCTCGGCGGTGTTTATGCTACTGTAACAGGAAAAGGGTATGCAGGAAAATTTGACGGAAGTATAAATGGAAACGGTATTTATGCAGGTGTTACAGGAGCAGGATATGCAGGATTCTTTAACGGAAAAACAAAAATTCAGTACGCGGCGACAGGCGCTGCATCACCCCATTTATCTTTATATGAAGAATCTGCAACCGGATATGCACGGCTGAACTTTCAGAACGCATCTTCTGCCACCAACTATTGGGGAATCGGCGGAATGGTAAATTCAACAACTTCTTCTGCACGGATGTCGTTTGCTTACGGCGCAAGCGGAGAGATACTGACATTAACCGGCGATGGAAGAATGGGTATAGGAATCAGTGACCCGGGAGCAAAGTTTCATCTCAATGGCGATGTTGCTTATACAGGGTCAATGGCAAAGATTGAAAACAACAATCCTTCAAATGCCAATACCATTTTAACACTCAAAACAATTTCATCCTCTGAATTGATTACTGCATCGAAAGCAGGAATAGGTTATGGATTAAATATTCAGAAGACCGGACTTTATTCTGCCACAGCAGCTATCTATGGAGCTTCCGCCGGCGATAACGGAGAAGGTATTCGCGGCAGCGCTTTTGGCAATGGCGGCTATGGTGTGTATGGAAACGCTGCGGGTAACGGCAGCAATTCGTACTTCGGTGTGTATGGTTATGCTTCAGGCAGTACCGGTGCAGACTATGGAATTTATGGTTTGCAGGGACAAGGAGCTAATGACTGGGCCGGCTATTTCAGCGGCAACCTTGGTTACACAGGTATGCTGATCAGTACTTCTGATGAAAAGTTGAAACAGGATACCAATCCAATGTCAGAATCATTAAAGAATTTAATGAAGCTTCAGCCCAAAACTTACTTCTACCGTCATGATGGAGTATATGCAAACATGCACTTGCCCGAAGGTGAACAAACCGGTTTGATTGCACAGGAATTAGAAAAGGTATTCCCGAATCTGGTAAAGCAATCTACTTATACCTATGTAGAGAAGGGAGAAATGGAAGAAGGCAAAGAGGGTGATGTGAGAACCTCACAAATTGATTACAAAGGAGTAAACTATATCGGACTGATTCCGGTGTTGATTGGCGCTATACAGGATCAGCAGAAAGAAATTGAAGAACTCAAACTACAGGTGTCGCGACTTGAGAAAAAATAGTGTGTTTAGTTTTTGGTTTGGGGAAAATCCGCCGGGTGTTACACTTAGGCGGGTTTTCTTTTTGTAGTTATATATATTTTAAACTGTAACAGCTTAGGTTTATTCTGTCTTTCGTAATAAATTCTTCTAATACGCCGCCTTAGTTAATCCCAATATTTCATCTACATAAAACCGGTCGTTGCTCAGTCTTGGGACTTTATGCTGTCCGCCGAGTTTGTTTTTATTTTTCAGCCAGTTGTAAAATGTGTTGGGGGGCATTGAATGAACTATTGGTTCGCGCAGCGCTATATCTTTTGAGCGCTTGGCATCATAATCCGAATTAACAGAGCGGAGCGCTTTATCTAACTCCTTTGTAAAAACTGCTAAATCTGCCGGCTCTTTCTCAAATTCAATCAGCCATTCGTGGCAGCCGCTGTTGTTAACAGAAAGATAAACAGGCGCTACCGTATAATCCTTGATAACCGCACCGGTTTTTTTAGAAGCTTCTGTTACAGCAAAGTCTGCATTCTCTGCAATCACTTCTTCACCAAAAGCGTTGATGTAATGTTTTACTCTTCCTGTTACTTTAATCTTATAGGGTTTTAAAGAAGTAAAGCGGATGGTATCACCAATCTTATACCGCCATAAACCGCTGTTGGTAGAAATAACGAGTGCATAATTTTCGCCCACCACCACTTCATCCAGCATCACTGTTTCAGGAAATTCCTTCCCTATTTCTGATGAAGGAATAAATTCATAGAAGATTCCGTTGTTCAAGTGTAACAGTAAGTCATCGTCTCTTTTGCCAAACTGAAATCCAAAAAATCCTTCTGAAGCATTATAAGTTTCATAGTAGTTCACTTCGGAAGACCGGATGAGCGATTTAAACTGCTCACGGTATGGAGCAAAACTTACCCCGCCGTGCATATAAATTTCAAGTCCGGGCCAGATGTCTTTAAGATTGTTCTTTCCTGAAATTTCAAACAGCCGCTTAATCAGAATCATGGTCCATGTAGGCACGCCGGAAATGTTGGTGACATTTTCGTGCAGCGTTGTCTGAGCAAGCTGTTCTATCTTTTTTTCCCAGTCATCCATCAGCGCTATTGCTAAATCAGGCGTGCGGTACAGATGAGCGAAGAAGGACATATTCTGTAACAGCACTGCCGACAAATCACCGTAACTCGACTGGCTGTTGAGTGTATTGATTTGATGACTGCCTCCGATGATTAAACCTTTACCTGAAAAAATCTGAGTGCCTTCATTCATCCAGCAGTAAGCCGAAAGCAAATCCAGCGCTCCTTTGTAATGACATTCTTCAATCGCCTCCTGACTCAGTGGTATAAATTTACTGCGGTCAGATGTGGTACCCGATGATTTGGCAAACCATTTAATCGGAGTATTCCAGAGAATATTCTGCTCGCCGTTCATAATGCGCCGTATCCACGGTTGAATGGTTTCATATTGCTGAACCGGAATGCGGTTGCGGAAATCACTGAATGAACGAATACTTGCATAATCATAATTGCGCCCCCACTCTGTGTAAGCCGCCTGCTCAATCAATGAATGAAAAAGTTGTTCCTGCACTATATGCGGATTGTTCATAAAGTAATGAACCGCATTGATGCGCTGCTTTATAAACCATGTTACTATCGGAGCAATCATTTATCCGGAATATTTTCGGAAGTAAAATAGTAAATGGAATGAAAAGTGAAAAAAATAATTGAAAATAAATTACCTGCTGATTTTACTCTCTTCTATCACACTATCTTCCAGCACTCTTAGTTTTTTTAGTTTTTCAGTTCTCTCCATCACTGAATTGGTTCGGCTAAAGCCCGGCTTGAATCTTTTGAACTGTCCGTCATTGATAATAAACTGATCGGATGCCGTTTCGGTCTGCTGCAAAACGGTTATTGTATTTGTAACACTATCCAGCCGGAATGATGAGGAAGTGAAACTAATGGAAGAATTCTCGGGCACACATTCATTACCTATTTGTTCTTCAGCAAAATGCTTTCTGTTTTTTTGTGTGGCAAGATAGTACAGCACACAAATGCCATTGTCTGCTTTGTATATGCAATAAGAAGCAGAGTCATTTAACTGACGGAAGAAAACCAGTTCAACCGCTTTAGGTGCAAACATATTCGGCATACCCTGAGTGGGTGCAAGTTTGCTGCTGTCCGTCATGTATAAATTAACCACCCAGTATGGCGCTTTGGGTTGTGCCAATGCAGCTAAGTTTAAAGAAAGACAAAATGCAAAAAGCAGAAAGAGTTTTTTAATCATAATTTCTATTTGAACCACTCCGCATACATTACATAATTATCAGCAATGCGTTTGTTCATCTGTGCAAAATGTTCAGGTGAAAGTGTTTTAACTTTTTTTGCCGGTACTCCTGCATAAATACATCCGGATTCCACTCTTGTATTTTCCAGCACAACAGAGCCGGCAGCAATCAAAGAATTTCTTTCCACCACTGCATTATCCATCACTATAGCGCCCATGCCAATCAGCACATTGTCTTCCAATATACAACCGTGTACAATCGCTCTGTGACCAATGGATACATTATTGCCGATAGTAGTAGATGCCTTTTCATAAGTGCAATGGATGACAGCGCCATCCTGAATGTTCACCTTATTTCCGATGCGGATAAAATGTACATCTCCGCGCACTACGGCATGATACCAAACCGTACAATCATCTCCCATCATTACATCTCCAACTATCACTGCATTCTCTGCGAGGAAAATATTTTTGCCAAACTGTGGCGTAAACCCTCTCACTGTTTTAATAATTGCCATAAAATATTAATCAATGATTTTCGTAAATACTCTTTAGTGTTTCGTCTTTCTCCTGTGCTTTTATTGTTTCTATTTGTTTATTAATAGTTTTAATCTGTGTGTCAAGCAAATCTATTTTACTTTTTGCTTCCGGGCTGTTATCAGTTTTCAACAGGTCTTTCCGTTCCTGTAACTCATCTGTTACAGCAATAATGGCATTCATTGCAACATAACGAATCCACCATGATTTTTCTGTTGCAGCAGAATGGTATAGAAAATCAAGCCCTTTATTCATCTCCGGAACATCAAGTCGTTGCAGGAATTTTCCATAATAACCATAGAGTGAGAATTTTTGGAATCCTTCGCGCATGTTCAGTTGCCGGATAAACCATTCTTGTTCCGCTGCTGTTCCTTTCTCGGCAAAAATGGATGCAATTACAAAAGCTATATTTCCTCCGTCTTCAGCTTCTAATTTTTTTGCATTCTCGTAAGCCATGTTCATATCAATAGAAGCAACGGCATCCAGCGCTGCAGCCAATACCCGATAAGAACTGTCGCTCATTGCATCATTAAATACACTCAGCAATGTTTTGTCATTCAGTTCAGAAAGTCTTTTCAGCGCTGCCGCACGAACCTGTGATTCCGGATCTGCTTTAAACAGGAAAAGCAAATTTGCTCTTACAAGTTTCTGATACTTCTGGTCATTAATGTTCACATAGTCAGTTGCCTCTTTTCTTATTCTCCAAAAATTATCATGCATTGCCAACAGTAAAAGCCGCTGAGCAATTGTATCTGTTCTTCCTTCAAAATGCTCAACTGATTCTAACCTGTCAAGCATCAGCGACGCATTACTGTATTGAAAAATAAAAGCTGAATCTGTTTTGTAATCGGCTTTTTCCCATACCATACTCTTGTCTGCATCTACATTCACCAAATCGGGTTCTATCTGAGCCGGGAAAGTGAAAGTTTGCCGCTGTTTATCCATTACGATATTGTAATGCCTGACTTCTTTTCCAAAATACAAGTCCACTTTCAAAGGCAACTGAAACAAACCGCCTGAGGCAGCCGTTTGTATTTGCTCTATTGTAACACTCTGTTCTTCTTTTGTTTTATTGTATGAATAATTAATTGTAACAACAGGATGCCCTTTATCTAAAAACCATTGATTGAAAAACCAGTTAAGATCTTGTCCTGTTACTTCTTCAAAAGCAAGACGCAACTGATGAATTTCTACTGACTTGAATTGATTTGTTTTCAAATACAATTTGAGCGACTGATAAAATGCCGCATCTCCGATGTATGTGCGAAGCATATTCAAAACAGCTCCGCCCTTTTGGTAACTGTTTGCATCAAACATCTGCTCTTTGTCGGTGTAGTAATAACGGATAAGTGGTACGGGTTTTCTGGCTGTTTCGGCAATGTATGAGTTCAGATCCTCTCGGATATGATAATCCGCTTCCGTATTTCCGTATTTGTGTCGCAGCCACATGGATTCGCCATAGTCTGCAAACGATTCATTCAAAGGTAGATTCGCCCATGATTCACAGGTGACTAAATCACCAAACCAGTGATGAAATAATTCATGACTGATTATATCCTCATGATTACCGTCAATCATTTCGCGGTGTGTTTGCTGTAAGGCGCTGTAATGAACCACTGCAGAAACATTTTCCATAGCGCCGGAAACAAAATCACGAACTACTATCTGAGAAAATTTAGGCCACACATAATCCACTCCAAGAGTGTTTGAGAAAAACTCCAGCATCTTAGGTGTATCGCCGAAAATCTCCTTAGCATACGGTGCATATTCCGGTTCTACATAGTAGTTCACTTCCATATTTCTCCACTTGTCTTTTATCACGGAAAATTTTCCGACTGCCATCATCACTAAATAAGGAGCAATCGGCTGATCCAGTTTCCAGTGATCGGTTCTTGTTCCGTCGTTATTGTTTTTAGAATCAAGCATGAGTCCGTTGGAAAGTGTTACATACTGTGTATCCACTTTCATAAATATTTCAATAGTGGTTTTCATGTTCGGCTTATCAATCGTTGGAAACCATGCCGAATTATTTTCAGTTTCTCCCTGTGTCCAGATTTGTTTGGGTTTATCCGGCTCTTCTCCTTTCGGATTGATAAAGTATAAACCTTTTGAATCGGTAATGGCAGCGCTTCCCGTTGTTTTGCGTTCATTGGGTTTGGCTGTATAATCCATTCGGATAGTATAGTTGTCATTGCGCGTATAGGTAGTATCGAGTGTAATCCGGAGAAGAGAAGAATCGTAAGAATAAGTGAGTGGTTTATTCCCTTCAGGTGTTACAATTTCTATCTTATGAATATCAAATCCTTTGGCATCCAGTGTGAGTGAATCGGTTGGGTAGAAATGCGGATGAAAAACAATATCCGCTTTTCCGTGCATGTGTTGTTTTTCCCAATCAAAACTCACTTCAAGTTTAGTACTGACAATGTCATTAACAACAGGATATGAGGGTTGATACTCTGCATGCGGTTCTGGATAGACTTCTATTTCTGTATCTGCAGAATAATCGTCAGTAACATTGAGTTTATTCTCTGTCAGTTGCTTGGTGGAATGGCAGGCAGCAAGAAAGAACAGAGCTGAGAAAGCGAAAATCAGAAGCCGGTTTGTTTTCATTAAAATTATTATTCGGTGATGGTATTTAAAGTCAGTTGCAAAGAAAGAATTTATATTTACGCAGTACAAATCACATTATGTATAAAGCAAAAGTAAACGGACAGCAAGAATTTGATATTGCTTTTGAGAACGATGAATTTATTCTGAATGGCAAAAAGGGTAAATGGGATTTGCGTAAAATCCGCAACAATCATTTTCATCTGATTCGTGACAATAAATCTTATTCACTGGAAGTAGTTAAAGTGGATTTGGAGAATAAAAGTGTTACACTGAAGATAAATAATAAACCTGTTACAGTTCAGGTGAAGGATCGCTACGATCAACTCCTCCAAAAGCTGGGGATGGATATTAAAGCATCTTCTAAAGTAAATGATATTAAAGCGCCTATGCCCGGTATGGTACTGAAGGTATTAGTGGAAGAAGGACAGGAAATAAAGAAAGGAGATTCAGTACTTGTGTTAGAAGCGATGAAGATGGAAAATGTATTGAAATCTGCCGGCGACGGTAAAGTGAAATCGCTGAAAGTAAAACCCGGAGATAAAGTAGATAAGAACCAGATATTAGTTGTAATGGAATAAATATCTGTTACAGTTTATTATTTCTTCTCTTTTTTATCAATCATGTCATCATCTGCCAGCGCCACATGGTCGGCAGGTGTTTTTCTGCGGAGCGCTCTGCGATCTGCTAATTTTTCTAAACTCAACAACATAGAAGGAAGCAATAAAAGATTATTAAACATGGCTACCACCAATGTTATTGAAGTCAGCAGTCCGAGATAAAATGTTCCGCCAAAACTGGATGCAGTGAAAATGATGAAACCAAAAAACAGAATTACTGAAGTGTAAATAATGCTGATACCTGCTTCGTGCATAGCCATGGAAACTGTCTGAGAAATATTCCAGTCATGACGATGAAGTTCCTGCTGATACTTAGCCAGAAAACGGATAGCGTTATCAATGGCAATACCGAAAGCAATACTGTAAATAAGAACAGTGGAAGGTTTCAGCGGAATACCAAAATAGCCCATCAGTCCGGCAGTGATTAGGAGCGGAACCAGATTTGGCAGCATACTGAACACAATCATCCGCAATGAACGGAACAGATAGCCCATACAAATTGCTATCAGTAAAAAGGCAAGCAGCAAGCTCTGAATCAATCCGTCAATAATAAACCGGTTGCCTTCGAGAAACACAATACTTGTTCCGGTAAGTGTTACTTTATATTTAGAGGTATCTATTATTGAATTAATCTTTGGAGTAATGTCACTAACAATTTCACGCATTTTCAGCGAACCGATGTCAGCCATGTTTAAGCTGATGCGCGCCGTCTGATTCAAACTATCTACAAACGGAGCCACCAGCCGCCTGTCTTTCAGTTTGGTGAGATAAGTAAATACTACCACATTCATATCCACGCCGCCTATCCCCTGTCCACGACTTTGCAGTTTATAAGCATCAGGATTTCCACCGGCATTTATCTGATTCACAAACTTGATGGCTTCTATTATGGAAAGTGGTTTTGAAAATACCGGATAGGTGTCTATCGTGTCCTGCAACTGACTGATGCTCGAAAGAATATTTCCCTTCTTCAGTGCATTCTTGTCTTTTCCTTCCACCATCACTTCAAAAGGCATAATGCCATGAAAGGCAGATTCAAAAAATTTCAGGTCAGTATAAATTTTATCATCGTGCGGAATATCATCTACAATGTAGCCCGTTGCAGTAAGCCGTGTCATGCCAATCAGAGAAGCTGCCACCAACACAACTGTAACAGCATAAATCGTTTTGCGGTGATTGTGAACGATGTAATCCAGTTTATCCAGAAACCAGTTCAGAAATTTATAATCCAGATAATTCGTATGGCGTTTTTTCGGCGAAGGCAGATAGCTGAAAACACAGGGAATTAAAATAACTGAAATAATAAAAATACCTGAGATATTCAGTCCTGCCACTAATCCGAACTCTTTCAGCACAGCGCTCTTCGTAAAGAAGAAAACACCAAAACCAATTGCAGCAGTAAGATTAGTAAACAAAGTTGCCAATCCGATTTTCTCAACCACTTGTCTGAGTGCAGACATTTTATCCCCCAACTTTAAGAACTCAATATGATACTTGTTCAGCAGGTAAACACAATTGGTGATGCCGATAACCACTATCAACGGGGGAATCAGTCCGGTGAGCAAAGAAATTTTATATCCGAACAATACAACTGTTCCCAGCGACCACACCACTGCAATTCCCACCACCATCATTGAGAATAGTACAGCAAAAAATGAACGAAGCAGTAACATCAACACTATTCCGGTTGCTATAACAGCAAGTAATAAAAATAACTTCAACTCATCTGCCACCTGTGTGGCAAGCACTGTTCTGATAAGCGGCAAACCCGAATAATGAACCTGCAACTCCGTCAACTGACCAAAAGCATCTCCTAACTTTTTTATGTTGTTCACTACCTGAATTCGGTCCTTGGAATCTAATTTCTGCTGACTGATACGCACTGCCATCAGTGTGGCATTGGTTTCAGGATTATACAGCCGGTCACTGTAAAAAGGCAGAGAGAGAAAAACCGTCTTCAAACTGTCTAAGGTGTGCTGGTTTAATATTTTATCAGGAAAAACCGGATAAAGAATAATTTTACCTGTTACAGTATCTCTCGATGCTGTAAATGATTTGCTGATGGAAAGAACCTCTGTAACACCATTCACTTTATTAATGCTGTTGCCGAGTGTTTGCCATGCGTTAAAGAATTTCTCGTCGAAAATATCTTTCGGCTGAACGCCTATGACCATTGTATTCCCGTCCTCGCCAAACTTTTCTTTAAAACGCAGATAGTCCACATAAATCGGATTGTCCACCGGAATTACCTTAGCGAAGTTGTATGCCATTTCAGCATCCTTCGCTTTATATCCCATGAAAGCAGTAATAATGGCAATAAGAGAAAGAAAAAATATTCTTCCTTTCAGAATAGCTTGAGAAATTTTACTCCACATAAATCAATGCGGGCAAAAGTAAACAAGTGCAGTGGTAAAATCGGAATGATTGTAAAATATCCGTTTGCTGTCTGTGAACTAACGGTTTATGATAAAACTTCTATACTTGCTGAGTTACTCAGCAGTGCTTTGAGTAGGACGAGAAATCGGGGAAAAAATTGCGATAGTCTCCCGTTTAATTATTTTTAGAAAAGGATTAATTTTGAATCTCCGCCGCTGTCGGGTCTGCTGACCGACAGCTAAAATAAACGGCAGTAATTATATCTACACTACATGAAGGAATCCGGTATTAAATATTTCTTTACATTACTAACCGACAAAAAAATAAATTTCCGTCCCCGCAAAGTCTCCCGCAGGGGACTTTGCGGCATTAGTATTGAATGCT
>CAYRJA010000043.1:0-23527 GCA_964424455.1 uncultured Bifidobacteriaceae bacterium
GTTATTCCCCAAAGCAAAAAGGCATAGCGGGAATTAACCCTGCGGGAGAAGAAGTTCTTAACTCATGTTAGAGATTAAATGGAGTTGTCGGTTAAACGGCTTGTCGGTCAGGAGACCCGACAAGGGCATGGCTTTACCAACAAGGGCGTTAGCTACAATAGATCCGCTGTCCATTCTTATACTGTCGAAAACGGCTGAGCCTTTAAACCGTATGCTGTCATTGGCTATTACCCGTACATTTAAGCTGTCTGCTGTAATGTATCCATTAGGTACCTGAAGGTTAGTGTTGATTTTTACATTACCGTCAGCAGCTTTCAGTTGCATAACCGTAGAGTCGCATATCTGTAGCAAGATATCGCTTGCACCTTCGCCGCAAGTGTTTCGGATGGTATCGGCTGTAACACCCGTTTGTGCATTGCTCTTAACATAAAACAGTGCAAGCATAAACATTATGCTCATGCACTTAATGAGGAAATTCGTTTTCATAGTGTGATTGTTTAGTGAGCGATGATTAATTTTTTCTGTATGATTGAATTATTAAATTGAATTTGTAAAAAGTAAATGTCTGCTGGAATCGTTGAAACATCTATAATCATTTTCTTATCCGCTACTGATGATTGAAGCAAATTACCTAGCAATGCAAAAAGTGAATATGAAAATTTAGCATCCGAATTTGTTTCTATATAAACCAAATCGTTGGAAGGATTAGGATAGATATTAAAAATAACTGAAGATTCAGATTTGATTCCCAAACCAGAATTGCAAGTAGATGAATCTGTTGATACACAGACATCATCAATATAATAATAAGATATTCCTCTTTGAAATGGGTTTATCTGATTATTAGTAACAGTATCGGTAAGAGAATTTGTAAAGAAATTACCAATCATTATATACTTATATGCTGAATCTGCAATAAAACTTCCACATAATAGAATCCAATCTGTAGTGTCTCTTATTACTGATGTTGTATAAACTTTTGCCTGATTATTAATTGGGGGAATATTCATTTTGTCGAATGGAATAGTAGAGAAAGTAATTCCGATATTGTTTGAAGCATAATAACTATTATCAGATAAACTTACTCGCATACTTACATAATATTTTGTATCAATAATTAATGATGATGAAAGTTTTCTTCCAATTATTTCTCTATAATCATCAATATGAGACGTTCCCAACCCTGCATAAGATTCACCTGTGTAAGCATATTGTCTTCCAAATGCATTTAAAGGCACACCAATATCAGAAGACTTTGAACAAGGATTAAAATAGTCTGGTGAAGATCTATAAGAATTCCATCCTACACAATAGGATAAAAGACCAACATCAAATGGGCAATGTATCGTATCCTCAAAACTCGAATTAGGTACAAGGTTTTGTGCCCTTAGAAGAGTGGAACAAATAATTAAAACAACAAACAGAACTACTTTTTTCATTGGAAAAGTTTTGGGTTAAGTTAAACTTTTTCCTATTGCTTCCTTACTCTGTTCTTTTCCTTGCTCAAATGTAATTAACTTTTTAACATAAGCAAATTCGCTTATCGTTAAATCTCTATTCATGTGCAAAATTGCCTATGGCATATTTGCGCAGTAATAGGTTTCTAAAAGCATTTGGTAAGCATCTGAAAGAAGTTAGATTGAGTAAGAATGTTTCTCAGGCACAATTGGCTTACGAATGTGACATGGAAATCAGCCAAATCAGTCGTATGGAAAGAGGGCTGAGCAATACAGGAATCAGCAACCTTTATCTTATTGCAAAATCGTTGGGGGTTCCTCCTAAAGAGTTATTGAACTTTGAAATAAGCTAATCTCAACTGGTAAAATTCGCATTAAACACATCTAACCTTCTTACAGGAGTTGTTGTACCAATACCTGTAAACCCATTGCCTAAAATCGTCATGCACTTCCGTACCCGCCAAATTACTCCGCGGTGCTTTGAGCGGGGCGAGAGCTCGGCGACAGAGTCGTAACATAGTTCGTTCATTGCTCATTCCGTACCCGCCGAGTTACTCCGCGGTGCTTTGAGTGGAGCGAGAACTCGGCGACAGAGTTGTAACACAGTTCGTTCATTGCTTATTATTACTGCTGCTGCTTTCACGGTCATGAAGTTAAAGGTAATGAAAGCATGTTATCTTCTTTGCCGCCCTGAATGCCGCCGAGTCCTGCACATGGCTCAAGCCAAAGCAGCAGTGAACTCGGCGGGTACGAAAAAACTGCCGGGAAGATTTAATTAGGTATCGCAAATTTTGATACCTGAATTTTTGTAAAGCACACCACAATCATTTAATTTTGATAAAAACCTGTTATGAGTATAAGGGAGCAAATCAATAAGTTGAGTTCTGCCGAACAGATTTTATTAGTGGAACAGATTTGGGATAACATTGATGCAAATAACAAATCATTTCTGAGCGAGGAAAAGAAAAAATTTCTTGATGAGCGAATTGCGGCTATTCAAAAGGGTGAAGCCACTTTTACTACACTTGATGAGATTAAAAAGCAATTCAGTTCGCTGAAATGAATTTCAAATACAGAATTGATGAGGTAGCCGGGGCTCAACTATTAGATGCTGCTTTATGGTATGAAGAAAAAAGAGAAGGTCTTGGCAATGATTTGATATTATGTTTTGAAGAAGGTATTGAAATAATCTGCCGCTCTCCGCTGCTTGAAGAAAGATACCGCAATCTCCGGCTTTATAATATTCGCCGGTTCCCTTACCAGATAATTTATTCTATTGAAAATGATTTGATAACGGTAGTTGCATTCTTCCATGTGAAGCGCAATCCAAAGAATTGGAAAAAATAAATCTTAATAGCAAAAAATATCTACCCGGAAAACCTTATGACCTTATAAATATACTGTGTGTGTGTTTTTGTGTCATGCACGACAAACTAAAAAGATAAGGTTGCAAGCTACCTGTATGAATTTCTACTAAGGAAGCATCTGCATATTTAATGATGATATCCTTCGCTTCGCTCTGGATGACAGCATTCTCTGTACCCGCCGGGTTACTCCGTAGCGCTTTTGGCGGTGCGAAAACTCAGTGGCAGAACTAACTGTTTATGATAAAACTCCGCTCGCTGAAAGCAGGCAATGTAGCGGGAACTTCATAAAAATATTTCAGCTCATCTTTGTTATCCATCAATCCTAAGCTGTAAAGTACAGGCACATAATGGTCAGGAGTAGGCGCAGCCAATTTTCCCAGCTTGTGGCTATTCTCGTAGTTGATGATGTTGGCGAAGTTGCGCTCATCAATCTGTTTTTTTATCCATGCATCGTATTCAGCTTCCCATCCGTAAGGAGTGGAATCATTGCTCATCATTTTCTGACCTGCAAGTTTCAGGTTATGAATCAGCGAACCGCTGCCGATGATTAACACTCCTTTTTCACGCAGTGATTTCAGCTGCTTACCTAATTCAAAATGGTATTCCGGCTTTGCATAATAATCAATACTCAGTTGGAAAACAGGAATGTTCGCCTGAGGGAACAGGTGCATCAACATGGGCCACGCGCCGTGGTCTAATCCCCATTCGGTAGTTTCTGTAACACCCTGTGCTGTTTTTTTTACTTCATGCGCAATTTCAGGAGCGCCTTTCGCTTTGTAATACACATCATAATACTCTTTCGGGAATCCGTAGTAATCATAAATCTGTTGCTGCTAGGGTGAAATATTTACATAAGTTCCGCGCGTACACCAGTGCGCCGATACAATCAGCGCTGCTTTCACTTCAAAATTATTTTGCAAATCTTTACCCAACTCAAACAGCGCATTCCAGAATGGTCGTTGCTCATTGGTAAGCGGAATGTCCATCGGGTTGCCGTGTGAAGTAAAAAGTACCGGCATTTTGTTGCTCTGAACCGGAAAACTGTCTGTCAGATTCTTAAAACTGCTTAATGTGCCCATGGCTGAAACGGCTAAAAGTGATTGTAAAAATTCTTTTCGATGCATAAATGTCAGTGTTACTCTGCTGTGTTACAATCTTACCCGTAACAGGGCAAAAAAGTTCAATAATGGCTATCCGCTAATTCTTTATAATCCGTCGAAAAGTTATTCGTTAATCGGTTCTGTTTTTATGAAATTTGCCGCTCGTTTAAACTAACCTCTTGTTCAATATTTCACTTCAATATCCTGCATGGTTTCTATTGCTCTGCATATCGCTTGGCGCAGTGTATGCCTTTGCTCTATATTACAAAGACACCTTTTTTAAAGATGCCGGTGAAAATTTCCGCAAGTGGCTGTGGGGGTTGGCGGCGTTACGCTTTGCAGCAGCTACAATTGTTGCATTGCTGTTATTATCTCCCCTGCTTCACTCCTCTTCTTCCAACATAGAGAAACCGATAGTGCTGATTGCACAGGATAATTCCGAAAGTGTGAAGATGAATTGGAAGAAAGATGATTCACTCAATTATATAAATACCCTCCATAAACTGATTAATGAACTTTCGAATGATTATGATGTGAAGGAATATTCCATTGGCAGCAAAGTACGTGAAGGAATGGAGTTGAATTTTACAGACAAGTCAACCAACCTCTCTGATTTTTTTGAACAGACAGATAATTTATACAGCAATCAAAATCTCGGCGCTGTTATTCTTGCTTCAGATGGAGTGTTTAATGAAGGCAGCAATCCGGTTTATGCCAACGAAGAAAAAACAGTACCCGTCTATACCATCGGCATGGGCGATACTACTTTGAAACGTGATTTAATTCTTTCCAAAGTTTACAGCAACAAGGTGGCATATCTCGGCAATAATTTCTCTATCCGCACGGATATTACTGCGCAGAACTGTAACAGCGAGCAAACCATTCTGACTGTTTCAAAAATTGAAAAAGACCAGACACAAAAGCTGTTTGATAAAACTATTTCCATCGGAGAAAATTTCTTCCAGACTTCTGCCGACTTTATTTTGAAGGCAGATAAATCCGGTATTCAGCATTACCGGCTGTCGCTGTCACACCTGAAAAATGAAGCTACTTATCTGAATAATGAGAAAGATATTTATATAGAAGTGCTGGATGCAAAACAGAAAATATTAATTGTTGCCAACGCACCGCATCCCGACATTGCAGCTATTAAACAAGCGATTGAATCCAATCAGAATTATCAGACAGATGTTAAGTATGCAAACACTTTCAGCGGAAATATTAATGATTACAGTTTGGTAATTCTTCATCAGCTTCCATCTGTAACACAGTCTGCTTCTGCTTTATTAACACAAATTAAGACTCAGAAAAAATCTGTTCTCTTTATTCTTGGAGCACAGACAGGTATTTCCATTCTCAATAATGTGCAAAATGCACTTGTGCTCAATAGCAACACCAATCAAACCAATGAAGTACAGCCGTCTCTTGTGAAAGATTTTTCACTCTTTACGCTGAACAACAACACCGTACAGACTATTGAATCATTTCCTCCCTTGATTTCTCCGTTCGGAGATTACCGTCTGTCACAGAATGCTTCTGTTTTTGCCTACCAGAAAATAGGAACTGTAACAACAAAATATCCGCTCATATTCTTCAATCAGGAACTTGACTATAAAATGGGAATGATTTGCGGCGAAGGAATCTGGCGCTGGCGCACTTATGATTTTATGCAGCATCGCAACTTCGATGCTTTTAATGAACTCATCACCCGCTTTATACAATACCTTTCAGTGAAAGAGAATAAAAAACAATTCAGTGTTACACTGGAGAGAAACAACTCAGCCGGGGGCGGACAGGTTTTCTCTGAGAATCAACCGGTAGTTTTTAATGCCGAACTATACAATGAAACTTTTGAATTGACGAATCAGCCCGATGTTATGCTTACCATTCGTAACGAAGCGGGAAAAGAATTTCCATACATATTTAATAAAACGGAAAATGCATACACGCTCAATGCAGGATATTTTTCAACCGGAAATTATTCCTATGAAGCATCTGTAAAATATGCAAACAAAAATCTTACGGCATCCGGAAATTTTACCATCAGCCCTGTTCAGTTGGAAGCAATTCAAACCCGTGCAGATCATCAGTTGCTGAACCTACTCAGTGCAAAAACAGGAGGAAAATTTTTCTACCCGAATCAGTTGGATGAACTTGTAAAACAAATCAAGTCACAGGACAATATTAAGCCGGTAATCTATACTACCGACAAAATCGAATCTGCCATTAATCTGAAATGGATTTTCTTCCTCATTACCGGACTACTGAGTATAGAATGGTTTGTAAGGAAATATAACGGGGGATATTAAGACTCTTGTAACTGTAACAGCTATTTATTTTCCTGAAAAATTTGCTTTCCGCTTTTCAAGAAATGCAGTTGTCCCTTCTTTAAAGTCCTCTGTGCCGAAGCAACGGCCAAACTCATCTGTTTCCAATTCAAATCCGTCTTCATTTTTGTTGTAGTAAGAGTTGGCACAGGCAATTATCTGGTCAACTACGAGCGGAGATTTTGTTTTAATCTTCTCAAGAATAGATTTGCATTTGGGCAACAATTCTTCCTGAGTAGTTACATGATTTACCAATCCCCATTTCAATGCATCTTCCGCATGAATCATATCGGCGGTCAGTAACAGTTCAATTCCTTTTCCCATCCCCACATTGCGCAGCAAGCGCTGTGTTCCTCCATAGCCGGGAATCAATCCGAGATTTACTTCCGGCTGACCAAACTTTGCATTATCGGCAGCCACACGAATATGACAAGACATTGCCAACTCGCAACCACCGCCAAGTGCAAAACCATTTACGGCAGCAATAACAGGCTTGGAACAAGATTCAATTGAATTAAAAATGGAATGTCCGCTTGCCGACATTTCCTTTGCCTGAGCGGGTGTAAATGAAGCAAACTCTGCAATGTCAGCGCCGGCAGCAAATGCTTTACTGCCCGAGCCGGTAAGAAGCACTCCGCGTATTTCATCATTGTTATACACTTCATCCATCACCTGTTTCAATTCACCGAGCAATGCAATGTTCAGCGCATTCATTTTGTCGGGACGGTTAATGGTAACAGTTAAAATTCCATCCGTTAATTCTGTCAAAAGATTTTGGTACATTATTTAAGTTTGATTTTTTAATACGAGGATTAAGAAAATCCTTTTATTCTAAAGATGATTTGGAATTTACTGTGGGCATTAATGATTTAAAACTTTCTGTTTTGCTTTACCCACTCTTTTATATAATTAGCTATATCGCTGCTGTTCGTGCCGGGAGGAAATAGTTTTCCAACTCCCATTTCATTCAGTTGTTTCATGTCTTCATCAGGAATAATACCGCCGCCTGTTACAAGCACATCATTCAGCTTTTTTTCCTGTATCAGTTTCATGATTTTTGGGAACACGGTCATGTGTGCTCCCGATAAAATACTAACGCCTATCGCATCCACATCTTCCTGCAGGGCGGCATTCACCACCATTTCGGGCGTCTGGCGAAGTCCGGTATAAATCACTTCCATTCCTGCATCACGAAGCGACGAAGCGATAAACTTTGCACCGCGGTCGTGACCATCAAGTCCGACTTTTGCAACTAATACTCTTATGGGGCGGTTCATACTAATTGACTTCGGTTATTTCTTTTTCTTTTGTTCCAACTCTTTCATTTTCTTTTCTTTTGCCGCCTGCTCCTTGGCATACTTCTCTTCTAATTTTTTGTCCGTTACATTTTTATCAAGAAAAGAATTCAACTGATCCAGTGAAACATTAGACACCAACTCACCAAAAGAGTTGATGCGGATATCCAACCCTTCTAATTCAGGATTTACTTTTGCAATGTCCTGCTTTTTCTTCTTGGATTTCTTCTTCATTCTGAATATTGTAAGGGAGTAAAAGTACAGTTGAACGATAGAATTGCAAAGGAAGTAATCTGAAAAATATTTTATCAGTAAATCAACAGAATTATTTGTCTGCAGATAAGTAAAAGCTGTTTGTGCTCCTCGCACCATAAATTATCATAAATAAAATACCCGGCTTCTGTAAAGGTTTCTTTACTTTGGTTGCTGATTTTTTATGAGAATAGTATTGCTTATTGGTGCAGGAAGTTTTATCGGAGGAGCAGGTCGTTACTTGCTTTCTCAATTTGTACAGTCTAAATTTTTTTCTGCTTTTCCCTACGGAACATTCTCTGTAAATATTATCGGATGCTTCTTTATCGGAGTGGTGCTTGCTTTCAGCGACAAAGGAAATATTAGTCAGGACTGGCGATTATTTCTGGCTACCGGAATTCTTGGCGGCTTTACCACCTTCTCATCTTTCTCTATTGAAACAGTGAACCTGTTGAGGGACGGGCAATACTGGTACGCTTCACTGTACATTACAACGAGTGTCATTCTCGGGCTGCTTGCTACTTTTTTGGGTGTTTCACTTACCAAACTTTTCTAATGATGAAAACTAATTCTGACACTAAACTGCTGCGTATCTTCATTGGAGAATCCGATAAAGCCGGACATCAGGCGCTTTACGAAACCATAGTATATGAAGCAAAGAAACAAGGGCTTTCCGGCGCTACTGTAACACGTGGTATCATGGGATTCGGAGCCAATTCCATGATTCACACTGCAAAAATATTTGATATCTCCACCGACCTTCCGGTAGTGATTGAAATTGCAGATGATGAAGATAAAATCAGAGCTTTTGTTAAAATTATTGAATCACTTTTTGAACAAACAAAATCCGGCGGACTTATTACCATTGAGAAAGTTGAAGTAGTCCGGTATAACCGGGGAAATAAATTTTCCCTGTAACTATAACCCTGCACAGCTGTTTTATGCACCATAATTCCTGAAATCATACTTACACCTGCCTGACTATTGTCAGGTCTATTTTCTTCATATTTCATTTTTCGCTTTCTAAATTCGCCTGCTCAAATACTTTCCAATGACTTTTGATATTGAAATGATTAAAAAGGTTTATGCCGGATTACCTGCAAAAATTGAATCCGCACGTAAACTCACAGGAAAACCTTTAACACTCACAGAAAAAATTCTTTATGCCCATTTGTGGGATGCCTTTCCTTCCTCACCTTTTGGACGCGGAAAGAATTATGTGGATTTCGGACCCGACCGTGTTGCCATGCAGGATGCCACCGCTCAAATGGCGCTGTTACAGTTTATGCAGGCAGGAAGGGCAAAGGTTGCTGTGCCTTCTACTGTTCACTGCGACCATTTAATACAAGCGGAAACTGGCGCTACGGAAGACCTGAACAGAGCAAAATCCAAGAACAAAGAAGTATATGATTTTCTTTCTTCCGTTTCAAACAAATACGGAATCGGTTTCTGGAAACCCGGTGCCGGAATTATTCATCAGGTGGTTTTGGAAAATTATGCTTTCCCCGGCGGAATGATGATTGGTACGGATTCGCACACAGTGAATGCCGGCGGATTGGGAATGATTGCGATTGGTGTTGGCGGCGCTGATGCCTGCGATGTGATGGCTGGACTTGCATGGGAATTGAAATTTCCAAAACTAATCGGAGTAAAACTTACAGGCAAACTCAGCGGATGGACTTCTGCAAAAGATGTGATTCTGAAAGTGTCAGGCATTCTTACCGTGAAAGGCGGAACAGGAGCAATTGTAGAATATTTCGGAGAAGGTGCAACCAGTTTGAGTTGTACCGGAAAAGGAACTATCTGTAACATGGGCGCTGAAATCGGCGCAACCACTTCTGTTTTCGGCTATGATAAAAAGATGGCTGAATATCTGCGTGGTACAAACCGCAGTGATGTGGCTGACATGGCTGATAAAATTGCCGAACATCTCACCGGCGATGCGGAAATATATGCTTCTCCCGAAAAATATTTTGATCAGGTAATTGAAATTAATCTGAGCGAACTGGAGCCGCATATCAACGGACCTTTTACTCCTGACCTTGCCTGGTCCCTTTCAAAATTTGCTGCGGCAGTAAAAGAGAACCAATGGCCTCAGAAATTAGAAGTAGGATTAATCGGCAGTTGCACCAACTCATCTTATGAAGACATCACCCGCTCTGCATCAGTTGCAAAACAGGCAGTGGACAAAGAACTGAAAGCAAAATCAGAATTTACTGTAACACCCGGAAGCGAACTGGTACGCTATACCACCGAGCGCGATGGATTGCTAAATATTTTTGAGCAAATGGGCGGAGTGATTCTTGCCAATGCCTGCGGACCTTGTATCGGTCAGTGGGCACGCCACCGTAAAAGTAACGAACCGAAAAACTCTATCATCACTTCTTACAACAGAAATTTTGCAAAACGCAACGATGGCGACCCGAATACGCATGCCTTTGTAGCTTCACCGGAAATTGTAACAGCGCTTGCCATCGCAGGTGACTTAACTTTCAATCCGATGACAGATTACCTGACAAACGAAAAGGGAGAGAAAGTAAAGCTCGCTGAGCCACAGGGTATTGAAATGCCTGTAAAAGGGTTTGAAGTAAAAGATGCCGGCTACCAAAAACCCGCAACAGACGGAAGCAGCGTAAAAGTGATTGTTGACCCCAAGTCAGACCGCCTGCAGTTGCTGGCTCCGTTTGCTGCGTGGGAAGGAACTGATTTACTTAGTTTGAAACTTCTGATAAAAGCAAAGGGGAAATGTACTACCGACCATATTTCCATGGCTGGACCCTGGCTAAAGTATCGCGGTCACCTCGATAATATTTCCAACAACATGCTCATTGGCGCCATCAATACATTCAATGACAAGGCGGACTCTGTGAAGAACCAACTGACAGGTGAATATGATTCCGTTCCCAAGGTGCAGCGCGATTACAAAAGAAATAACATCGGAAGCATTGTTGTCGGTGACGAAAACTATGGAGAAGGAAGTTCGCGCGAACATGCTGCTATGGAGCCGCGTTTTCTCGGAGTCCGTGCCGTGCTGGTAAAATCATTTGCCCGCATCCACGAAACCAACCTGAAGAAGCAGGGAATGTTAGCGCTGACTTTCGCTGATAAAAATGATTATGACAAAATTCAGGAAGACGATACGATTGATATTCTCGGACTGACCTCCTTTTCACCTGACACACCTCTGACTGTTGTGTTACATCACAAAAACGGAAGTGCAGATGAAGTAAAAGTAAACCATACTTACAATGAAGTGCAGATTGAATGGTTCAAAGCAGGCGGCGCACTGAATATTATCAGAATGGGATTAAGTGTTTAGCTTTTTGCTAAAGACTGAAATACAACAGAAAGAATAAAAAATTCTGAGTCAGTGTTGATTCAGTAATGTTTGTAATGTCTATTGTGCTAAAACAATGAACTCATTTTCTATAAAATCCAATCTGGTTGACATCTTCAATCAAAAGATATATCCCGCTGAGATAACTGTAACAGACGGAAAGATTGAAAAAATACATCCGCTTCCTTCAGAAGCGCCGGTTGAAAATTATATTCTTCCCGGATTCATAGATGCGCATGTTCATGTGGAAAGTTCGATGCTGATTCCTTCGGAGTTTGCCCGATTAGCTGTGATACACGGAACAGTTTCCACTGTCAGCGACCCACATGAGATAGCCAATGTAGTAGGTGTAAAAGGTGTTGATTATATGATTGAAAATGGAAAACAGGTTCCGTTCTGGTTCAACTTTGGTGCGCCAAGCTGTGTTCCCGCCACATCATTTGAAACTGCCGGCGCTTCAATGAACGCTGAAACTGTAACAGAGCTGTTGCAGCGCAATGAAATAAAATATCTTTCCGAAATGATGAACTGGCCCGGAGTGTTATCCGGCGATGCCGAAGTGACTAAGAAAATTGCTGCGGCTCATCGTTTACAAAAGCCGGTGGACGGTCATGCGCCGGGACTGAAAGGCGAGCAGGCGTTGAAATACATTGAAGCCGGTATTCATACTGATCACGAATGTTTCACTTATGAAGAAGCATTGTTTAAGCTGCAGCATGGAATGAAGATTCTGATTCGCGAAGGAAGCGCTGCAAAAAATTTTGAAGCGCTGATTCCACTACTGAATGATTTTCCTGAGCAAATCATGTTTTGCTCTGACGACAAACATCCAAATGATTTGGTAAGAGGACACATCAATGAATTGGTAAAGCGGGCATTGGCAAAAGGAATAGACTTGTTTAAAGTGCTCCGCGCCGCTTGTATCAACCCTTCCTTACATTACAAACTTGATCATGGCTTGCTACGTACAGGCGATAGCGCTGATTTTATTGTAACAGACAATTTAGCTTCATTCCATATCCTGAAAACCTATATCCGCGGAGAGATAGTAGCCGAAAAAGGCAAAAGCAGAATTCAATCTGTTCCGTCGTCTGTTATCAATAATTTTAACTGTAATGAAAAGTCTGCTGACGATTTTAAGATAAAAGCTACCGGTAAAAGAATCCGTGTAATTGAAGCGCTCGACGGGCAACTCATCACCCGAACTGTTCTTGCTGATGTGAAAGAAGAAAATGGTTTTGCTGTTACAGATATTGAAAATGACATTCTAAAAATAACAGTGGTCAACCGTTATGCTGATGCAAAGCCGGCTGTTGCGTTTATAAAAAATTTCGGATTGAAGGAGGGGGCAATTGCAAGTTGTGTCGGGCATGACAGCCACAACATTATTGCAGTCGGAACTGACGATGTATCCATTTGCCGGGCTGTCAATCTTATCATCAAAGAAAAAGGCGGACTGTCTGCCGTTTCTAAAAAGAAAGAAATGGTATTGCCACTTCCTGTTGCCGGCATAATGGCGAATGAAGACGGTTATACCGTTGCAGAAAAATATTCAGCCATAGATTCCTTTGTAAAAGAGATGGGTACAAAACTCGCTGCTCCTTTTATGACACTTTCATTTATGGCGCTGTTGGTTATTCCTCAGCTAAAACTCAGTGATAAAGGATTGTTTGATGGTGAAAAGTTTGAATTTGTAAACCTGTTCCGATAAATATTGACTTAAAACCAATTCGTTAGTTTAGATTCTGAGTAGTATATTTGTGTCCCTAAAAAAATTTTTATGGCACGTTTCCCAACAACTCCGAAACAATATAAAGACGGATTCTATATCGAGATTCTTGACAACAAGTATTCATCAAGCGGTATTAAGATAAGTTCTATCAACAAAGCGGAAATGATGAATAATGTGAAGAGCTACGAAAAATCAAAGCATATTATTATTTGGGGAGAACATAAGGATGGTAAATGGCTCTCTGAAAAGAAGGTGCACGAAAAGGTATAAGCCACACCACCAGAAATAAGGGATTAATCTACACACAGTTACCGATACGGTAAATAATAGTGCTGTACTGTTACAATAAGTACTAAAAAATAAAGAAGGACAGATAATATCTGTCCTTTTTCTTTTCTCACTCAGCAGCATTTCTCTTGTGCAATTTGGAGGCATTGCGGCATTTGCTGTAACTGCTTCATATGAAAGCATTGAGTTAGAGTGTCCTGCCCTCAGGAATAAATTTCTCGCAGTTACTTTTCTGTCACAAGAAGATTTTTTTTGGAATTTTCCGTCAATCCAATAATTAACGTAAGCAAAAGATCTGTTTTTATAATAAACACAGTGTAGAGAGTGTTACAGCAAGGTGAGCATTGAATACCGACGGGACTCCTGCGGAAGAATTCTATTACTAAACCAATTTTTTAGAGGATTTTTTCTTAACCACTTCTTAGCTCTTCAGAAACTTCATTGAAATATCTCCTCTGTTTTTTTGCACTTAATTAAATAAGTTTAAGAAAATGAAGAAATTTATAATCATCAAGTTTTGTGTATTAATAAGCACAGTATCCTTTGCACAGCAGGACACCTTAAGTGGGCAACCATCCTCAAGTGAACTACAACAGACATTAAATCCTAATGAAGACTCAGATCCACTTAAAAACCTTTCTGTCTCGGGCTATATTCAAGTCCAATTTCAATTGGGGCAAAAGGATGCATCATTAAAAGTGGGAGCATCAAATGAAGATAAAACAAAAAATTTTAATAGGATAGGAATTAGAAGAGGTCGTCTAAAATTTGCATACACCAAAGGAATAGGTTCAGTAGTTTATCAAATTGATCTAACAGAAAATGGGTTTGGACTAAAGGATGCCTATTTAAAATTGACTGATTCTTGGATGAAGTCTATATCTGTAACAGTTGGAGTTTTTAACAGACCTTTTGGCTATGAGATTGAAAATTCTTCATCCAAAAGAGAATCTATCGAACGTTCCACAATTTTTCAAACTCTATTTCCGGAAGAAAGAGACTTAGGCGTTCAGTTTACACTTCAGTCTCCCAAAACTGCTTCCTGGCATATTCTAAGATTAGATGCAGGTCTTTTTACAGGTAATGGAATAAAAACGGAAACTGATAGTAGGAAAGATTTTATAGGTCGTTTAAGTATACATCCATCTGAAAAAAGCAATCTGAAATGGTCTGCAGGAATTTCCTATTATAGTGGAGGAGTCTATCAGGGATCAAAAAATATTTATAAAATGAATGGAAATGGTTTTATTCTGGATTCCGATTCTTCTAATATAGGGCATTTTGCAAAAAGAGAATATCTGGGCGCTGATGCTCAATTGCAAATCAGTACTAAACTTGGTACAACAAAGATAAATTCAGAGTATTTATTTGGCACACAACCCGGTATCCAAGTCAACAGTAAAAGTCCGAATGCTTCTGCTCTTCCTCAAAAAGATGTCTATGTACGAAAGTTCAGAGGTGCTTATGTAATGTTAGTTCAAGAGATAAGGCAATTCCCTCTTTCTGCAGTTCTAAAGTATGAATGGTATAACCCCAATACACAGGTCAAAGGAAATGATATAGGACTGAATAATACCGACATTGGAGATATAGCATATTATACTACCGGAGTTGGTATATTATGGAATATCATGAATAACTTCATATTGACTTGCTATTATGAAATAGTAAGAAATGAAACCGCCGATCATCTTAATGGCTACGATATCAATAGGAAGGACAATATCTTCTCCTTAAGACTACAATATAAGTTTTAAATCGTAATTAAATCGTAATTGAAATGTAACCGAGTAGAAACTAAGTCGCAATATCACTACAACAACTTTGTGTCGAAATTAAAAGAAGTAATTACAATTAAAATTAAGAAAATGAACAGAAAAATTTTAGCAATACTGGTAATCGCAGCAATACTGGTGGAAAGTTGCACACAGAATAACAAAAACATTCTGAACATCAAAGGATCTGACACCGTTCTACCATTAACACAGGCAGCAATTGAAGTTTACAACAAATTAGATTCTTCTACAGCTATAGCAGTAACTGGCGGTGGAAGTGGAGTAGGAATTGCAGCCATGGTAAATGGAACTACAGACATTGCTCAATCCTCACGTGAAGTAAAAATGGATGAGAAACTAAAACTCGAAGCAGAGGGCAAAACTTTAAAAGAAGTCATTATTGCTTATGACGCGCTAAGTATAATTGTGCATCCTGAAAACAAAATTTCTGAACTGACACGGGAACAAATAGAAGGAATTTTTACAGGTGAAATTAAAAACTGGAAAGAAGTGGGGGGAGAAGATTTATCAATACTTCCATATTCACGCGAAACCTCTTCCGGCACTTACGAGTTTTTTAAAGAAAGCGTTCTGAATAACAAAAATTATATGAACGGCATTATGAGCATGCCTGCAACCGGGGGCATTATCCAATCGGTAAGCCAGACTAAAGGAGCCATAAGTTATGCGGGTTTTGCTTATATCAACGAGAAGGTAAAATGCATACAGGTATCTTATGATCAAGGGAAGATTTATGTTGAACCTACTGTGGAAAATGTCAAAAACAAGACTTATCCTATTGTCAGACCCTTGTATTATTACTATGTAGATATTAATGAATCGGGTAAACAATTTATTGATTTCATACTTTCAGACAAAGGACAGCAAATCGTGAATAAAGTTGGATACATTACTATAAAATAATACACTCCGATTCTATAAATGAAAAAAATATTAGACCGGGCGATTGAAACTGTTTTCAAAATAAGTAGTGCTATCACAAGCATCACCATACTTCTTATTATCGTCTTTCTCTTTAAAGAAGGTTTAGGTTTATTTCAATCTCTGAATATTGAAAAAGGATATGTATTAGTAGTTGATGCCAAAAATCCGGTGGATCAGTTACAACCGGTCCAAATCAAAGAGATTTTCGACTCCCAAATACACAATTGGAAAACTGTGGGAGGTAATGATGAGTCTATCTATATTTTCAGAATCAGTCAAATTATTGAGATGTACGGCGAAAAAAATTTAGGAAATGAATATGAAGTACTCCCTCAAAAAATAAGTGAAATAATTCAGAAAAAACCAGGAGCAATTGTCTATGTACCTCAAAAATATGCACCCAAAGACCCCACATTGGTAAAAGAGCTAAGAACTAAAAACATTCAACTTTCTGATTTCTTATTAGGAAAAGAATGGCTGCCTACAGCCACACCTTCGTCCTTGTTTGGCATTTTGCCATTGTTATTGGGGACACTTTTAGTTTGCTTTGTGGCTATTCTTATTGCTGTTCCTTTTGGACTGGGAGTGGCTGTTTACTTAGCTGAAATTGCAGGTGAACGTATGCGGAAATTCTTAAAGCCAACTATAAATTTATTGGCAGGGATTCCGTCAGTAGTTTATGGTTTTTTCGGCTTGGTGGTTCTTGCACCCATTGTTCAGAAAGTTGGAAGTTTTTCTTTGGGAGAAACTGCATTTACCGGAAGTTTGATTTTAGCAATTATGGCATTACCTACTATTATTATGATTTCTGAAGATGCCATGCGAAACACCCCTATTGCCATGCGAGAAGCAAGTTATGCATTGGGAGCCAATCAATGGCAAACCATATACAAAGTAATCATCCCTTACGCTTCTTCTGGAATTTCTACTGCTATTATTTTGGGAATAGGAAGAGCAATAGGAGAAACCATGGCGGTGTTGATGGTAACAGGAAACGCAGCAGTTATTCCTCATTCGATATTTGAATCCGTACGGACAATACCTGCAACTATCGCTGCAGAACTAGGCGAAGCCCCCGCTGGTGGTTCTCATTATCAGTCGCTTTTCCTGTTGGGTTCTGTACTATTTATAATCACAATGATTATAAATAGTATTTCAAATGCTGTGTCACATAAAAAGTTAATTAAGGAATGATTCGGTCAAAGCAAATTGAACAAAAGATAGCTTTCACGCTGTTCAGAATCTGTGGAGTTTTGGTATTGAATATCCTCTTATGGATTCTGGGGTTTATCATCTATAACGGTATTAGTGCTATCAGCTTGAATTTTATTTTCTCCTATCCTACGGATGGAATGAAATCCGGAGGTATTTTTCCTGCTATTGTAGGCACATTATATCTGGTTATCGGAAGCATCTTATTTGCTTTCCCCATCGGCATAATGTCGGCAATCTACATGATGGAATACGCCAAAGACAACCGACTAACAAAGATTATTCGATTAATGACGGATAATCTGGCAGGTATTCCATCCATTGTTTTTGGATTATTTGGAATGGTTTTATTTGTAAACACTTTAGGCTTTGGAGATTCAATACTTTCCGGTTCCCTTACTTTAGGTTTATTAATTCTTCCTATAATAATTCGGACTACCGAAGAGGCTATTAAATCTGTACCACAATCTTACCGATTAGGTAGTATCGCACTTGGTGCCACTAAAATTCAAACCATTAAAAGAATTGTGTTACCCTCTGCATTCCCTAATATTATCACTGGTCTAATCCTTTCTATTGGAAGGGTCTCTGGGGAAACGGCACCCATTCTCTTTACTGTGGCAGCATATTTTTTGCCCAAACTACCTCAAAGCATATTTGATCAAGCCATGGCTTTACCATATCACTTATATGTTTTAGCAACCAGCGGAACCGATATAGAAAAATCTCGTCCTATGGCGTATGGAACGGCTCTTGTGTTAATCATTATTGTTTTACTAATGAATACAATTGCCGGAATAATTAAAAAACAATTTGAAAAGCATAAATAATGATTGAAGCAAAAAAAGTTGATTTTTATTATGGCACATTTCACGCACTAAAAAACATCAATATGATTATGAAAGCTCATACTGTCACCGCGCTTATTGGTCCGTCAGGTTGTGGCAAATCAACCTTCTTGCGTTTGTTTAATCGGATGAATGATGATATTCCCGGAATGAAACTAACCGGTGAATGTTTAGTGAACAATAATAATATTTATCAGAAATCCATTCAGGTAGATCAGTTAAGAAAAGAAGTCGGGATGGTATTCCAAAAGCCCAATCCTTTCCCAAAATCCATTTTCGAAAATGTGGCGTACGGATTAAGAGTAAATGGAGTAAGAAACAAATCCATTATTGAAAATAAAGTAGAGGAATCACTCTCAGCCGCCGCTTTATGGAATGAAGTGAAAGATAAACTTCATCAATCTGCATTTCAGCTTTCAGGTGGTCAGCAGCAAAGGTTATGTATTGCCAGAGCACTGGCAATCTCACCGTCCATCTTGCTGATGGATGAACCGGCATCAGCATTAGACCCAATTTCTACAGCTAAAATTGAAGAACTTATTCACGACTTAAAACAAGGTTATACCATTGTTATTGTAACCCACAATATGCAGCAAGCAGCAAGAATAAGTGACAAGACCGGATTTTTTATGTACGGCGAACTAATCGAATATACAGAAACAAAAAAAATGTTTTTGTCTCCTCAAAAAGAAGAAACTCAAAATTATATCACCGGAAGATTTGGATAATCAAATTTTAAATCTCATCAAATTATAAATGTATGAAACATACAGAAAAGGAAATTCAATTCTTAAAAGAAGAGGTCAAACTGATGTGGATGCTGATTATTTCACAGTTGGAAAATGTAAAGAAAGCGTTACTCAATCATGATAAGACCATCGCTGCCGAAATAATTAAACATGAAATAGATGTCAATACCTTTGAATTGAAAATAGATTCTCGTTGTGAAAATTTTATCGCCTTATATAGTCCTGTCGCTATTGACTTAAGATTAACACTATCTTTGATCAGAATCAGTGCTGAACTGGAGCGCATCGGTGATTTTGCTACAGGTATTGCCCGTTTTGTCATCAAAAATGAATGTAATAACCTAATTCCGGAGTTGAAAGAGAATCTAAGAATTGAAAATATGTTCGATCTGCTCATCGGGATGTTATTGGAAGGTTTTGTCGCCTTTGAAAGTGAACAAACAAAGGTTTCAGAGAAAATCATATCCAAAGACAACGAAGTAGATGAAATTTACCATAATGCTTTTGAAGTTCTGGCAACATATCTGAAAACTCACCCTTCTGAAGCTTCTTGTTTATTTCAAATGTTATTACTGATAAAAAAACTGGAACGCGTGGGTGATCACCACAATAACATTGTAGAGGAAATTGTATTTTTTGTTGATGCAAAGGTTTTAAAGCATATCGGGAAATCATCTGACTCAAATGATAATTAAGTAATTTTAGAGTTTATTAACCTATGATCAATGGGAGAACGAATATTAGTTGTTGACGATGATAGAGATATTTGTGAGATTTTAGAATTTAATCTAAAAAGTGAAGGATATGAAGTGCAAGTTGCATATTCTGCAGAAGATGCCTTAACCCGACTTGACCATCAGACTCAATTGATCTTGCTGGATGTAATGATGGAAGAAATTTCCGGATATAAATTATTGGAAAAATTACGTTCAGGCGGTTCTACAGTACCTGTTATTTTCCTGACTGCCAAAGACACTGAAAATGATATGCTCACAGGATTTTCAATAGGAGCAGACGATTATATTTCAAAACCATTTTCTATAAAAGAAGTGACAGCTCGCATTAAAGCCGTATTGAAGCGGACAAGAATTGAAACCTCAGAAGCGGATAAAAGATTTCTATACTATGACAAACTGAAAATTGATTTAAAAAACAAGGAAGTTTCCATAGATACCGTAATGCTTAATCTTACCAAAACAGAATATGAAATTTTAAAAAAGCTGGCAGAGAATCCAAACAGAACTTTTTCCAGACAAGAAATAATGGATAGTGTCTGGGGAGATGAAGTATATGTTACAGAACGTACAGTGGACGTGCATATCACCCGATTAAGAAAGAAAATGAATGAATATGGTTCTGCAATCTCCAATCGCTTAGGGTTCGGATATAAATTTGATGTGCAAAAGCTATGAAACTCTATTTAAAACAAAGATTGTTTCTTCATGTAGCTATTGCATTTTCTGTTTTTACTATCAGCGTTTTTTTCTTTGAACAATCGAGAGAAAAGAGGTTCAAAACTGAAACGGTAGAACTGAAACTGAATGCTTATGCCGATATCATCCATAGGAGCATTTCCAAACATCAAAAAGATCAATATCCTGTTGTTTTATCTCATTTAAGTCTTCTCCTTCCAAATAACTTAAGAGTATCTATCATAGACCAAGATGGAAAAGTTCTCTTTGATAATTCTATTCGCAATTGGAATAAATTGGAAAATCACTTACAACGACCGGAAATCATTCAGGCAAAAAAAAATAAAACAGGAAGCGATATTCGGCTCTCCCATTCCAATAATAACAAATACTTGTATTATGCAAAAGATGAAGGCAGCATCTTTGTACGAGTTGCTTTACCTTATGATGTTCAAGTTCAACGCTTTTTCAAATCGGACAATATTTTTCTCTATGTAATCCTTTCCCTGTTTGTTATTGTATTGGTTTTATTAAACCGTATTACCAATATTTTCGGGCAATCTGTAAAGGAATTACGAGATTTTGCACTCAATCCGCAGAAGTCTTCGGGTATTCGTTTTCCTAAAGACGAAATCGGGGAAATAGCAGGAGAAATAGCCGAAAATTATAGAGAACTTCGGGAAAGTAAAAATAGAATTGAATTAGAAAAAGAAAAACTACTGCAGCACGTTCACAGTTCCAAAGAAGGAATTTGTTTTTTTTCGGCAGAAAGGAAGTCGGAATTCTATAATGCACTATTCCTCCAATATCTGCATATCATTACCGATTGTAGTGATATGCAACCCGAAATAATCCTTTCTGACATTTCATTTGAGAAGCTTCAGATTTTTCTGGAAAACAATCAAAGTGATTTTAAGGAGTTTGAAATTCAAAGACATGGTAAGAAATTTTTAATTCGTATTGTCAGATTTGAGGACAAAAGTTTTGAAGTTATCGTTAACGATATTACTAAACAAGAGGAAATAAAGTTATTGAAACAGCAAATGTTGAGCAATATCGCTCATGAATTGCGAACTCCCATCACAGGAATAAGCGGCTATCTTGAAACTATTTTGGAAAAAGAATTGCCTACTGAAACACAACGTCATTTTATAACACAGGCCTTTGATAAAACTAAAGTACTGACAGAACTTATTCAAGATATGACTCTGATTAATAAAATTGACGAAGCAGGACATTCATTTAAAAAATCTCCTTTAAATCTATATCTTCTCCTCAACAACATGCAAGAGGATTATGCTCATACTTTTTCAGAGAATCAGATATCACTCATCCTAAACTTACCTCAAAATACTTTCATCAACGGAAATCATAATCTGATTTATTCTGTCTTTAAAAATTTAATTGATAATGTCATCCGCTATGCAGGAATAGGAAGTAAAATTTTCATTAATATGTACAAAGAAGATACGGAGTATTACCATTTTACTTTTTATGATACAGGAAAAGGTATTTCAGATGAAAAGCATCTTTCTCGACTCTTTGAAAGATTTTACCGTGTAGAAGAAGGACGGACCAGAGATACCGGCGGATCAGGACTTGGACTATCTATTGTAAAAAATGCAATTAATATACACGGAGGTAGCATTATGGCAAAGAACAGAAAAGAAGGCGGATTAGAGTTTTTATTTAATTTTCAGAAAAAATAAATTATTTCAAATTGAGTGGAGTAACACTTTCTATACTGTCTTTTACATGTACATCTCTTATTCTTCATTCACAACTTTATCCATATACTTAACTGATTACTGTATTATAATTTTTCCCTTGTGGCTGTTGCCGCTGTTGCCTTTTTCGGAAAGAAGATAGAAATACATCCCCGGCGATAATTCATTTTTGCCGATGCTTATCCGGAACTTATCCTTTTCAATTATCCGGCTCAGCATTTTCTTCCCTTCCATGTTGTAAAGAATAATTAAAGCATCCTGTTTTATTTCCTGTGGTATATTAATGAAAGCCATTTCGCTGAACGGATTAGGATAAAGGAAAACAGTTGGCTTTCTCCCTGATAATGTTTTCGCACTCACCGGTTGGTTCTGAGGCAACTTAACCACAAAAGCGCGGATGTCCTCCGTACCGGAATAAGGAGAAGCGGGCTGATCGTAGCCCGCCGCTACAAGATTTCCGTTGCCTGATTCCAGAAGCGAATATCCGTATGCGCCGTTCGGCGTGTTGTCGTAGCCAAGCTCTATATTCCATTGTTCATTTCCTAAACTGTCCATCTTCATTACATACATCAGCGTAGGAAACAACAGGTAGTATCCGTGAGTGGCGGTTCTTCCTCCCGCAAGCGCATAACCGCCGTCTTTTGTTTGAATAATATCTCTTCCCGCATCATTGTCGTAAGGATTACCGAAAGTTTTATTCCATTCCACATTGCCTAACGAATCTGTTTTCACAACATACAAATTTGATGCTGCAGAAGAATTATTTCCGCTTCTTCCTGCAAGAATGTAGCCCTTATCTTTTGTCTGCTTCACGCTGAAACACTCTTCTTCCTCTGCACCGCCGATTGTTTTTGTCCAAAGCGTATCGCCGTTTGAATCGGTTTTGATCAACCAAAAATTTCCCATAGGAGGATTAATGCCAAAACTTTTTGTCGTGCCCGCCACCATGTATCCGCCACCGGAAGTCCGGATAACCGATCTCGGAATATCTGCTCCGCTTCCGCCGTATTTTCTTGTCCAGAGTGTGTCGCCGTTCTCATCTGTTTTCACAAGCAGGAAATCGTTTCCGTTTGAGCCGTTTACCGTTTTACTTGTAAACACAAATCCGCCGTCATCCGTGAGCGCTATGCTGCATCCCATTCCTTCGCCAATCAAGTTTCCTGAAAAATAATATCGCTTTGTACAGATAGTATCTCCCTGTGGAGTTAATTTGAGAAGGATATTCTTTACATAGGAAGAATCCGAATCATCTCCGTAATGAACGGTAAAACCAAGTGCAATAAGATTTGAATCAGGCAATTCTTTTATTGCCCGTAACTCATCAGAAAAAGTTGCTCCGAAATCTTTTTCCCATTGCAGCGAACCTGCGCTGTTGACTTTACCGATATAAAAATTTCCGATGCCTGTTCCGTTTGCACCGCTTCTGCCTGCAAAAACATATCCGCCATCGTAAGTTTCCGTAATGCTGTATGCTTTATACTCGTTCTGCGGTACAACATGTTCGCTGTGAAATTCCCATACAACCTGCTGTGCATTCAGGTTAATATTCAGAAAAACAAGGAGAAAAAGTAATTTGATTTTATTCATTGTGCGGGGAGTTTTGGATGATGAAGATAACAATTTCCGTATCCACAATCCCCTTTGTGCAGTTTTGGGTGTATGAATAATTGCAGTTTCAAGCAGCTTTAGTTATGAAGCTAATGA
>CAYRJA010000044.1:0-22746 GCA_964424455.1 uncultured Bifidobacteriaceae bacterium
TTCAACAAAGTTTTCATCTCGTGCCCTACGGGCAAGACGAAAACTTAGTTATTACACGCAATTATCCAGCAGGGTCATGAAAAGTTGACAACACTGGGGCAAAAGCGAAATTAACAAGATAGTGTGCATACATCCTATTCTACCGAAGTTACTTTCTTGTAAAACATCTCTTTATCTTTAATGTCAAATAACTCATCTCTTTAATCCACTCTTTATGAAAAAGCAACTGTTATCCATTATTATTCTTCTTATTGCTATTGCAGCAGGTATGAATACGGCAAATGCCCAACCAAAAATTTATTTTCAGCCCATTACCCAAACAAATATTAACCTTGACGGACCTACTACAGTACTTGGGCAGGTTTCTGTTACAGCTCCTGTTTCCGGTAAAGTGGTTGTTCACTTTGACGGCGACTGCACAGCAGACAAAGGCGATCGTATTGTTCTTGCCGCCAGCGACCATGCCGATTGGGATATCAATGATGGGAGTATAGGAATAGAAGTTATTGATCCCCCATTCAATTATAAGTCGTTTTCTCATACGCGCGTTTATGATATAACTGCCGGCACACACACTTACTATGCGGTTGGTCAGAATTATGTTGAGAAAGACGGTAGTGGCATTGCATCAGTTTATGGAACACTTACTGTAGAATATTTCCCCTCTACTTCTTCCGCCTTTGCTGCATGGAAAGGAATTAATTTTTCCGGAAACCTGCGAGGTGCAACTGTTACAGTTGGGCAACTTAATGTTACAATTCCATCAGAAGGGAAGGTAATTGTCCGGTTCGATGGTGAAAGTGTTCAGGATGTCGGCGACCGCATTGTTCTTGCCGCCAGCGATACTGCTGACTGGGGAGTAAACGATGGATGTGTAAGCGTTGAGGTTCCAAACTCCGATCAGAATGCTGCAATATTCTCACATACGCGCGTTTATGATGTTACAGCCGGCAACTATACTTATTATGCAGTTGCAGAAAATTTTGTAGAGACAGCCGGCAGCGGCTCTGCTTATATTTTGGGAAGTCTGACAGTTGAATTTTTCCCAAAAAACGGCACGCAGGACGGAGTAGCTTTCAAAGGAATTGCTACACCTTCTACTAATCTTCGCCCAAAGTCTGTAGCAGTTGATTCCATTTCTATGTTATTTACCTCCTCAGGGAAATTACTTCTTCATTTCGATGGACATTGTATATCCAGTCCGGGCGACAGGATTGTGCTGGCTGCAAGTAACACGCACCAATGGGGCATCAATGATGGGGCTGTTATGGTTAATGCTGCAGATAATGATGTAAATGCAAATTCTTTTTCTCATACGCGCGTTTATGATATAACTGCCGGCACACACACTTACTATGCTGATGTTCAGAATTATGTTCAGACTTCGGGTGCCGGTTATGCAACCATTTATGGCAGTTTAACAGGAACATTCTTTGCAGATGGTACAATCACAGGAGTTCAGAATATAAAAACTGAAAATAGTTTTTCTGTATTTCCAAATCCGGCAAATGGCAAGGTTTATTTAATGCTTAATAATCCTGATTTGCTCCATACTGCTGTTCAACTGACAGATATAACAGGAAGAATTATCAGAACGATTCATCCGTCTGCTGACTTTACTGTAATTTCCACAGAAGGAATGAAAGGAGTCTATTTGCTGCAAGCAGGATATGAAGTGAAAAAGATTATTGTTCAATAAACGGACTATCCTTATTAAATGTAACACTTGGTCCAAGTGGTGTTACAGCAACTATTCCTGCGGGGTCACGAAAAATTGACTCCGATAGGACGAAGTATAATACTAATGAAGTATAAATAATGGTGTTACAGAAAGTGTGTTTAGAACTTACCGTACTGAGTCATCTGCTTTTAAAAACCGAAAACTACGGCTACCATTGCTCCAAAATCCTGATAATCTGACTTTGTTTTACCTGAATAATTTATTAACCGTTTATCGAAAATATCATTTTTATAAAACTCATACTTGGTTAGTCCATAGGTGTAGAAGGCGGTAAGTTTAAGTCCCGAATATTTTTCAGTTGTGAAAGGAATGAAGAATCCTGCTTTAGGTTTTACCACAAATACATACCCTTTAAAAGGATTACCACTTTCCGGTGTTGTTTCAAATGCGCTGCTTGAGCCATTTAGTAATTTCAGTTTACCGCCATTACTTGCTGCTCCAAAATCAAAACCTAAAAAGAAAGGACCTGCTACATAATGACTATAGCCAAAATGTATATCAATAATTTTATTGCTATACGATACTCTTAATGTATTGGCTGTGTCTTTACCAAACTGAGCTAAACTAAGTGCAATTCCTGCACCTGCTTCAAATTCTACTCTGCCACTTTTGATGGCGTATGCGAAACTAAGACCAAAATTTCTACTTGGATTTAAACTTTTGTTTAATCCTAATTCTGAATTAATTGTACTGAGGTATTTTTCAAATTAGACTCTGGTAGGACTGAGATAATAAATACCCACACCTAAACCGGTTCCTTCAATAGAGGCGATTTTTCCTTGTCCATAAGTGGAGTAGGAAAATAAAATTAGCAGTGCAAACAGAATGACCTTTTGAAATTCTTTCATTTGAATTTGTTGAATGGTAAGATTTATTTATTCTTTGAATGCACCTATAAAAAAATAAGTAGATATAATAAATGCGGTGCAAGATAAAGAAGAATTGAATGATTCAATTTTGTATTGCAATAAACAAATTCAACTTATCAATGTTCATTAGCTATTTCTGTCAATAAGTATATATAATACTGAAGGCTGATTATGTAACTTTAACTACATTCTCTCCGGAACTTCAACTCCGAGCAGTTTCATTCCCTTCTTAATCACTTCGCCTGTGAAGTGGGCTAATTGCAACCGAAGTTTTTTTGCTTCTTCTGTTTCCGCATTGTTAATGGACAACTCAGCATAAAACGAATTAAACTGTTTTGCTAATTGATAAATATGATTGGCAATGAGTGATGGCTCTAATTTTTCTGCTGATTCCAAAATAGTTTTCGGATACAGATAAAGCTGTAACAGCAACTGCTTCTCCGTCGGATGGAGATGCTCTACCGACAGTTCCGGTTTTTGAAAATCATAATCTCCTGCTTTTTTCTTCACCGATTGAATTCTTGCATAAGTATATTGAATAAACGGTCCGGTGAATCCGTGAAAGTCAATGGACTCTTCCGGATTGAACACCATTCGCTTTTTCGGGTCCACTTTCAGAATGTAAAACTTCAGTGCACCCATGCCCAACTGATGATACAGTTTCTGTGCATCCTCAATACTGAAATCTCCAACCTTACCGAGTTCTGATGTGTGCTTCTCTGCCGTCGTTTCCATTTCTGCAATTAGGTCATCGGCATCAACTACGGTTCCTTCACGTGATTTCATTCTGCCGGTTGGCAAATCCACCATACCATACGAGAGGTGATAAATTCCTTCGGCGTAGGGCATTCCTAATTTTTCGCAAACTAATTTCAGTACTTTGAAATGATAATCCTGCTCGGTTGCCACTGTATAAATCATCCGCTTGGTTCCAAAATCTTTGTAGCGTAAATCTGCTGTTCCTAAATCCTGAGTGATGTAAACCGAAGTGCCATCAGCACGAAGCAATAATTTTTCATCTAATCCGTCAGCAGTTAAATCAATCCAGATTGAGCCATCCGGTTTTTTGAAAAACACTTTTTTCTCCAGTCCTTCTTCCACAATCTTTTTCCCAAGCAGATAGGTATCTGATTCGTGATAGTGTTTCTGAAAATCACAATCCAGTCTTTTAAAAGTTTCTTCAAAACCTTTATACACCCAACCATTCATTTTGCTCCACAGACTCCTAACTGTAACATCTCCTTTCTCCCACTGCACAAGCATTTCCTGCACTTCTTTTTGTATCGGTGCATTTTTCTTTGCTTCTTCTTCTGTAACACCTTTTGCTGTTAATTCAGCAATCTGACGGCGCAGTTCTTTCTCAAATTTTACATAGTAATCACCCACTAAATGGTCGCCTTTGATTCCGGCGCTTTCCGGCGTTTCATTATGCCCGAATTTCTGATATGCCATCATGCTCTTGCAGATGTGTACACCGCGGTCATTGTAAATATTAACTCTCACCACTTCATTACCTGCAGCAGTAAGAATTTCTGAGACCGAAGAACCAATCAGAATGTTGCGCAGATGACCAAGGTGCAACGGCTTATTGGTATTCGGTCCGCCGTATTCTACCATCACTGATTTTCCGTTTGAAGGGAATACTCCGAATGTTGGGTTGCCGTTTTCCGTTAACAAAAAATCCATCCAGTAGGAATCGGTAATTTTCAGGTTCAAAAAACCTTTCACCACATTAAACGATTCAATTTCGTTCACATGATTTTTCAGCTCTACCCCTATTTCATTTGCAGTAGCTTCAGGATTCTTTCGTGAAACTTTTGTGAATGGAAAAATCACCACTGTAAAATCTCCTTCGAATTCAGGCGGTGTACGGTTAATTAAAACCTGTGTATCAGAAAATTTTTGTCCGTAAAGTTTTTCTGCTATTGAAATAGTTCTTTCTCTTAGCGTTTGTTCCATTCAGCGATAATTATTTACGGAACAAAAATAGCTACAGATTTACAGATTGAGTATAACTTAACCGTATATAAGTATTGTTATTACCGTGAAAGAGAATATATCCATCTCAAACAGCCATGGAACAATTGTAGCGTGTGTTACACTTTTATTATTTCTTATCTCCTTGCTGGTTCTGGTTACCTGTACTGTCAGGAAGGAGTTTAAAGTAAGATGCTTTGAAAATATCATTCACCACCTCGCCTTGTACTTCTGCTTTACGAACTGCAACACAGAATCCGCCTTTGTGATGCGGATGTCCGTATTCGAGAATGGTTACTCCCTCCACATAATATGCTTTACCGTCAATACGCACTGCCAGTTCGCAATCATCACCCGGAAGGTCAAAATTGCAAATCCCGCATGAAGCTTCAACGGTCATTAACTTTTTATTCGGATCAGGTTCTTTAGCCGTTGTAGTAGCTACCTGACTGAAAGACACAAATGATAACAATGCAAACGCAACTATCAATAAATAACTTTTCATCTTTATAGATATTTGAAATGTTATAACTCTTGTGCAAAGGTAAATAACCAGGCAGTAATGGCAGAACAGATTATTCATTTTACTCCGAATAATATAGGTAGAATCAGAGATAGTTTTTGGTTTATAGTTTGATAAGCGAAATCAAACCATTCAATCCGTTAAGCCAGAAGTGATACTGCCAGTGTTACAGCATCTTCACTGCCTCCTTAAACTTCTGACCTCTTTCTTCATAGTTAGCAAAAAGGTCAAAGGAAGCACAGGCAGGAGAAAGCAACACTACATCGCCGGGATTACTGAAGTGGTAAGCAGAGCGCACTGCATCCTCAGCGCTCTCAGTATTCACTATCAGATCAACCACTTTGCTGAATGCCTCATGGATTTTGCGATTGTCTTTACCAAGGCAAACAATAGCTCTAACTTTCTGTGTAACGATATCAGTAAGTTTTGAGTAGTCATTACCCTTGTCAATACCACCCGCAATCCAGATTACCGGTTTTTCAAAACTTTCCAAAGCATACCATACTGCATCTACAGTAGTTGCTTTTGAGTCGTTCACAAACTGAACGCCGTGAACATCCGCAACAAATTCGAGGCGGTGTTCTAAAGAGTTAAAGTCAGAAAGCGATTCGCGGATAGAGTCGCTTTTAACGCCTGCTGCTGATGCAGCTAATCCGGCTGCCATCGAATTGAACTGGTTGTGTTTACCTTGTAAACCGAGGTTATAAAGATTCATGTTAAAGGTGTTTGGGTTTAAGTGATTGAATTGAAAAAAAATTTTATCGTTTTCTATCCACGCTCCTTCTTCTGATTTCCTGCTGATGGAAAAAGGAATCAGTTGCGCAGCTATTGTATTTTTATGAATTGCATCATTCAGATATGAACTGTCACAGCCGTAGATGAGATAATCATCCTTAGTCATTTTCTGAATGATTCTTAGTTTGGCGGAAGTATATTCTTCCATACTGTAATGGTAACGGTCGAGGTGGTTTTCTGAAATATTGGTGATGACGGCTATATGCGGATGAAATTCATAACAATCATCCAACTGAAAGCTGCTGATTTCCATTACATAATAAGCCGTATCATTTTCTGAAACTTGTTTTGCAAAACTTTTTCCGATGTTTCCAACAAGTGAAACTTCGTAGCCGGCTTTATCAAGAATGTGATAAGTTAAACTTGTTGTGGTGGATTTGCCATTTGTTCCTGTTACAGCGATAATCGTAGAGTTAGTATATCGTGCTGCAAACTCTATTTCAGAAATTACAGGGATACCTTTTTCACGAACTGCTTTCATGATTTCTGTTTTCTCAGAGATGCCGGGGCTTTTAATTATTTCATTTGCATTCAGGATGAGTTTCTTTGTGTGTTTTCCTTCTTCAAACACGATGTTGTTGTCAGTTAAAACTTTTTTGTAGTCTTCTTTTATTTTTCCAAAATCAGAAACAAAAACATCAAAGCCTTTCTTCACCGCAAGCAAAGCAGCGCCCACCCCACTCTCCGCAGCGCCGAGAATCACCATTCTTTTTATATTCTGATTCTTTACTGCCATTTTATCTTAGTTTAAGAGTGATGATGGTTAAAATAGCAAGCATAATTCCCACAATCCAAAAGCGTGTTACAATTTTTGGCTCCGGGTAATTCAGTTTTTGATAATGATGATGCAGAGGCGACATTTTAAATATTCTTCTTCCCTCTCCGTATTTCCCTTTAGTGTATTTAAAGTAGGCAACCTGTATTATCACTGAAAGATTTTCTACTAAGAAAATTCCACACAGGATTGGAATTAATAATTCTTTTCGCAATACCAATGCAAGTGTGGCAATGATTCCGCCAAGCGCTAAACTGCCGGTATCGCCCATAAAAACTTGTGCGGGGTATGTGTTGTACCAAAGGAAACCCACACACGCACCAATCATGGCAGCAGCAAAAATTACAAGTTCTCCTGAATTTGGAATGTACATGATGTTAAGATAAGTGGCAGTATTGATGTTGCCGCTTACCCATGCGAATACGCCCAGTGTTGCTCCTATGATAGCTGATGTACCGGAAGCAAGTCCGTCAATTCCGTCTGTGATATTTGCTCCGTTGGAAACAGCAGTGATGATGATGATGACTACCGGAATGAAAATAATCCATGTATATTTTTCATAGTCATTACCTATCCACGAAATCAATTTTGAATAGTTAAACTCATGGTTCTTTACAAACGGAATAGTAGTAATGGGTACATGAACATCTACAAAATGAGCAGCAATTGCCGTGTCTTTTACCTGAGTAGTAGCAAACTCACTCATCTCAATTTTTCTGTCAGGATTGATTTTGATTATCTCACGGCGAACCGTAACATCTTTACTGAAAATCAAAACTGAACCTACAATAATTCCAAGCCCTACTTGTCCTATGATTTTGAATTTACCATGTAGTCCTTTCTTGTCTTTCTTAAAAACTTTTATGTAGTCATCTAAGAAACCAATAATACCGAGCCAAACAGTGGTGACTATCATAAGCAGGATATAAACATTATCCAGCTTTGCACAAAGAATAACCGGGATCAGGATAGCAGAGAGTATAATCAATCCGCCCATAGTAGGCGTCCCTTCTTTCTGTTTCTGTCCTGTCAAGCCCAGATCACGTACGGTTTCGCCAACTTGCTTACGCTGTAACAGTTTTAAAATTCTTTTACCGTAAATCAGTGATATCAGCAAGGAAATAATAATAGCCACTGCTGCCCTCGAGGAGATGAAGCGAAAAGCGCCGGCTCCTGGAAGGTTAAAATGCTTATCTAAATATTCAAAGAGATAGTACAACATTATTTTCCCATTGATTTAAAAGTTTCAGATAAAACCTGCTTATCATCAAAAGGATATTTTACTCCTTTTATTTCCTGATATTTCTCATGCCCTTTTCCGGCAAGCAGAATAATGTCGCCGCTCTGTGCAAATGTTACAGCAGTCTTAATCGCTTCATTTCTGTCGGTAATAGTCAGCACTCTGGGAATATCTGATATGGCAATTCCCTTTTTCATCTGATTAAGAATCTCGTTGGGATCTTCACTACGCGGATTATCAGAAGTAAGAATTACCTTATCACTAAGTTCTGCGGCAACATTTGCCATAATAGGACGCTTGCCCGTATCCCTGTCACCACCACAACCTACAATGGTAATTAACCTCTCATTGTTGTTGCGGATGCTGCGAATTGTAGAGAGCATTTTTTCCAATGCATCCGGTGTATGCGCATAATCAACAATACCCACTATTTTATACTTGTTGGAAATAACATAATCAAAGCGGCCTTCAGCCGGTTGAAGCTGACTGATAGCTGTAAGAACTTTCACCTTTTCTTCTCCCAGCAATCGTGCAGCGCCATATATAGCAAGAAGATTGTGAGCATTAAAATCACCAACAAGATGAGAGAATACTTCCGAATTGTCTATATTAAGAAGCAATCCGGAAAAGGAATTTTCCAGAATTTTTCCGGAGAAGTCAGCAATGGTTTGCAGACTGTAAGATTTTTTCTGCGCTTTTGTGTTCTGTAACATCACCAGCCCATTCCTGTCATCAATATTAATAAGTGCAAATGCCTCTGATGACAGGTTATCAAACAGTTTCTTCTTAGCTGCTATGTAATTTTCAAATGTCTTATGGTAATCTAAGTGGTCACGGGTAATATTAGTGAAAACTGCCCCTGCAAAATTCAACCCTGCCACACGGTTCTGTTGTATGGCATGAGAGCTTGCTTCCATAAAACAATACTGGCAACCGGCAAACAGCATATCGCGCAATAACCTGTTAATCTGAATAGCATCAGGAGTAGTATGCGTTGCTGAAATGGTAACATCATTAATCTTATTCTCCACAGTGGATAGTAATCCACAGGGATAACCCAACGACTGGAAAAGACGGTACAGCAAGGTTGCAACGGTTGTTTTTCCATTGGTACCTGTTACAGCTACTACTTTTATTTTAGAAGAAGGAGAATCAAAATAATTGTCGGCAATGACTGTAAGCGCCAGAGAACTATCCTGCACTTTCATATAAGTGATTCCTTCCTGAGTATGTTGAGGGATTTTTTCACAAATAATTCCTACAGCGCCTTTCTCAATTGCATTGTCAATAAACTTGTGTCCGTCTGTAGCTGTACCTCTGGTGGCAATAAATAATGTTCCTTCTTTCACATCACGAGAATCAAAGGTGATATCAAGGATGTGAATGGTCGTACTGCCCTTCACTTCCATGAGATTCACTTTATATAATATGTCGGAAAGTTTTTTCAACTGTTCAGATTAATGGTGATGATTTGTCCTTTTTGAAACTTTGTTCCTGCCGGCAGTGATTGTGATTTTACCGTTCCCACGCCGTTTACTGTAACATTCAATCCGCTACTCTCTAAAAGAAAAAGTGCATCACGCAAACCCATACCTGTTACATTTGGCACTAATCCTTCCCGCTGAATGATTTTATTATCTGCCAACTGAATCACCTTATTGTTTGAGACTGAAGTCAGCCATGTACCATCATCTGAAGGGATAAAAGGAATTTGCAGCGACCTGAATAAAGTATATAAGTCAGATCTGAATCCTGTTTTTACAACAGGAAGAGAAAGAGGTGTTACCACTGTATCTTCTGTCGGATGGATATCAAGATCAGTAGCGAAAATGTTATCAGCAATTTCCTTGAATACAGGCGCTGCTACTGTTGAACCATAGTAAGAACCGTTGGATGGGTTATTTACCACTACACATATTGAGTACAGTGGTTTGTCAGCAGGGAAATAACCATAGAAAGAAGACTGATAGGAAGTTTTGTTAAATCCGCGGTTGTTATCAGCAATTTGTGCCGTTCCTGTTTTTCCTGCAATTGTATAATACTTGCTCCGAATATTCCGCGCCGTTCCTTCAACAACTACACCTTCCAACAGCACTCTTAAATCCTGAAGTGTTGTGTCGTTACAAATTTTGGGTATCAGCACTTCCGGATGAAATTCCTTTACCGGCTTTCCATACTCCTGAATGGATGAAACAAGATACGGCTTCATCATCACACCATTATTTGCTACTGCATTGTATAGCGTGAGCAAACGGAGTGGGGAGATTTTTAATTCATAACCTACAGACATCCATGGCAGGGAAACTTTACTCCAGTGTTTGTCCTGTGTGTTCCTGATGTAGGGGGTTACCTCACCCGGGATTTCTATACCAACCGGCTGATCTAATTGCAGCTGACGCAGGTGTTGCAAATATTTTTCGGGCTGCTTGTTGTAGTTCTGATAAACTAATTTTGAAACTCCGACATTGGAAGAAATAGCAAAGCAGGTCTTAACTGTAACACGCGACTGTGGGTGTTGCTCTGCATCCTGCATTAACTGATTGAAGAATACTTTCCTTCCATATTCTGTATCCACTGTATCACTCAGCTTAATATAGTCATCTTGTAACAACGCCAGCATGGAAGCCAGTTTAAAAGTAGAACCTGGTTCGTGTGCCTCGCCGACAGCATAATTGTATTTTTCAATATAGTTTCCGCTCTCATTCTTTCCCAGATTAGCAATAGCTTTAATCATTCCGGTTTTTACATCCATTACAATCACACACCCGTGATCTGCATTATTTTTAATTAAGGTTTTTAATAACGCATTCTCCGTTATATCCTGAATAAAAACATCCAATGTGGTAATGACATCTTTTCCATTCTTAGGCTCAATTTCATTTTCACTATTAATAGGCATCCATTCACCACCGGAAACTTTCTGCATCAGTCGTTTTCCTACTACTCCGGTGAGGTAGTCATTAAACATAGCTTCCAATCCTACCGGTTTTACTGTAACATCTCTCAAGTATCCTATCGTACGGTTAGCTAATTCTCTATAGGGATAAGTACGTTTGTTCTGTTGAAGCGCAATAAATCCACCTTTGTATTGACCCTCTTTAAATAAGGGAAAAGTTTTTAATTGTAACAGTTCGGTGTATGAAACGCTCCGTTTAATCAGATGATAACGCTCTCTTGCTTTTCGTGCGTTAATCAATTCATTTTTGTAATCAATACTGGATTTGTCTTTAAACAGGTTTGAAAGAGCTTCGGCAAGCGGACCCACTTCTTTGTAAAACACTTTATCCGTAAGCGCTTCTGCTCTTGTGTCAAAACGGATTTCAAAGCTCGGAAGCGAGGTAGCAAGTATTCGGTTGTCAGCAGAATAGATATTTCCTCGATCGGCTGATATTGACATATATTTTGTAGTCAGGCTATCAGCCTGGCTTCTCCAGTAAGCGCCTTGTACACTCTGAAGCTGAAAAATCCGCCACACAATAGCTATAGATAATACCACCATGAAAAGGAAGGCAATACCTATTCTCCAGAATATGTCGTGCTTAATTCCCATCGCTCGTTATTACAATTTTTTTAGGTGGAGAGGTTAATTTTTTTAATCCTGTCGGTTCCATCACTTTAGCTACTTCCGATTGTTTGCTCGCATACTCTAATTCACTTTTTGTTATCGTGTATTCCCACTGGAGTTGTTTCATTTTTCTTTCAATCTCATTGGTTTCACGAATGGATTTTTCAGCGAGATGTGCATTTGCGATATAGATAACTCCAATAACAGAGAGAAAAAGAATAAACGGCATATTGCCTACTAATTTCTCATAGCTAACCCATTGGCTGACATCTAACCGGTCGAAGAGCGTCTTCTTTTTACGCTTCGCCTCCGGTTGATCTTCTGCTACTGGATTTGGTGTTTCTTTAAACTGATTCACTTGATGTTTTTTTTCTAAGCAAAGTGATGAGTGTGATACATCTGTTCGCTGTGCTCATTAAAACTGATTATGAACTTACTCTCTCTGCAATTCTCAACTTCGCGCTTCTTGCTCTCGGATTTGTTTTTAATTCCTCTGCACCGGCTGTAATCGGTTTTTTATTAACCACTTTAAATAGTTTTGAAAAATTTCCGAATACATCCTTCTCTATTTCTCCTCTTACATTTCCTGACCTGAAAAAATTTTTCACCATTCTGTCTTCTAATGAATGATAAGTTAGCACTGTCATTCTTCCTCCTTCGTTTAATACTTCAGCGCTTTGCTGTAACAGTTGCTCCAACGCTCCTAATTCTTTATTCACTTCTATCCGGAGCGCCTGAAAAACCTGTGCGAGATAGCGGGATTCCTTCCCCTTCACCCAGTCACTGATGCGTGCAATAAAATCCTGAGTAGTAGTAAAGAGTTTCTTTTCCCTTTCTGTTACAATATGATGAGCAAGAGTTTTTGAATTCCGTACTTCACCATACTCGCTGAATATCTGTTGTAATTGCTCTGCTGAATAGGTATTCAGAATTTCTTTAGCTGTAAGTTCACTTTCTCTATCCATACGCATATCTAACTCACCTTCATACCGGGTAGAGAAACCCCGTTCAGCAATATCTATCTGATGAGAAGAAATACCGAGGTCAGCGAGAATACCGTCCACTTTTGAAATGCCATTAAGTTTCAGGTAGCGTTTCAGGTGAATAAAATTCTGATTGATGAAAACGAATCGTTCATCATTAATTTTATTCTCTGCCGCATCTGTATCTCTGTCAAATCCTATAAGCATTCCTTCCTTCAGGTGTTTTAAAATTTCTTTACTATGTCCTCCGCCTCCGAATGTTGCATCTACATAAACTCCATTGTTTCTTATGTTCAGCGCATCCATACACTCTGCCAACATCACCGGTTTATGATAAGCTGAACCCTTCATTGATTTTACCCATTACTTTTTCTGCCAGTTTCACAAAGTCACGCGGCTCTTCATCCATCTGAGCGAGATAAAGTTTCTTGCTCCACACTTCTACCCTGTTACTGTATGCAAAGAGCACTACATCCTTTTCTATCGCTGCATACTCCGTAAGTGATTTTGGGAGAAGGATACGGTTATTACCATCGAGTGTCAGTTCCGTTGCCCCACGATAGAAGTAACGGGCAAAATCACGGTTATCTTTTACATACAGATTCAGCTTGTTCACTTCAGCAGAAATAATTTCCCAATCGTTAGAAGGATAAAGCACTAAGCATTTCTCAAAGCCGCGGTTAATCACAAACTTATCATGCGCCTTATCCGGCAACTGTTTTTTAAGTAGCGCCGGAACCATCACTCTGCCTTTTGCATCGAGTGTGACTTCAAACTCTCCTAAAAATTTTGTTTGTGCCATGTGATAACTGAAATGCGGTTCAAAAATAACAATCAAAACCAATTATTCCCACTTTCTACCACTTATTACCACAACTACACATAACTACATTGATTATCAATTTATTATTTTTTAAACAATAATTCTATTTGACAAATTTTAGGGGTCAAAAGAAGATAATCAGACTGCTGTAACAGCGTAACCGATTTAGTGAGTGAACAGGAGCTAATCGGATTACTGTAACAGGTTACATTGTCCTGTGCTTCCTTTCATAATAAATGGACGAACTATGTGGATTTTTCTAACTATAACATTTCATCAAAATTAAACTTGACTGTATTTTCTGTTACAGTTTTTCTTGCTCTCCCTATGGATGATTATATGTGTGCTCTGATAAATATAATTTCGGATAATAAATATTTCAAAGAAGAAACGTGCTATTTGTAAATTATTTTCAGCTTCTCCACAATTTCATAAACAGCAGGACAAACAGCCGTGTTCTTTATTGTAATATCAAATAATCTGTGGAATTTCCTTGCGTTAGTGTGAGGATATTCACGACAAGCAGCAGGGCGGCTTTCATAAACAGTGCAATAATTATTCTCATCCAAAAACGGACAAGGCGCTGAGTTCAATACATAATCTCTGTCTTCATCAATGTGCAGATATTGCTGAATAAATACTGCCGGCTTCATCCTAAGATGTTTTGCTACGCGCTCAATATCTTTCATATAGAAAATAGGGCTGGTGGTTTTGCAACAGTTGGCACATTGCAGGCAATCAATTTTTTCAAATGCCTCATCGTGCAGATTGGAAACTACCGAATCCAAATCAGTGGGTTTCCTCTGTTTCAATTTGCCAAAAAACTTTTTGTTTTCTTTTTCTTTTGACTTCGACAGTTGTTTCAGTTCACTCAGTTCCATCTTCTGTTTTTACCATGTAATTTCAAATGCTCCCTGCGGTGTAACAGCATGACACAATACATTTAATTCCTTTGCTTCATTCATCCATCTTTCTGTTTTCTTCCTGTAATTTGAAGTCGCTAAGATGAGTTGTTTAAATGAAAAATAATTAAGCAAATCACTGATATTTATTTCAGGATTATTGGCAAGAACCAGGTAATCTACTTTCAATTTTTCCTTTGGTATATATTGCGGAAGTGAACTCAAAACTGCAATCCGTTTATCATTTATCTGTATGAAATGTTTTTGCAGGCAGATATTATTATTAAAGACTTGAGTGGAATCTTCCTCTAAAATTTTTGTACTCAGTAATTTACTCTCTGTTATTTTTCTTTTTTGCCATAGCTGTTGAAAATACCGGCTATTCCAATCATTAATCATCACCTCTTCATCTGCAAATAATATTGAATGTCCGTTTGCTGACAACTGCAGAACAGTTTTACCCGGGAATGAGAATACAGTAATGCTTTTCTGCTTTCTGATTATTGCCGAATGGACTGAAATAATAGATACAATAAGTGTAACAGAAACAATTGTAAGATATAAATTTACTCTGCGCTTTGATTGGATGAACAGGTAAAGTGTCACAATAGCTAATGCTATCAACAATAAACATACAAGCGGGAAATAAGAAATTTTAATAACCGAATGTGGCAGCATTTCAATATGGCTGATATAGCTGTCTAATGCCAAAAGCAGTGTTGTAACCGCCTTGCTTATCCCCCAACTGATATAGGGAACAGAAGAAAGAATCAGCATGATTAATCCTCCGTAAATCGTAATGGTTGAAAGCGGAATGGCAATAATATTTGCAAGAGCAAAATACAATGGGAATTGATGAAAATAAAAAAGTGTAAGCGGCACTGTTCCAAGTGTTGCTGCGAAGGACACCACTGTAATCTGCCATACATACAACAGGAATTTATTATTGATTTCCAATAAAGCAGAAATTGGTTTTGTCAGTAAGCTGATGCCAAGAATGGCACAAACTGAAAGCTGAAAGCCGACATCGAAAATAATCAGAGGTCCATACAGCAGCAGAATGATAAAAGCCGAAGCGGCTACGATATTTACTGTGTGTATGCGCCAGCGGAGGTTTTTGCCTATGATAATTAAAGTAATCATCATGGCAGCACGCACCACAGAGCCGGATGAACCCGTAATAACTGCCACTCCCCATATAATCAGAATCATTAAGGGCACGCGGATGATTTTCCATTTGTTCATTCTGTCGAAGAAATTAAAAATACTGTTTAGTAACAGGTAAATCAATCCTACATGCAAGCCCGAAACGGCTAAAATATGAATGACTCCTGCCGATGTGTAAGACTGAATCACATCGTAATCAAGATGATCCCTGTTACCAAGAATCAGCGCTGACAAAACACTCTTCTCTCTCTGCGGCTCTATGCTTTTATCTATGATGGCAAGACAATTATTTCTTAACTCATAAGTTTTTTTAAAGAAGAAATTTCCCTGATTGATTCCTGTAAGCCGCCATTCTCCTTGTTGAGGACTGATGGTGTAATAAATATTTTTCAGTGTCAGATATTTCTTTAAATCAAACTGCTCCGGATTGACCGGAGAATTGGGAAGTTTAAATTTATTTCTTACCGCTATGCAATCACCATATTCCACAGACATTGTCGAACTGTCTTTGGGCAAATACAACAATGCATTACCTGTACACGAATGAATGACATTATTCCTTTCAATTCCAAAAACTGAAACGACCATCCTTCTGTTTTGCCCTTTGTCTTCCGGCGGTTCCTGTATCTGTAACAGTGCATACTCTGCATCATTCAGATAATTACTAAAATGATTTTGCCGGTTGACATCATAAAATGTTTGTGTGAGTTTACTGCCTGTTACAATTAATGCTATGTAAATAAATATCCCGCTCACCCATTTGTACCGGAAGAGCCAGACTGCTCTTTTATAAATAATTTTTTCTGTCAACAGAAATAAAAAAGCAGTCAGTAGCACACTCCAATCCGGAAAATATATCTTAAGAAACCATGCAATAAATATTCCTGCTGCAAAAGGCAGCAACAGCCGCATGAATATATATTCAGCTTTGTACATCGCCTGTTAAAAATAAAAAATCCTCTCCGGCTTTCCGAAGAGGATTTTTCAAATAGTTAAGACCTAATTTTTCCTGATGATGATTTTCCCTGTCGAAATATTTCTCTGTGATTCTATCTTCAGAAAAAATATTTCCTCTCCTACTCCACTAAGATTCAGTTGAAAATGGTCGTTAGCAGGAATCTTGCTAAATGACTTTACCGTTTCACCTAAAATATTTGTAACAGTAATATTCACCGGCTCTCCATCATATCCTGCAAGATTCAAATCAACTATTCCATTGGAAGGATTCGGAAAAATTTTCATCTCTGTATTTTGCTTGTTCACATTTTTAACGGAATTATAGTTGAAATCATCTATTGAAAATGATTTAAACACTATATCATTACTATGCACTCCGTCTTGAACTTCCTGATTATCATCAATAGCTGTTCCGGGTTCCATATCACGCATCCAAATCACATCCACTTTTCCGTTTCTCGTGTATTTAGATGCGGAGGGATAAACATTTTCAATTTGCATATCCGCAGTATTGGTAAGGTCTGTTTGCTCACTCCATGTTTTTCCGTTATCTGTTGAGTAAACACCAAACAAATCACGGTAAGATTGTCCGCGGTAGTCGTTGAACAGATCGGTATTCTCCAATGCAACTGCATAGACACAGTAGATAATATTTGCGGTTGTATCCATCGAAACAGTGGGCATAGAGGCGAGTGAAGTATTAGAATAGTTAGGCATATCCTGTCCGATATTTAATTCTTCGTCGCCATCGCGGTCAGGCGAATGTCCAACCACTACAAATGAATCTGCACCGAATGTTTCATTCCAATATAATAGTGCATTATCTCCCGGACGAAAGCTCCATGAATCCTGTGCTGTGTTATCGTCACTCACATGAGTATAACCGCAAAAAACATGAGCGCTGTTATTATTATCTAAAATGACAGCATAAGAACCATCGGATGTGGCAACCGGAGTATCCACTAATGTATATCCATCCATTCCGCAAACGCTAAAATTCCAGATTGTAGTTGCCTGCCAGGTTTCGCCGTTGTCAAAAGATTTCCATAGATACATTGTATTATTACTTCCTCCTCCTACAATGGCAACGGTGCTTCCCCTTGAATCAATTGCATAAGAATCGGGGGATATATATTTAATACAATCGGCAGTGTCTATTTTGGGAAGAGTAGAACTTACATTATCCCAGCTTTGTCCGCCATCTGTTGAACGGAAATAATGAATGTAGTTATTTCCTGGCGCTTTATTTCTTGCACCAATTACATGTACCGTATCTTCCCATGCAGAAGCGCGGGGCCACATTACATCTAACTTTCTGTTTGCTCCATCAAATTTAAAAGTATCTGCAATCTGAATTCTGGCGCTAGTGCCTAAAACCGTATCGCTGTTAACATGAGCAAAAAGTATTTCACCTTTATTTTTCAGTATCACATTTGCAGGATAGCCGCAGTAAACATTTTCAATTCTTTTAACAGGAAAAGGTCCCCATGAACTGCCATCAAAGTAATTGTAAAATGTACCTCTGTCAGGAAATGCATTAGGACTTGCAGCGCTGCCTAAATCCCAGAGAGATCCTGTCCACACTGCAGAAAGTGTTCCACCTCTTCCCGGAAACAGTCGTTGTCCGGAAGGTTGGTCGTCCCATGTGGTTGTGCCAATTACTATTTCTCCGTCTCTGCTTCCTCTGAATTGTTTTTCAGATAGATTAGGAATTGATTGGAGAAATGATAAATCTTTATTCAATGGAGTATGATTCTCATTTCCTTTTAGCGCCATTGATTTCATAGTGTATTTTCCACTTTTTGAATCAACCGAAGGTGTATTAATCTGAATCTTTTGTGCTGACACACTAATGCTTAATCCGAGCAAAACGGAGAGTTGTAAAATCTTCCTCATTTAATTTGTTTTGGAGTAAAAGTAAAAATTATGATGACAATACAGAAAGTAAAAACTCTAAATAGATTAGTGGTCTTAGTTGTGCTGTAACAGCTAAGTAAAATAACTAAGTTGTTACGGTTAAGTAGTTTGTAAATTACGCTGAACTCTCTCTACTTCTGCCACAGCGCTAAAGAGATATACTGCGTTGGTTTTTACTTCCACACATCTGTAACGCTTTCTGATTTTATTTTCAAGGCGGAATACTCTTCCGCTGTTTATTTTAAATAATTCCCCTATTGTCAAATCTTCAACATGAAGCGCCGGTTTTTCATAGTAGCGCGAAAGAACTTTAGTTAAACGATTATCCACGCAGCTTGAGGCGGCAGGGTTATGTATATGCTGCTTTAGCGCCGCACTGATGTCTTCCGGGAATATTCCGGATGTAATAAATTCACTTATCAGCCGGCTGTAAACATTTTTCCATTCCTGTCCATGCGAGCGAACGCGATTTTTGTGATGCTCCCACACAATCAGATGTGCCACTTCATGTATGAAAGTGATAAGGAAAGCATACTTATTCAAATCACCATTTACTGAAATCCGGTGACCTGTTGTACGATTGGGGCTTCTGTAATCGCCATATATACTTTGCCGCCGGTTGGTTACAGTAAGTTTTATTTTGTAATCTATTATCCACTGAACCGCTTTTTCAACCGCAGATTCAGGAACAAAATCTTTAATAAGAGAAGACAACTTAACCCTTAACAGTTCAGGCGGAGTTTGCATCAGTGATTCTGAGAGAATGATGAGTTAATAATTCTATGAACAAAAGAATTGAAAACTTTTTAATCACAGAGTATTACTTTTTTGCTTTTCAGTATTCTGCTTTGAATTCAGTTTAAGCAATTCAATCATTTCCATAACGGTATAAACGATATAAAAAACAAAAAATGGAATAATAAAAAACGGTTTCCCCTGTGGTCTTGCTATCACCACATACAGCATGAGAAAAACGATACAAAGCATAAGCTTCCCTGTAAACGATCCCATAACCATTGACACAAAACGGTAGGAACTGTTTGCTGAAATTCCTTTGGATGCCATCAGATAAACGCCGCAACTGACCAGAAAGAAAAAAGTTAAACTTAGCCATGTAAAAAGCTGAAAAGAGGCAAACAACTCCGTTTGATTTGCCAACAAAGTCAGCAGAGCAAGAACAACTGTAACAATCAAAAGTTTTTTAAAATAGTTGGCTGAGTTCATTCCGTTTTATTTACAGCACATAAAATATTTCCCTACAAAAATCTGTTTTGCGCCGCGACTAAGATAAATGAAAAAGACAGATAGCTTGTTTCAAATCATTCCGAGATTTTACTTGTCATTCTGAGCAAAGCGAAGAATCCGTTTGTTGAATGTTGAGATTCCTCCTTCGCCGGAATGGCAGAAAAAGAAACAGATGCTTCCTTCATCAGCATGACAGTAAGAAATCGTTGAAACGATTATTCCTTTGATTGCTATGTAGCTCACGATTTAAATCGTGGGCTACAAAAGATAAACTCTTCGCCGCTGTCAGGTCTTCTGACCGACAGTTAAATTAGTTCGGCTTTATTTTATTTTTCGGACGATGATACGAGGTGGAGTTCTTAACTCATGTTAGAAATTAAATGGAGTTGATGGTTAAATGGCTTGTCGGTCAGGAGACTAGACAAGGGCAGGCGTTACCAACAAGGGCGTAGATGCTTTCTTCGTCAGCATAACAATAAGAAATCGTTGAAACGATTATTCCTTTGATTGTCTTGTAGCTCACGATTTAAATCGTAGGTACATAGGATAAACTCTTCGCCACTGTCAGGTCTCCTGACCGACAGTTAAATTAGTGCTGTGTTCAACTAATAAGTGCAACTTTTTTTATTTTTCGGGTAATGGTACGGGATGGAAGTTCTTAACTCAGTTAGAGATTAAATGGAGTTGTCAGTTAAACTGCTTGTCGGTCAGGAGACCTGACAAGGGCAGGGCGTTACCAACAAGGGCGTAGAGATAAGACAGTTACAGTACTGCTCCTCATTTGCAGATTCCTCCTTCGTCGGAATGACAAATAGGGGCAGCATGACAGAGAAAATATCATTTCGAGCGGAGTAAAAAATCTTTAGCTTAATTACTTCGGAAGATTTGTCCCAGCGGGGTCACGCTTTTTGCGAACCCCGCGTGTTGGTTGCTGTAACAGTCCCATAGCATTTTATTTATCCTGTTCATTCCATCTTTTCCTCTGCCAATGTACTAAAGGTATGGGATAATCATTTATATTTCCCTCTTCATAAAACCGCGCGGATGAATGTTTATAGTCCGATGCCCTTTCTACGAAATGCCATCTTGGGTGAATTCAGCGCAAGTGAAAAACACTTGCGCCAGCTGGGTATGGTGGGATGTAGATGCTACATAGTTCTATTTTTTTAGCACAATAGGAAATTCTTTATAAAAACGCAGTAATTGTATAGTTTCCGTTCTCAATTTTGTGCGGATAAAGTTTTTCATATCGCCTTCTACCAATTCACCTAAGCCGTTCAAAATACCTTTGTCGCTCATAGTTTCTAATGTATCAATACACTTTTGCAGGTAGTCGGCAAGTGGCATTTTCATTCGGGTTTCTACAATGCTTTTATTGATTGGCGTATGTTTTTGCATAAAAAAGTAAGTATCAAAAATGTCGCGGTTGGCTACTTCGGTGCGATCAAGCAAAGCGCACAGTTTGTGAGCAAACATATCGGGTGCAACCATTGTTTTGATGTGAATGCCTAGCAGGTTTTTGATTTCATACTGTTCGTTTCCCTGACGGTTAGAAATTTCCACTTTCAGTTTTCGTTCGCCCACGCCATAATCCAGCACAGCTATTAAACCATAAAACTTCATGGCTTCATCTGCTATTTTTCCGTATTTGAGCAGTATCTGCCACAGTTTTTCATACACGGCTTTTTCTTTGCTTATATCCAAAAGATTAAAGTCCAAATCTACCGAAAAGCGGGGCAAATCATAGAAAAACATCAATGCCGTGCCACCTTTGAAACCAAGCAAAGACGATAACTCTACATCGTTGTAAATGTCTTTCAGTATCTGGAACAAAAAGAATTTATGCTTGTTGATGTCCACCATTTTGCAAGATTTTATTTACCCGTTGGGCTAATCTTTTGGAATTGTATATCGGCAACAGTTCGCGTATCACTTTCTCATTAAGCGAATGAATGTTGTCAAAATGATAAGCGGCATTCAAGTACATCATATCCAGAAAAGCCCTTTCGGGAATGGCAATATTGATGTTTCCGCTTCGGTTGATACCACGCATATTGATCAAAATCTCATTCTTTATTTTGCGGTAAGCAATCAGACGATTATCCGCTTCCACGCTTCGGCTCAGGTAGCTTACGGCAGTGAGGCGGCTGTCGTACTGAAAAACCACGCCTGCCTTTTGCAGCACATACTCCAGCGACAAGTAAGAGGGCGTATAAAGCACACAGGCCAACTCTTCGGGATTGTAGCCGGGTTTGGCATAAATACCTTTGCGCAGGCGCAGCAATTTACCGGTGTGTACATAGTAATGCAGCTTTTGGTTTAACAACTGAAAATTGGTTTCTCCCAAGAGCAAAGCCACGGCAGGCAGGGTAAAAACCGAGCTTGTACTGTTGTAAATTTCCCAAAGTATATTTTTATTTTGAGAACTAAACATCTGATTGATTGAAATGTTCGGTTCACAAAGATAGTAAAATTTGAAAAATCTATTCACAAAAGCTTTTAGCAAGCGCTAAAAATGGGGTACTTTCAACAAAGCGCCACTTTTGTTGTGGGTTAAAGCCATTTCCGCCATTGGAAGTAGAAGCAGATATATACTGAACAGCATCGCTTTTTTATGCAAATACAGACACCGGCTCACTGATTCGCATAATTTTAACGGTTGTTTTTACACTGATGCCAGCAGTTTATCCCGTAAGGCGGAGAGGTAGCCTGTGTCGAAAAGGTCGGTTGCGTTTAGTGTTTTTAATGCAGTGCAAGCGTTTTCTACATCCTTTTTATTATCTGCTGTCTCGTCCTGAAAAAGGTTTACAGTTTTTGTTATTAATCCTATTATTCATTTACAAAGTTAAATTTAGTCCTGATATGAGTTTACAGTTGATTTTTTCTTGGTGTAATAATTCTTCCAGACTCGCTTGACTTCCAGGGGTTCTGTTGCATGGTGAACTTTGTCGGGAGTGAGTTTGCTGATGCTTAAATGCGGTCTTTCACTGTTGTATAATCTGATAGCAACGGGAAGATATCGTAGGGCTTCTTTTACTGATTTAATTTCCTGAGCATCTAAATATTCTTCTTTGTCCCAGCGGGGTTACACTTTTCGCGAACCCCGCGTGTTGGTTGCTGTAACAGTCCCATAGCATTTTATTTATCTTGTTCATTCCATCTTTTCCTCTGCCAATGTACTAAAGGTATGGGATAATCATTTATATTTTCCTCTGGTGTTGTTGCATGAATCAAAAATAGGGGAATAAGTTTTATTACCGTTTGAGA
>CAYRJA010000045.1:0-22554 GCA_964424455.1 uncultured Bifidobacteriaceae bacterium
ATATCGAAGGCAGGACAGCATAGCAGATAGCACAACATCTGCAGCAGGTGTACAATCACTTTTGCTGAGCTTTTTCATACGCCTGATAATTGAAGCCGACTGTGACATAAATCCATATCACACGCGAATAGCGGTAGATGTATGGAAACAGTATCATTAGTATGATTGTGTTCGTTACAATTATAGGCGTTATATGAAAGCCAAATAAAATCCAGAAGGCAAGTACATTAAATACGGAAACGGCTACTGAAAGCATATAGCTTGCGTACATAGCGCCGTAGTAAAATCCTATTTCAGGGAAATTAGATTGTCCGCAAACCGGGCAATGCAGGGGCATCTTGTCGAAATTTCGGATGTTGTATGGATTCTTATGAATGAACAAATCTCCGTGATGACAACGCGGACATTTCATGCGCGACATTCCGTACCAGATAGATGTTTTGTTTGCCATTGATTTCGGAGCAAAGATGTTAATTTTGACATGAAGATTGTTGTCAATTTGTTTTTGTAACACATATTTAACAGTAGGCAAGTATGATTTTTACAGCACGACCAAGATCAAACATGTCACAGATGTGGCAGAATATATTAGTCCCCGGTACTATTCTCTTTTGGGGATATATTATTATTAAAAGGTTTTTATGGATTAGGAAAGGTCAAGAACTGATTCTTCATCCCGATGCTTTAGGTACAAGATATATTTATCCTCCGCCTTACTTTTTTACGTTTGACAATGTGTTTATTGTGTTGATGGTTTGTATTGTAATTTATATTGTTGTTTTCTCTTCTCCGAGAAGATATAACCGGGTTATTCAATCAATAGAAATTGAAAATGACATGATTAAGTTCAAAACATTTTCTTACAAAAGGATGATTCCTCCAATGAATCTGAAGTCAAAAGAATTTAACATTCATAAAAATGATTTAGTCATAGAAAAGCCAAATTTTGTTGAAAGAAATTTTGGCTCCAGGTCGTGTATAACTGTCAAATACAATGGGAAGAGATATTTTATAATAACAAGACTTTTTGATGATATTCAAAAAGTAGCAGATACAATTAACAGTCTGTACTAAGATTACAATTGAAAATTTCTGATTTTATCAAACGGATTCAGTTTACTGATGTTGAGCGTAAATAAAATCCGCTTATACCATTTGTCGTAGGCGGGAATGGTGTTAATGTTTCTCTTTATATCATCAGAAAATAAGAGAGGAACATATACTTCGCAAACATTCGGAACAAGATTTATCCCGATGCCTCCGTCAAAAAGAACAGGGTTATAATTTTTCTGAACCGGAGAAAATGTTCCGATGTCCATAAACAAGAACAGAGGCGATTTGAAAGGCAAACTTGATTTCAGATTAAGCGCAATCACTCCGGCTGATTTTAATAACGGTTGTAAAAGGAAATCATTTCTGAATTTCATTTCAGCGCCTTGCATTGTAAATTGATGAGAAAAGAATCCGTCTCTTTCGCTTCTTGCAGGATATACTTCATCAAACAGATAATCTAACGAGCCGGTAGTAGCGCTCAGATGAAATATTTCAGGACGGCTCACTGAAGAGATATCAGCCATAGCTCCGGTAAAGAAACGAACCGACAACCCTGATTTCTTATGATTGTAATTGATAAAATAATTTCCTTCGAGATATAGTTTAAAGTAAGAATAATAACTGCCCGAAAGGTTATCACCTCTTTCAATATTAAATGACATATTGTATGGATTAATAACCCTTTTGTTTTCAATATGAAATGAAAGAATGTTGTACAGATGGTTAAAAGGTGTTACAGTTGGTAAAAATTCGCCGGATGTTTTATCCGGATGAAAACGAAGTTCATCTTTACTGATGAAAATACTTCTGAGTGTCAGTCCGATTCTCTTACTGCTTCCCGGATCGTAATTAAAATTAAAGTCAATGCGACCGCAAGTGCGTGAGTAATCAGTAAAATAATCAGTCCGTTTAAACTTCAGTGAATCATAACTGAACCGGCTTTGTGTTACAGTAAATACAATTTCGTGAAACAGTTCACCTTTAGGATAAAGGTGGTAAGCCATTCTTCCGATACCCGCAAATGAGTTGCTCCCGAATCCCCACATCGGCGCTAACTGGTATTCAAAATTTCTTGACGGCAGAAATGAATTATAGAATGCAAGTCCTGCCATGCCTCCGTTGTAATTATTCCATCCGCCGGCAGGAGAAAAGAATAACTGATTCCGTTTTGGATTTTCTAAACTTCCGAGGAACTGAATCCGCAACGGCTCTGCTTTTCTGAAAATCCCATGAGTACGGATAGAATTATTTTTTCTGTTACTCTCCCATAAATCTCCGGCTTCGTCAATGACAAATTTGTCGTAATCGCCTTCCGGGAAAAGAACATCAAGTTTTCCGGTAAATCCTCCATACCATATTGTTTGTACAGGTGATTGGTTCTTGATAGCTGTTATAGAATAAGGCGCACGAATACCGCCTATATTCTTTATCTTAATTTTTCTGTAAACGGATGAAGCAATCTGCATTGTGTCACGAGCTGCGGCTATTTTGTAATCAAGATGCTGAGTAGTCTTAATTGACTGGTCAAAGAGCCAGTCAAGATTTACGCGCGTCTGATTTTCAAGAGACTTTCTGATGTCACCGGGTTGAGGATGTTTAAATTTCCATTGTTCATAAAATTGTTGCATCACCGAATCAAACTTCTCCTGACCAAGTGATGCGGCAAGATGAAAGAAAAGGAGAGGAGTCTTAGCATAAATAATACTTCCATAATTTATTTCTGAGTACTCTGTTGCGGGTAAATCAGTCGGTTGATCCTGATGTCGCCTTTCCTGAAACAGATAGGTGAAGTATTTTGTGTAGCGGTAAGGATAATGATTCAGATCGAAAAATCTTGTAATGCCCACATCCGGAACAAATAATCTTCCGGGATAGCGCTGCTCTAAATATCTTTCCTCATAGTAAGAGTTGATTCCTTCATCCATCCATGGATAGAGGCGTTCATTGAATCCAAGTATTCCGTACAGCCAGTTATGTCCGACTTCATGAGCGATACTGGTTTCTAAAACTGTTGGAGTTTTTGATGCCCCGATAATGCACACATTCGGATATTCCATGCCTGCGCCCGCAGCTAATGCACCTTGTACAGCGGTGATTTGTTTGTATGGATAATCCCCCAGCCATTTAGAATAATAGTATAGCGATGAATCAATATAAGGTTGTGCCTGCAACCACATATTTCTTTCTTTGTCTGTAAACATCAGCCAGGTTGTAACACTTTTTTCCGATTGAGGAAGTGTAACATTGTTTTTCAGGACATAATAATTTTTATCGGCAAACCATGCAAAGTCATGAACTCTTTGTTGTGTGTAACGAATGGTTTTCATAGAAGAATCGCGCGGCAGATAGCTGCCTGCTGTATTTTTTTCTTCTTCATTCATGCCCATATTGAATTTCTGCTTTGTAAATGCCGCCTTTTCTTCCATCCACTTTTTTTCTTCTTCATTCTGCAAATCACCGGTAGCGCCCACTACATAGTCAGCCGGCAGCGTGATGCTCACATCAAAAGAGCCGTATTCCGAGTAAAATTCTCCCTGATCCAGATAAGGCATTGGATGCCATCCATAGCGGTCGTAAACTGCCGGTTTGGGATACCATTGTGTAATCTGATACTGCTTGCCTACATGCCCGCCACGCGAGAATGTATGAGGAAGTTTTACATGAAAAGGAGTTGTTACAGTTATCTTACCGCCACTGGGTAAGGATTGATTCAATACTAATTTAGCAATGTCAATATTTACGGAATCATAAATCAGTTCAGCGTTTTCTCCATTCACTTTAAAATCGAGTCCGTCCATCCAACCTTTATCTTCCGGTTTTGAAAAGAAAAAATCAGTGTTGCCATTCTTTAACTGTTGTTTGGCAAAAGCAGTGTTTGTGTTTTTATATGCGTTCATCCACAGATGAAACCAGATGAATGAAAGTTCATCCGGTGAATTATTGATGTACTCTATTTCAATGCTTCCGTTCAATTCATTGCTGTAGTCATTAAGTGTTACATTGATTTTGTAATTGACTTCCTGCTGCCAGTAGGAAGCAGTTTGGGCTGTTACAGTAAAGCGCGCGCAGAAAAAAATAATAAAAAAACAACTGATAATTTTAAGAGTAGTGGAGTATTTAGAGTGCATGCAGATATATCTTTCAACTATTTTATTATTCAGAATGAATAGCTTTCAAAAGTAATTAAATAAAAGAAACAGGTTCACACACAACTGTTTGTTTAATTAACACTATGCAATTCGTTTGTAACAATCAACGATCTAAGAGATATTCTTCTTTAAAGACTTTTTCTGTCACTACCAAAAATAAATCAGGTTTAAAATAAAAATTTCCTCACATAGATATTCATATTAATTTTCATGTAGTTTTGGAAGCGAACAATTTATTCATTCATCTTAATTAAAGAATATGCCTGAAAGAGAATACGGAGACGAGCAAGAAAACGATATCATGCAGACGGTGGAGAAGTATGAAGATATGGTGAAGAATAATAATCCGCTTTTTTTCGATCAGATAACTTTAGAAGATCTTATTGAATATTTTGAAACGAAGAGTAACTCTTCCAAAGCAATGGAAGTTTGCAACTATGCACTTGAGATATATCCCTTCTCTTCAACTTTCATGACCAAGAAAGCCGGCTTGCTGATGCTGCACCGGAAATATAATGAAGCATTAAAATGGTTAGACAAAGCGGAGTCACTCGATTCATCGGATATTACCATCAGGATGATACGGTGTGACATTTATATTCAGAAAGCAGAGTATCAGAAGGCGGTAGATGTAGTTAACAGCGCCTTTGATTCCACAGAGGAGCAGCACAAGTGGATACTCTATCTTGAAATGGCAGATATATATGAGCATTGGAGAAAGCACGATAAAGTATATGAGTATTTACGGAAAGCCATAGAAGCCAATCCCAAAAATGAAGAAGCGCTTGACCGTATATGGTATAGTGTTGAACTGACACATAAATATGAAGAGAGCATAGAGTTTCATCAGAAACTGATTGACCAGCATCCGTACTCATATCTTGCATGGCAAAACCTTGGCTATGCTTACTATGGATTGGATATGTATGAAAAGGCAATTGACTGCCATGAGTTTACCATTGCAATTAATGAGACCTATGATGTTGCCTACCGCGATATAGGAGAATCTTATTTCGCATTAAAACAATATCGCCGTGCAATAGAGTTTTATCAAAAGGCAATTCATTATTCCAGACCAACTGAAGATTTGTATTACTGCATAGGCGAATGTTACGAACGGCTGAAAGAATATCATTTTGCACGATTGTATTATCACCGTGCTGTCACACTTGTTCCTGAATTTCATTATGCGATTTACCGGATTGGCGTTGTCTATACAAAAGAAAAAGTATGGAAAAACGCGGTACACTTTTTCCGCAAAGCGGTAAAGCAATGTCCCGAATCTGTGCGCTACATTGTAAGTATGGCACAGGCATCAGTTCATATTGATGATGTGAATACTCTGCTGGATGCCTGCAACCGGATACTTGAGCTAAGTTCGCGTTCACGCAGCAGCAAAACTTTAGAAAGGATGATTTCTTTCTTAATCCGCCTTAACCTTGTGAATGAAGCGGAAGTGCTGACGGATTATGCCATGATGGAGAAAGGCGCTCAGGCTTCTTTTGTAATGCTGAAAAGTGTTTGCCTGTTTTGCAGCGGATGCCGCAGTCAGGCAAAGGAATATTTAGAAATTGGTTTGACGCTTGATAAAACAAAAAAACAGTTATTGTTCCGGTTGATGCCTCAGTTAGCGTATGATAAAGAGGTTGCGGAAATTGTAGATATTTACCGCTGAAAAAAAATAACCAATGAATTTTGAATTAAGTAATCTGCCTGCACGCAGCAGCAAGCCGCGTAGCAATGGTATGGCAATGGTAATGGATAAAGGGCTAAGTATCCGTGAGGTGGAAGATCTGCTTTCTGTTGCAGAATCATATATAGATGTAGTAAAACTTGGCTTCGGAAGCGCTTATGTAACACCTAATTTAAGAAGTAAAATTGCAGTGTATAAAAAAGCAAATGTGCCTGTGTATTTTGGAGGCACACTTTTAGAGTGTTTTATTCTGCGGAATAAGTTTGATGATTATCTGCGATTGCTGGATGACTACAAAATGGAGCATGTGGAAGTATCTGACGGCTCTATAGAATTGCCGCATGAAGAAAAGTGCAAGTACATTAACATTTTATCAAAGAGCCGGAAAGTTTTTTCAGAAGTGGGATCAAAAGATGCGGAGAAAATTATTCCTCCTTACAAGTGGATTGCACAGATGAAAAGTGAACTGGAAGCCGGTTCATGGAAAGTGATTGCAGAAGCACGAGAAGGCGGCAATGTGGGTATTTACAGAGGTACAGGAGAAGTGCGCTCCGGTTTGGTGGAAGAAATTCTAACACAAATTCCGGGAGATAACATTATATGGGAAGCGCCGAACAAAGCACAGCAGGTTTGGTTTATTAAACTTCTCGGCTCAAATGTAAATCTGGGTAACATTGCGCCGAATGAAGTGTTGCCACTTGAAACTATCCGGCTTGGATTAAGAGGAGATACAATGATGTTCTTCTATAATCAATTGAAGCAGTCTTAAATATTTTATCATTCTGAGGAAAGTGAAGGATTCATTTTGTAAAATGAATTACTTAACTCAATATGAAAGATGTTAATAATTTATTGATGGTATTGTTATCATCAATGAATAGTATTTTGTTTACAATTTTAGGACAAAACAAAAGAGACAGTGATAATTAACTCTACATTTGTGTTAAAACAGAAAGATAAATTGATAACGGATTTTAATAATAAAATCATACAAGGTGACTGCTTAGAAATCATGCGTCAGTTACCTGACAAGGCTTTTGATCTTGTTGTTACATCACCGCCGTACAACCTAAAGAACTCCACAGGTAATGGGATGAAAGATGGTAGGGGTGGAAAGTGGAAGAATGCGGAGCTTGTGAACGGCTATTCACATCATAACGACTGTATGCCTCATGAGGAATATGCACAATGGCAGCATGATTGTCTTAAAGAAATGTTCCGTTTAACTTCTGATAGCGGAGCAGTCTTTTACAATCACAAGTGGCGAGTGCAAGATGGTTTGTTACAAGATAGAGCAGATATTATTAGAGATTTACCAGTACGGCAAATTATTATTTGGAAACGGAAGGGAGGCATTAATTTTAATTCTGGATATTTTCTACCAACTTACGAAGTGGTTTATCTGATTGCAAAACCAAAGTTCAAACTTATACCGAAAGCCAATGCTTTTGGTGATGTTTGGGAATTTAAACAGGAAATGAAGAACGACCATCCTGCTCCTTTTCCTGTTGCACTTATTGACAGAATTATCCATTCTACTTATGCTAAAAATATTTTAGATCCATTCATGGGTAGCGGAACAACAGCAATAGCATCGCTGATGAATAACCGTATTTATACAGGCATAGAACTTTCACCGGATTATTGTGCAATGGCAAGGGACAGAATTGATCTGTTTTATAAACAACCACATTTTAAATTCTCTACTCCTCAATCAGCATAGTGAAAGCAACAGAAATTATTACAGAAATACAAAATAGATGGCATAATGTGTATTGGTTTTCAAGAATGCTAATCAATAACGACAAATATGTTGCTATCGGTAAAGAACCAAGACTATTATCATCGCTTACAGGTAGTTTACGAGTAATCGCAAAAGAGAGTAAAGGAAACGATATTTTGCGTTTACAAAAACAAACTCTTCGCAATATTATTGAGGAACGATTCAAGAATACTTCTTCAAAAGATATCCGAGTTCAACGTATGCTGGCAGAACTTGATGAAGAAATTAAAACTGTATCAGATATGGAGGTTTTTATTCTTACTTGCGAAAATATCATGCTTCCTCTACATCAGGCAATTACAAATATCCCTAATAATGACAAAGAATTTACATTGAGTATCGCAAAATCATATTTAGATATTCAGGGTGAACAAGGATTAGCAACCGTTATCTCACTTTGGGATGATTTAGGCGTGAAATGTTGCTTGACAATAGAGAGAACTGAAATTGTCAGGGCTTTTACAATGCTTCGTGTTTTGCTAACAAAAGATAAGACAATCACAGAAGATGATAGAGATATTGTTCTTACAGCCTTTACACAAGAATTTGAGAGGCGAGCAGCACAAAAAAGAAAAAAGAGAGCAGGTGGAAGTTTAGAGCAAGTAATAGATTTTATTTTAGGTTACTACAATATCAAAAGAGCAGAAGCACCCTCACATTTTCAAGCAGACCTTGAAGTTGATAATTGGGTAAAGGGAAAGGATGGATGGTTGATTGGTATTTCATGCAAGAGAACAATTCGTGAACGATGGAAAAATGTAAGTAGCAGCACTGAAGTTTACAATCGTTTTAAAGTAAAACATATTTTTCATGTAGTAACCTTTGATGAAGATTTATCAGATGACAAACTCACTTTACTTGGAGAACAAAGACAAATATTTTATTTGCCAGACAACAGTAGGCGACTGAAATATGCAAGCACGCATATAGGATTGAAAAACTATGTCAGACCAATCTCACAATTGATAAACGATATACGTAAACATATCAAACAGTAAATAACATACGAACAGAATTACTTTTTGTAATACCAGAATTGAAGTGTAAAGCATCTATATAAACAGATACGTGAGTATGAACAGTAACCAATACTTGTTATAATAACTTATCAGATTGATTGCAAGTATTGCAACAACCTTCAAATCTCTAATTTCATTGAATAAAAATTAAATAACCTTTCCCTTGATAAGTAAAATGAAAACCTACGGACTCATTGGCTTTCCATTGGAACATTCTTTCTCGAAAAAATATTTTTCAGAGAAGTTTACACAAGAGAATATCAATGAATGTGAGTACAAAAACTTTCCATTACATTCTATCAGTGAATTTCCTTCTTTAGTAAAGAATGAAATGAATTTATTCGGACTGAATGTTACGATCCCTTATAAAGAATCAGTCATGTCCTATTTGCATGAGGTTACAAATGAAGCCAAAGAAATTGGCGCGGTAAATTGTATTAAGATTAAAAAAGGAAAACTGATTGGCTACAACACTGATTTTTTTGGGTTTGGATATTCACTTGGATTATTATTAGAAAGTCATCATACGGATGCTTTAGTCCTCGGCTCTGGCGGAAGCTCTAAAGCGGTAAGATATGTTCTGAAAGAATTAGGAATACATTGTGTTACAGTTTCATCAAGTGGCGCAAAAGATTCAATCAGTTACAGTGATGTAACAGGTGAAATCATCAGCACTCATTTGCTTATTATTAATACAACTCCTGTTGGTATGTTTCCGAAAACCGGAGAAGCGCCACCGATTCCATATCAATATATTTCAGACAAACATTTGCTCTACGACCTCATTTACAACCCTGAAGAAACTTTATTTCTTAAACAGGGAAAAGAACAAGGTGCAAAAACTAAGAACGGATTACAAATGCTGCAACTGCAGGCGGAAAAGAGTTGGGAGATATGGAATAAGAATAATCTGTAGTATAATACAGCAATATGAAAGTAACCTTACTTTTACTTTCTGAAATCAATAGTTATGGAAATCGTTTTTCTTATTATCGGAATTATCGCAGGAGCAGTTATCGGATGGTTCCTGTCAAAGTCATCAGCTAATGCTGAAGCGATAAAACTGAATTCTCAGATTGCTGCACAGCAGAATGAGAATGACAATCTGAACAAAAGATTATCAGAGCAAAAAACAGAAATAGAAAATCTGAATGAGAAATTGAAGGCAGAGTTTGAAGTAATGGCTACGAAAATTCTTGAAGATAAAACTGCAAAGTTTACAGAACAAAACCAGACTAATCTTAATTTCATTCTCAATCCATTGAAAGAAAAAATTGAAAGCTTTGAGAAGAAAGTGGATAACACCTACAAAGCAGAAGCAGCAGAGCGAAACTCGCTGAAAGGTGAAATAAAAAACTTAGTTGAGCAAAGTCAGAAGTTGAATCAGGAAGCCAACAATCTGACCAATGCGCTGAAAGGGCAAACTAAAACTCAGGGTGACTGGGGCGAAATGATTCTTTCCAGCATATTGGAGAAATCAGGTCTTGTGAAAGATCGCGAGTATTTTGAACAGCAGAGTTTTACTACAGAAGAAGGTAAACGTTACCAGCCCGATGTAGTAGTAAGTTTGCCGGAAGGGAAAAAGATTGTAATTGATTCTAAAGTTTCACTTAATGCGTATGAAGTGTATTGCTCTGCGGAGAGTGATGATGACAGAAATCGTGCGTTATCTCAGCATATTCAGTCGCTGCGTAGTCATATCAAAGAATTGAGTGAAAAAAAATATCAGCAGATTTATGAATTAGACGGATTAGATTATGTGCTGATGTTCGTGCCGATAGAACCGGCTTTTAATATCGCTGTACAACACGAGCCAAATCTGTGGAATGAAGCATTTGACAAAAACATAGTCATCATCAGCACTTCTACTTTGCTGGCAACACTCCGCACAGTTGCAAGTATCTGGAAACAGGACAAGCAGAATAACAATGCTCTTGAAATCGCAAGATTGAGCGGATCACTTTATGACAAGTTTGTCGGCTTCACAGAAGATATGCTGGAAGTGGGCAAGAAAATTGACTCTTCAAAAAACAGTTATGTAGATGCTATGAAAAAATTATCAGAAGGTTCGGGCAATCTGATACGTACTACTGAAAAAATAAAAGTTTTGGGAGCTAAAACAGCTAAGAGTATCAATCAGAATCTTTTGCAGCGTTCAGATTCATAGTTGAGTAAGCAATGCAGATAACAATTTATCAGACTTAAAAAATTAAGATAGTATTTTTCGCCTGAAATGATTGAAGCAACAAATATTGAGAAGTCATACGGAACACTTCAGGTATTGAAAGGAATTTCATTAACCATTCAGGAAGGAGAAATAATTTCTATAGTCGGCGCTTCGGGTGCAGGCAAGAGTACGCTGTTACACATTCTCGGCACTTTGGATAAAGCAGATAAAGGTGAAGTGAAGATAGGAGGGGAGTTGATATCTAAACTGTCAGATAAAGAATTAGGAAAATTCCGGAATAAAAATATCGGGTTTGTTTTTCAGTTTCATCATTTACTTCCGGAGCTAAATGTTATTGAAAATGTTTCTGTTCCCGGATGGATAGGTAAGCGCAGTGAGAAAGAAGTGAAACAACAGGCAGAAGAATTGCTGGATTATCTCGGATTGAAAGACCGGATGACTCACAAGCCAAACGAATTATCAGGCGGTGAACAGCAGCGAGTGGCAGTGGCACGTGCATTAATCAATCATCCGAAAATGGTGCTGGCAGATGAGCCGACAGGGAATTTGGATTCAGATCATGCTAAGGAACTTCATCAACTTTTCTTCAAATTCAGGAAAGAATTTAACCAGACATTTGTAATTGTAACACACAATGAAGAACTGGCAAATATGGCAGACAGGAAGATGATAATAAAAGATGGAAAAATTGAGTAAGAACTCTGTGGAGAATACCGGAGTCGAACCGGTGACCTCTTGCATGCCATGCAAGCGCTCTAGCCAACTGAGCTAATTCCCCGCGGGTGGCAAATATAATTATACCAATGGTTAGATTAAACTTTCTGCTTTTATTATTCTTTCCTGCTCTTCTGTTCTCGCAACAACCGGTTGGTGTGTCTGTGAACGGTAAAATTTCTTTCAGTGATAATTCAGGACGATTCGACAGGGTAAGGATTTACAATCTGCGAACTAATACATTTGTTTCACCTGCCAAAACCGGAATATATGAACTTCACGGATTCAAAACGGATACTTTTGTTTTTGTCTGTATCGGATATTCTAATGTGAATCTGTGTTACAAAGATTCACTCCGCCAGTTGAAATATGAAAAGAATATTGTTCTTCATCCTATTCAATCGGAACTGGATGGTGTTACAATTACTCCCGATAAAACATTTGAACAGATTCAACAGGCAATAAACAATTTAGGTGTGAAAAATACAGACACTTATAACTCAGTTTACCCTTTAAGAAGTCCGATCACTTTTTTATGGGAGAGATTCTCTAAAGTAGAAAAGCAAAAAAGACAAGTGGCAATATTGCTGAATGATGATGAGCGAAGACAGGTGCAGCGTGAGTTGTTAAAAATCTGTATTAAGTCAGAACTTATCAATCTCCCATTTTCAAAAATGGATGCATTCATTGAATACTGTAATTTTTCGGATGCATATCTTCAGCAGGTAAGTCTTTATGATTTACTTTCTATGATTAAACTGCGATACAAATATTTCAGTAATTATATCGAGTGAAATATTATTCCTGTTCACTCACAGCTATTCTTACCTGAAACTGATAAAATGTGAGAAGAAAATATTTCAGTTTCGGTTAAGTTCAGTTAGGTTTGCAACTCTAAAATAACCAAACGATGATTGATACTATGAGTTCTTCAGCTATTTTTTCTACAGAGTATAAACTCCCTAATCAAACTAAATTTTACAGAGGTAAAGTGCGTGATGTTTATACCATTGCAAACAAATACCTTGTCATGGTGGCAAGCGACCGCATATCTGCATTTGATGTAGTACTGCCTAAGCCGATTCCATACAAAGGACAGGTGTTGAATCAAATTGCAGCTGAATTTTTGAAAGCTACGAGTGATATTGTTCCTAACTGGCTGATTAGCGTTCCGGATCCTAATGTTAGTATTGGCAGAATGTGTGAACCGTTTAAAGTGGAAATGGTTGTTCGCGGATATTTGGCAGGACATGCTGCCCGCCAGTATGCAGCAGGCAAGAGGGAATTATGTGGTGTTACACTTCCGGAAGGATTAAACGAAAATGACCGTTTTCCTAAGCCGGTTATTACGCCCACTACTAAAGCAGATGAAGGTCACGACCTGGATATTTCAAGAGAAGAAATTATTAAACAAGGATTAGTTTCTGAGCAGGATTACATTCAACTTGAAAAATATTCTTATGCACTGTTCGGGCGCGGAACTGAAATTGCTAAAAAGCATGGATTGATTTTAGTGGATACAAAATATGAATTCGGAAAATCAGACGGGAAGATTTACCTGATTGATGAAATCCATACACCCGATTCTTCGCGCTATTTCTACCTCAATGGCTATGAGGAAAGACAAAAAAATGGAGAAGCACAGAAACAGTTATCGAAAGAATTTGTACGCCAGTGGCTGATTGAAAATAATTTCATGGGGAAAGATGGACAAACCGTTCCTGTCATGCCGGATGAATTTATTACTACTGTAACAGACCGTTACATAGAACTGTACGAGAAAATCACAGGATTAAAATTTGTAAAAAACGACTCAGGTGAAAATGTATCTCAACGGATTGAGCGCAATATTCTGACTGAGTTAAAACGACTTGGATAAATTCTGTTTTCCAGATTATTCAGCATATTGTTGAATTGAATTCATTATTTGAGTATATAGCCTTGCACGTTTCAGTTCAACACGGCTAATGGTAATGGTTTCTGCCCGGCGGAAACCTCCGTAATAATAACGGTAAAACCACGGACCGGCTGCTGTAAGCGCATCAACATAAGAGTAGGAGAAGGCAGTATTAACAAACAGCAATGCAAATCCGCCTGTCAGCAGCAGAGAGTTCACTCCGTTCTTTATATCTCCTGCATAAAGCTGACCTGCCCCCGGGATTATCATAGAGAGAATTCGTGCAGTCTTTGGACTCTTCCGGTTCAGTTTTTCATTCTTTGAAAAAAGATAATTCAGATTTTGGAGAGATACCGAATCAGTTGCAGGAATCAATTGCTTAAAATAATTTTCTGATAGTGTATAATTCGCATCACCGAAATAAGCAATGGCGAAATAAAGATTTTTCTTTTTCTGCAAATCATCCGGTTGATGCTCACTTAGCGACATCAACTCCTGTAAGGCAAGTTTGAACTTCTTTGCCTTCAGAAAATTGAAAGAACGGTTAAAGAGCATTTCATTCTTAATACTGTCGTTGTCAGTGGAATAATAAGTCAGCTGATAATATTCATTTGCTTTTTCAGGATTGAGTAATTCAGTGTAACAATTTCCGATATGCTCATAACATTCGGTACTGAAATTGCCTTCTCCAAAAAACAGTACCCGCTCATAATATTTAATGCACTCTTTGTAATCTGCTTCTGCATAAAGACGATTTGCAAACTGAAAAGTCTGCTCCACCGTTTGAGCACGTGCTGTTACAGCAGCCAGCAGACTAAAGATTACGGCTGAAAAGAAACTGCGCCTTTTTAACCAGTGCATCTTCATGTTTTTTGTTAAAGTTTTTGGCTGATTTGTAAGAGCCGTAAATATTACCGAGGTAAAGACCTAAATCAAGCCCGCCGTAAATCCATCCATAAGCGCTCTTTGTGCCATATTTATCGAATCCACGATAAGCTTGATACCCCGTCAGTCCTATGAAAATAAAAGAAACAGTTCCGTCCTTCCAATCACCCGTGTAAAATTTTCCAGCGCCGGGAACAACGGCTGACATCAAAGCGGCAAGTCCTGCACTGCGATGCTTCATGTTATCGGCTTCAGAGATAATGGGTTTGTAAGGACCATACATTTCATTGTCATTCTGCTGCCACTTGTTGTAAATTTCCTTTGCCGGTTTCCAGTCTTTATTCAGCAGGTCAATGTTCAGTTGGAGATAATCCTTTTCTTTTTCAGAAATAGAATGTGAAGATTGCACTAACGAGAGCGCTTTATCCTGCTGCTTATTTAAAATCAGCAGATAGGTGTATTCATTAAAGATATTTTTCGGCGCATTCTCTATGTCAGGGAATAGTTCTTGAGTACGGACAATTCCTTTTGCAAACAACTCTGCTTTCCGGTAGCTCTTCAGCAGGAAAATTTTTGCAGAGTCATCATCCGGCTTCATAAACAACAGCCGTTCATATTCCTCTGCAGACAGGTTATATTGAGAAGATGAATAAAGGTAGTAAGCAAACTTTTCAGTATTGGCTGAGTTAAAAATATCCTGAGCAGAAGCAAAGTCTAACACAAATAATGTCCGAATAAAAAGGATAGTAATTACGAATTGTCTTAGATATTTTTTATGAAAATAATTTAGTATTAGCTTTTTACAATTCATTTTCGTTTAATCAGAAATTATTGTTTTAAATCTTTAATCCTCCTCTGTAAAGCTTTGTCAGTTTATTTCTCATACCGTAAACTTTTCTGATAGAATTTCATAAACTTCTCATACTCCTCACTGAAACTCACTTTCCTATGGTGTTCAGGTTGATTGAGAATATAATGACAAACTTTATCTACTTCAGATTTTGAAACTGAAAAAGCGGAAGCAGAATCCTGCCAGGCAAATTTTCCGGCGCACAATTTATTCTTATTAATGAAATGTTGTGAACTGTTCGCAACAATACTTGCTAAATCTTCTTCTGATAACTCCGGTGAACAGGAAACAAGAAAATGAACATGTTCGGGATTTGCATAGATAGCATACAATTTTGAATCATGATTACTTATGATTCCCGTTATATATTTTTCAATTCGTTCTCTATGAATTTCCTGAATCAAAGCGATACGATTCAATGTAGTGAAAATATAATGAGTGTACAAGTTATAGTATTGTATTTTCATAAGGTCATAAGGTTGTTGTACAAGGAAATGCCTTTTGCTATTAAGGTTAATTTTTCAAGATAAGGTTTTTGATTCTCTAATGTATAGGAAGGTCTTTTAAACATCGCATAAAGGTAATTTATTACTCCTTCCTTAGTTTTCTGATAAACAAACCTTCTTTTATTTTGAAACCTTGATAGAAATGAATTCAGGCAACACTCAACCTTATTCTTTTGCCTTTATAGTTTGGCTATGCGTGTATTACTTAATATTTCTGTAATCTAATTTTATAAGGGCATAAGATTGTTGTCAAAGAAATCTTTTACTACAAAGGTTAATTTTTTGGATAAGGGTTACTATTCGTTTATCTCAGAATATAACTGCATCTGCATTATTCCACAGGGTCAATCAGCAGGTGTTTATCGTAATCGTAAGGGTAATTTTTCGGACTAAGTCCGTTACAGCGAAGGAGGCGATCGAAAGAATTCAACATTCCTAAAAATACACCTTTCTTTTTTATACTCTGAAGTGCATATTCAGAGCAGGAGGGAGTGAAAGTACAGGAGTTGCCATCTTGTGATGAAATAAAAGTTTTATAAAAAACAAAAAGTCCGGTAAAGACTGCATCTACCTCACTATGAATTCCTTTGAATACATGAGTATGATTATGCAATTCCGGACTCATCACTGTTTTCAGTGACTCATATTCCTTTACTGAAGTTTGAGAATAAACAATGAAGGTGTTACTGCAAAGGAATAGAAAAATTATAAAAAATATTTTCAGAAAGGTCATTAACCTTTATATTTTTAAAAGTGGTGACTTTGTAAAATTCTTTACCATTCTTGTAATTGATCTGAACGATTTCTGTTGGGAACATCAGTCCGCTGAACAATTTATAATTATTAAAAAACTGTTTTGAAGAGGGTTGATTGTTTTTATCCATAAAAACAATTCCATAAAGCTGTTTATTCTTTTGCGAAATTAATACATCTCCAACGGCTTCTTTCAACTCCTTTTTAGTGGGACGCCATGTGGAAATAACCAAGCTGTCTTCCTTTGCAACATCTACTAATTGATATAAAGTGTTTTTACCGGTTAAACCATAATTTCCCAACCTATCTGACATAGAGAGGTTAAATATTGAAAAGTCAACCAAACCAAGAACAGGAACTTTTGCTTTAATTTTCCCATCAGCTATTTCATACGCTGCCGTATCAGTTAGTACTGATAGGGAAGGAGAAGGGAATTTCAGATTATATACAACTTTACCTTTTGTACGGTCAAAATATACAGTTCCCATTGAAAGTGAAGAACTGCCGTCAATCAGGTTTTCTTTAATACTAAAGTCTGCCTTTAGTCTAAAAAACTGTTGTCCAAGCGTGGGCTTGGACAACAGTAAAGAAAAAGATAATATTAAAAGAAAGGAATAGATATTCCGCTTTAATCTCATTAGAAGAATAAGAAAGAACCTCCTCCGATTAAAACAACAAATACCCACCAGAGAATGTAAAGAGCAGCGCTTACTAAGCAGCCATACAATGCCTTTTTAGTTTCCTCACTATCCTGTACTACTAAGTAAACAATAAGAATACCTACCCAGCTCAGACAGAAACCCCAAACGAAAGAAGGAATTCCTGCAGGACCGCTTGCTGTTGTAGCAAAACCAGCGTTGCTGTTCAGATTAACATCCTGAACAATGCTGTTGTTTTCGTTCTTCAACTGGTCAAGTGTAACACCATCGTGAGTGTTTACATAACTCTCAACTTTGTTCAGTTGAGTCATTTCTTTGCTTACGGCATTTTTGTCGTACCGGAACAAAGAAGAATTTTCTGCTTTTGCTGCAAACATGCTAGCAACAAAAGTGATTGCGAGGAGTAAGCTTTTCATTTTCATAATTGTTTGTTTTTAGAATTCTGATTATTTAATTATTGTTCATGACAAATGTAAATCTTTTCTCTTTCGGAGATAATTTTTTTAGACAAAATTATTTTTAGTAATCCGCAGGGGGATGTTAATAATTTTATACAGCAGATGTTACAGTATCACGGCTTATCTTTTTTACCAATCCCTGTAACACATTACCGGGTCCGCACTCAATATATTCTTTAGCGCCGTCTGCTGTCATTTGCTGAATGGTCTGAGTCCATCGAACAGGAGCAGTAAGTTGAGCAATCAGGTTTTTCTTTATTGTGTCGGGCGAGATAGTGGGTAGAGCTGTTACATTCTGGTAAACAGGACAAACAGGATTTGCAAAAGAGGTTTGTTCAATTGCCGCTTGCAGTTCTTTCCTTGCTGGTTCCATCAGAGGAGAATGAAAGGCACCGCCGACAGGAAGTAACAGCGCCCGCTTTGCTCCGGCAGCTTTCAATTTTTCACAAGCAATTTTTACACCTTCCACAGAGCCGCTTATCACCAACTGACCCGGACAGTTGTAATTAGCCGGTACAACAATATGATCTGTTACAGAAGCACAAATATCTTCCACCATTTTATCATCTAATCCGAGAATGGCTGCCATAGTAGAGGGTTGTGCTTCACACGCTTTCTGCATAGCCAGCGCACGCTGTGACACTAACTGAAGTGCATCTTCAAAAGACAATGTATTATTGGCAACAAGGGCAGAAAATTCTCCGAGTGAATGACCTGCCACCATGTCGGGCTTGAATGAATCGCCTAAAGTTTTCACCTTGATTACTGAGTGAAGGAAAATGGCGGGTTGTGTTACTTTAGTCTGCTTCAGTTCTTCATCTGTTCCGCTGAACATGATGTCGGTAATTCTGAAGCTGAGAATTGTATTGGCTTTTTCAAAAAGCTCTTTTGCGGTTGTATTGGAATCGTAAAGGTCTTTACCCATTCCGGCAAATTGCGAACCTTGTCCGGGGAAGATGTATGCTTTCATTATTGAAAATAGAATTTAGGCGTAAAGAAAAGAAAATTTTATAGCGTTGTTATTTACCTTATTAATTTCAGGCAAAGTAACTACGACTGTTTGTTTCTTTGCATTTGAATCCACAAGATTGATTAAGGTATTTAAAGCAGTTTGAAATTTTGGGGTGTTGAGTATATTTACAAGTAAGCAGATATTCAAACAAACGGCAAAGACAAATGAAGAGCATAATCACAACACTAATTTTCTCTACAATAATTCTAAGTTGTAGTACTTTGAAAAAGACTATGGAAACGAATAAAATTGTCCATCAAACAAATGACTTGATAATAACCCAAGTTTCTGAAAACGCATTTGAATTCATCTCATTTTTACAAACTAAAGACTATGGAGTTGTACATGGAAATGGTCTATTTGTAAGAAGTAATAATGAGGTAATTATTTTTAACACAACAGCTAACGACAAAAGTTCAGAAGAATTAATCAAATGGATTTCAGACACACTACATTGTAAAATAAACGCTGTAATACCTACACATTTTCATCCTGATTGCTTAGGTGGACTAAAAGTATTTAAGGACAAAAACATACCTTCTTATGCTTATTACAAGACTATAGAATTGGCTAAAGAAAACAATTTTGTAGTCCCTGAAAATAGTTTTAAGGACTCTTTAGTACTGAAAGTGGGTGACAAAAAAGTAATAGCTAAATTTTTAGGTGAAGGGCATACAAAAGATAATATTATTGGATATTTTCCGAGTGAAAATGTTATGTTTGGAGGTTGTCTGATTAAGGAAATAAACGCAACAAAAGGATATTTGGTTGACGCAAATGTTAAGGCTTGGTCGGCAACTGTTGAAAGAGTGAAAAGGGAATATCCGAACGTAAAAGTTGTAATTCCCGGACACGGAAAATTTGGAAACGAAAAATTACTTGACTATACAATTGAACTTTTTAAAGAACAATAAATGAACATCTGCTAACAAACAAATTGGCAATAGAGCAGGTGAAGTACTTCTTATTGAACTTTTATGCTTTTAACCGAACAGTAGTTTTTCAAATCAACAGTAGTACTGAAACGCTCCACCTTCGGCAATACCTGAACAGTTAGTTTACCGAACTCCGTTACAGATTTACATGGGCAGTTTTAAAAAATTACAACCTATTGCACTTGTAACTTGAATCCGTACTTAACAGAAAAAATTCAAATACTTTTTTTATTTCATTAAACTTTATACATTTCCACACTTGAATTCCTGATTCTCATTGCATTTGTAGAAGTGAGATACAGAATGTGGAAGATGAGACAGATTTTTGAACAGATAATTCATTTTTAAGTTGAAGAAAGCTAAGACAAAACCAGCCAAAAAGAAGGCAGCCGCAAAAAAAGTGGTGAAGAAAAGTACGAAACCGGCTCAGAAAAAATTGACGGCAACAAAGAAAGAAACTGTAGCAGCCAAAGCGCCTTCCGTATCTTCCAAGAGAAAAAAATTCTCATTAGAGTATGTGATTAAATCATCACCTTCCATTCTTTATGAATTTATTTCAACGCCCACTTTAATGTCTGAATGGTTTGCCGACGAGGTGGATTCGTTCAAAAATGAATATTCTTTTACATGGGACGGAGAAGTTCATAAAGCTAAAATGGTGGATTCATCGGAAAATGAATTTATCCGTTTTAAGTGGATAGATGATGAATACCATGATGAGTATTTTGAATTCAGAATTTCATCTACTGAAATTACAGGTGACACAGTTCTTACGATTATTGATTTCTGCGAGCCTAACGATCTGAAGGCAGAAACTATGCTTTGGGATTCGCAGGTTCATGCGCTTATGCAGCAAAGCGGATCCATATAATCGCCGGTATATTCTATGCCATTTTATTCCGGCTTAGATTACTGTTTTACAAATACTATACATAAATGTCTGTAATCAGTTGTCATAGGAAATTATTGATAAATTGATTTTTACTTTTTTCTCCGTTATCTTTCGCCTTCTAAATCAATAGTATGACACCTCAAGAATATCTTAATACTAACAAGCAGCGATTCTTAGATGAACTGTTTGAATTGCTGCGCATTCCATCGGTAAGCGCAGATCCCAAGTTTAGAAACGATGTGTTTGCAGCAGCAGAATACATAAAGAAAAAACTGAAAGAAGCCGGAGCAGATAAAACCGAAGTGATGCCTACAGGAGGATATCCGATTGTTTATGGCGAAAAAATAATAGACGCAAAACTTCCTACTGTTCTGGTGTATGGACACTATGATGTTCAGCCTGCCGATCCTTATGAACTTTGGACAACACCACCGTTTGAACCTGTAATCCGCAACGAAAAGATATTTGCGCGTGGAGCTTGTGACGATAAAGGTCAGATGTTCATGCACATTAAGGCGTTTGAAGCGATGATGAAAACCGGCTCGCTTCATTGTAACATTAAGTTTATGATTGAAGGTGAAGAAGAAGTCGGCTCGTCTAATCTTGATAAATTTCTGAAGGATAATAAAGAGAAACTGAAAGCAGATGTAGTGTTAATTTCAGATACTTCTATGATTGCAAATAATTGCCCGTCTATTACCGTCGGGCTTCGCGGGTTGACTTATATGGAAGTGGAAGTAACCGGACCTAACCGTGATTTGCATAGCGGAACTTATGGTGGCGGTGTGGCAAATTCGGCTTTTGAACTTGCCCGTATGATTTCAAAAATGAAAGACAAGAACAATCACATCACTATTCCGGGTTTTTATGATGATGTTCGGGCGCTGAGCAAGAAGGAGAGAAAGGAATTGAATAATCGCCCTTTCAGTTTAAGCAAGTACATGAAAGAATTAGGATTGAAAGATGTGGAAGGAGAGAAGGGTTATACCACACTCGAAAGGGTATCCATTCGTCCTACGGTAGAGGTAAACGGAATATGGGGCGGTTACACAGGTGAAGGAGCAAAGACGGTACTGCCTGCAAAAGCATCAGCGAAAATTTCTATGCGGTTAGTGCCGAATCAGAAATCAAAGAAGATAGAAAAACTGTTTGAAAAGTATTTCAAAAGCATTGCACCAAAATCTGTAAAGGTGAAAGTAACGGCACTACATGGCGGTGAACCTGCTGTAACACCTACGGATACTATTGCCTATAAAGCTGCCAGCAAAGCAATGAAGACTTCATTCGGAAAAGAACCTATTCCGGGTTACGAAGGAGGAAGTATTCCGATAGTGGCTTCGTTTGAAAATATTCTCGGATTGAAAACTATTCTGATGGGCTTTGGGCTGGATAGCGATGCACTTCATTCGCCGAATGAGAATTATGGATTGTTTAATTTCTATAAAGGAATTGAAACGATTCCGCATTTTTACAAGTACTATGCTGAGATGAGCAAATAGTAAAGTATTTACTGTAAGAATTATTTCGAATCATAATCCAAACCATCTTCGAGGATTCTTTTCCTTTTAGAATTGAATTCAGGACTAAAAATGCTCCTCTGTTTACTGTAACAGTTGCATTGAATATTGTTCAGATCAAGCACTGAATAGGCATTTTCAATAGAAAAATTCCTTTCTCGCAGGGTTAATTTCCGCGATACCTGTACAGTGAGCTACTGAAAATATCCTGTGCCGAATTGGAATTCAGCCCGAATTTCATAAAAACTTTTTCCCATCATCCGGGTATCTTCCGATGAATTAAGTTTATATCCTTTTCCGACTATATATCTCAACTCCTCATGTAATGAGGAAAGGAGATTGTCTGTTGAATTAGTAATGTTAATTTGCTTTACGCGGGATTTATCCTGTGAGAAGAATACAACTAATTTTTTTGTCTGAAGTTTTTGTCATCTGTAGTGTATGTTATTACAAATGAAGTGTCTGTAACAGTTGTTACAACCGATGAATCCACTTTGTACTTGCCGATAAGAGTAGTTTTATGAATGTCTGAATTTATAAAGGATAGAAATTCCCTTTTCCAGTCCGGATTTTTGTTGAGCCGGTTCTCGC
>CAYRJA010000046.1:0-22176 GCA_964424455.1 uncultured Bifidobacteriaceae bacterium
GCGGAATGACGAGTTCAGGCAATATCTCCTTAGAGTTTAGACCCGAAAGCCCTGTAGGATTACCCCACGGATAGCTCCTTTGAGGCAAAAGTAGTTAAATTGTGAGAAGTTCTCAGAGTTATATACGAGACAATAACTCTTGCGGATTGAAGTTGTATTTTTTTACCCCTGCTGGCGCAAGTGTTTTTCACTTGTGCTTTGTCCCAGTGGGGTGGGGGTTACAATTCTTGCGAACACCGTATTATTTAATCAAAGAGGTTTTCTCACTAAAACAAACTATACTTATTCAAAGAATAAATCCACTAAGGATAAAATGAGAGTACAAAAAGGAAACAAATAGCGCTTTGTGACCTCCGTGAAATACTCCGTGTTCTTTGTGGTTAAAATTTTCTCATTTATTTAAAAGAATTTCCAGTTGATGGATAAACTTTTTTGCTGCTTTATCCGGACGGCTTTCTTTCATAAAATGTTCTCCAATCAGAAATCCGTTGAAACCCTCTTGCTTTAGTTGTGCCACCGTTTCAGGATTATTGATTCCGCTCTCGGCAATTTTCAAAACATCCTTTGGTAATTTTTTCGACAGTGTTACAGACTGCTCAATATTTACTTCAAATGTTTTAAGGTTGCGGTTGTTGATGCCAATATGCTGAATGGAAGAATCAAATTTTTCTAATTCACTTTCATCATGAATTTCGAGCAGCACTTCCATTCCGAGAGAAGAAGCAAGAGCAGAAAGGTTTTTGATTTCGTTTTTGTTTAGCACAGCAGCAATCAGCAGAATGACATCCGCGCCAATAGACTTTGCTTCAATCACCTGATATTTATCCACCATAAAATCTTTGCGGAGAATGGGACAGTAATTGTAATTGCGCGCTTCGCTCAAATCTTTGCTGCTGCCGCCGAAAAAGTTGGAATCAGTTAAAACGGAAAGAGCGGAAGCGCCCGCCTGCATGTAGCCGATGGTTGTTTTCTCAATGGACGAGTATGGATTAATATTCCCCTTCGATGGAGATTTGCGTTTGAACTCGGCAATGATTCCTGTTTTGTCGGGAAGCAGTAAATATTTTTTCAGTGAAACAGCCGGTGTTTTAAAGTAAATGCTTCGCTCCAGCAACTTCACAGGGTAGAGTGATTTTTGTTCCTCCACTTCTTTTCGTTTGTGAGCGATAATTGTATCGAGTATGTTCATGCTACTAAATTCTTGAATGTCTTTAATGCTTTGCCTGATGTAAGCGATTCTGTGGCTTTCACTTTACAGTCGGCAAAACTTAATTTATTTTCCACACACTGAATTGCCATTGCGGCATTGGCAACCACGGCATTGTTCTGTGCAGTTGTTCCTTTCCCTTCGAGAATGTTCATGAATATGCTTGCGGAAGATGCTACCGTATCTCCTCCGAAAAGTGATTCGGGTGTGTTGCTCTCAAATTCTAAATCTTCCGGCGACAATAATGCTTCGCCTTTATTGGAGTAACACTTCATGATTCCGGTTAAAGAAATTTCATCATAGCCATCGAGCGTATGAATTACTGTGTAAGAAAAATCACCTTGCTGTAACAGATAATGATATAATCTTGCCAGTTCCAAACTGAAAACTCCCGTGAACCGGTATTGTGGTTTTGCCGGATTCACTAACGGACCCAGCATATTGAAAAAAGTTTTCATGCCCAACTGCCTGCGCACCTGCGCCACATGTTTCAGCGCGGGATGAAAAAGCGGAGCATGAAGAAAACAAATGTTGTACTGCTCCAACTGTTTCTTTAATACATCTGTGTCATTCGTAAACTTGTAACCAAAATACTCCATCACATTAGAAGAGCCGCTGGCGGAAGACACGCCGTAGTTGCCGTGCTTGGCTACTTTATATCCTGCCCCTGCCACAATAAAAGCAGCAAGGGTAGAAATGTTAAAAGTATTTTTCCCGTCGCCGCCGGTGCCGCATAAATCTATTACCGGCATTTCTGTGTTGAACGGAATACAAAGTTCGAGCAGCGCATCGCGGAAACCGGTTAGCTCATCGAGTGAAATGGGGCGCATCATCAGCACGGTTAGTAAGGAGGCAATGTGTGATTCGTTCTGCTCTCCGGCGCCGATGCTCCGCATCAGGTCATACGCCTGCTGCTGTGACAGCGTGTTCAGTTCAAGTAAATTATTCAGGGTTGTTTTCATTTGTGATTGAGCCAGTTGCTGATTAATGTTTTTGCATTTTCCGTCATCACTGATTCAGGGTGGAACTGCACGCCCCGGATGTCATACTTTTTATGTGTAACAGCCATGATGAGGTTGTTTTCATCTGTTGCAGTTATTTTCAGATCAGGAGATAAACTATTTTCATCAATCACCCAGGAGTGATACCTGCCGGCTTTGAAGGTGGCAGGTATATTTTTGAAGAGATAATCTTCCATATCTGTAACACGAATATCGGATGCCACGCCATGGTAAACAGTAGATAGATTTTTCAGCTTGCTGCCAAACACTTCTCCAATCGCCTGATGACCGAGGCAAACGCCGAGCATCGGTTTCCTGCCTGCATATTCTTTAATGATTGCATTCATCTTGCCGGCTTCTTCGGGAATGCCGGGACCGGGAGAGAAAACAATTTTATCATAAGTTTCCGGCTCTACCATTTTAACTTCATCGTTTCTCAATACTGTAACAGCCACCTCGCCACACATCTTCAACAGGTGAACGAGGTTGTAAGTAAACGAATCGTAATTGTCTATGACTAAAATCTTTTTCATATAATTGGTTTAACTACAAAGAATACAATGTGAAATGAAGTTTGAACAAATATCTCTTTGCAATAGAAAAAAGAAACCACAAAGGACACTAAGGTTTGCACAAAGGGCACAAAATCTTTTCGTTTCACAGAGCATTTTTTTGCGTAGCTTGGAATATCTGCAACTGTAACACCGCAAAGTCCTCTGCGAGAGACTTTGCGGGGACAAAATCGTAATTGTCTATGACTAAAATCTTTTTCATCATTCTATGTTTTTACTGCCATTTCAATCGCATCTCTCAACGCTTTCAATTTATTATTCACTTCTTCTAATTCAGATTCGGGTTTGGAAACTGCCACTACTCCCGCTCCCGCCTGAAAATGAAGTTTATTTTCTTTACTCAGAAAGGTACGAATGGTAATCGCAGTATTAATGTCTCCGTTAAACCCGATAAATCCGATACAACCGCCATAAAATCCTCGCGGATGATTCTCGTACTTTGTAATCAGTTCAATGGCTTTATGCTTGGGAGCACCGGAAAGTGTACCTGCCGGAAAAGTATCTGCAATCAACTGTAACGGATTAAAAGGTTTTCTAATTTTACCTGTTACTTCGGAAACAAGATGAATCACATGCGAATAGAAATGTATCTCCTTGTAACGCTCTACTGTAACACTATCCGAATGTTTGCTTAAATCATTTCTTGCTAAATCCACCAACATCACATGCTCTGCATTTTCTTTCGGATCTGCGGCAAGTTGCTCCGCTAACTCCTTATCAAGTTTATCGTTTCCGGTTCTGCGGAAAGTGCCGGCAATGGGATTGATTTTTACCACATCATTTTTCACGACTAACTGCGCCTCCGGAGAAGAACCGAAAATATGGAAGTTGCCGTAGTCGAAGTAAAACAGATAAGGAGAGGGATTGATGGAGCGCAAAGCCCGGTAAACATTCATATCATCACCTGTGAATTTCCTGGTAAACCTTCTTGACAATACAATCTGAAAAATATCTCCTCTGTAACAATGAGCAATTCCTTTTTTTACCATTTCAAGAAATGAGGTGTTATCTGTTTTCGCTTCTTCTTTCTCTTTTATTTTAAACGGATATGCGGGAACATTTTTGTTACGAATCAATGACAGCACTTTTTCTCTTGCAGAAGATTCTCCTTCCGGAATGTTTTCATAAACAATCAGTTCATCTTTAAAATGATTGAAGGCAATGATAAAACGAAAGAAAGTGAACCACAATTCAGGAATTTCATTCTGTAATCTATTCATTTCATATTTATCAAACCTCTTCACCGCATTGAATCCTACATAGCCGAATAATCCGTTGGCGATGGTTTCAAGTTTGTTCTTTTCTTCAAAGGATGAACTGAATGTTTGGAAGAGTTGAAAGAGATTATTGTCTGCAAGAGAAAATTTTTGGAGTGTGCGCTTATAGGGCTGAATGATTACCTCATCATTTTCCACACGGAAAGAAGCCAATGGGTCAAAGCAGATAAAAGAATAACTGTTATCGGCATTATGATAATCAGCGCTCTCTAACAGCACGGTGTTGTATGACGCATCGCGCAGTTTTAGATAAATACTTACGGGAGTGTAGGTATCGGCTTGCAGCCGCAGCGACTGAGTACTGTATTTTAGTTTTTTCATTTCCATAAAATTAAAAAGCCCACTGTAACAGCGGGCTTTTAGTAATTTATCTTATGCTTTAGTTTCAGATAACAGCATAGCCCGCTCCAATTTTTGTTGCGTGCCACCATCCGTTATGCGAAGTGAATTGTTTCATTAATGGGTCAAAAGAAGAAAATTATATTGAAGGATACAAATATTTTCGATTGAATAATTTCTTCCTTTCCGTTTAATGATTCATTTATGCTCACCTTTTCGTTTGCAAACAGCAACTTCTCAGAAACCTAATAAAATTCCTATCAGGATTTCTTAAATTTCGCCTGAAAGAAGCGGAGATACTTAGGTTCGTAAACCATTTTAAGTCCGCGAATTTTTTTCCGGTTCTCGAAAACTTCTACCACACTTTCCGCTACCACATCAATATGTGCCTGAGTATAAACACGGCGCGGAACAGTCAGCCGCACCAATTCCAGATTGGGATAATAATGGTCTCCGGTATCTTTATTTCTTCCTGCTGATACGATACCGCGCTCCATAGTGCGCACACCGCTGTCTAAATAAATTTCAGCAGCAAGGGTTTGTGCGGGGAACTGGTCTTGTTTCAGTTGAGGCAGAAATCTTTTTGCATCAAGGAAAATTCCATGCCCGCCTATAGGCACTACTATTGGAACCTTTGCCTGTAACAGTTTTTTGCCGAGATATTCCACCTGACCTACCCGTGCCCGAATGTGATCGTCGTCAACCGATTCTGTAATACCGATAGCCATTGCTTCCATATCACGCCCCGCAAGACCTCCGTAAGTGTGCAGTCCTTCATAAACCACTACCATGTTTCTGGCTTCTTCATAGAGAGATTTATCATTCGTTGCCAGAAATCCGCCAATGTTTACCAATGCATCTTTCTTAGCGCTCATAGTAGCACCATCGGTAAGTGAGCAGATTTCTTTTACAATAGAGCGAACGGATTTGTTCTGATATCCTTTTTCGCGCTTCTTAATAAACCATGCGTTTTCTGCGACACGAGTCATATCGTGAATAATCAGTATGCCGTATTTTTTAGTGAGTTTGCGAAGTTCTTTCAGATTCTCCATGGAAATGGGCTGTCCGCCAGCCATGTTTACCGAAGTGGCAATAGAGATACAGGGAATCTTCTTAGCGCCATACAATTTAATAAGCGCTTCTAATTTTTCGATATTCACATTTCCCTTGAAAGGGTGTTCGCTTGTGGCATCGTGTGCTTCATCAATAATAATATCAGTAAAAGTTCCGCCTGAAAGTTCCTGGTGAAGCCGTGTGGTGGTAAAGTACATATTGCCCGGTACTATATCGCCCTGCTTAATCAGTATTCTAAAAATAATGTTCTCGGCGCCGCGCCCTTGGTGAGTAGGAACAACATACTGATAACCATAATATTTTTTTACGGCATCTTCAAGGTTGTAAAAATTTTCACTTCCTGCATACGCTTCATCGCCAAGCATCATGCCTGCCCACTGCCTGTCGCTCATGGCAGAAGTGCCGCTGTCGGTCAGCAAATCAATATACACATCTTTGGAGCGAAGCAGAAAAGTGTTGTAGCCCGCCTGTTCCAGCGCCCTCGCTCTTTCTTCGCGGGTGGTCATGCGCAGCAGTTCCACCATTTTGATTTTATAGGGTTCCGCCCAGGAGCGGCGTTTGTTTTGTTTAGCCATTGCAAATAAATTTTATGGGCGGCAAAGTTATCCGTGCATTAATAAAAAGTGAAATGATTTTAGTCAGAGATCAATACAGAAGAAAGTACAATATGAAAAATTATATCCAAGTGAAACAGCATTACATAGACGAATCGAAGAAGGGATTAACGAAGTAATTTTTATGTTATGTGCATATGCTGTTGTCTCCACGAAGTGATACAGTTTCAAGTTTGCAGAATGTTTCTTCAACGCTTCTCACCCAAGTGCCAATCGCATTTGTGATTCATTGATTTTGATTCTCTCTCTTGCAAGTTCGCAATACTCATGGCTGATGTCAATGCCGATATATTTTCTGCCGTGCTCAGCAGCAACTTTACAAGTTGTTCCACTTCCATTCATTGGGTCAAGAACAATATCGCCTTCGTTTGTCCATGAGAAAACATGGTCGCGAACCAACTCGCAAGGAAATGGTGCAGGATGTCCTTTCGCTTCTTGGTCTTCTTGTTTTTTTCCTACAACATATTCCCAAATATTGCCCGAAATTTTTTTGTCCTTAACTGGCTTCGCCATTTTTTCTCTTGACTGTTCGTTCTTAGAGTAATTCTTGTAGGTTGTTCCGTTTAATTCCAAACCTGCATGTAAGCAATCAACCATAATTGGGTTGTGAGTTTTCACAACTCCTTTGCTTAACACAAACATGAATTCAAATTCGTTGTTGTATCGCTTGCGATAAATCTGCGGAATAGGATTTCGTTTTCTGAAAATCATTGTGTCGTGAAGATTGAAACCAATCTCTTTGAAGTAAAGAGCTTGCTTAAAACTTGTTCCTGTTTCGCTTCCTTCAATGGTTGCGTCAGCAACAACCCAAACGACAACACCGCCCGGCTTTGTAATTCTGAAAAGTTCTTTTGCGATGTTCTCAAATGGAAACACAAAACCTTTGTAGTTACGCAAATCGTCATAGGGTGGTGATGTTACAGTTAGGTCAACTAAATTGTCGGGAATGTTTTGCATTACCTCAACGCAGTTGCCTTCAATAATTTTGTTTATGAAATCATTCTCTACCATGTCAGTTTATTTTATTGCGAATAGTCCGTTGTCAGAAATAGATTGAATTGTTTTGATTCTGCTTTCAATTTTGTGAACCTTGATAAGTTCATTCAACGCTTCTTGATGGCTCATTCGCATAATTTTTTCTCTCTCGTTTGCCAAATAAGTAAGTGCTTCCTCTTTGGAAATTGTAATTGCTTCGGAAGATGCAATCTTCTCTGTGCTCCAAAGTTTATCAATGCTCTTTGAAGAGGATAAAATCGCTTTGTTTAAAGTTGTCCAATAATCAACCGCACTTTTTGTCGGATTGATTACAGGAATTGTTTTGAAAATTTTTGTGAGAAGTTCTTGTGCTTTCGGTTTCCCTGCTGCTTCAGAATATGCAAGCAACAAAGCAAGATGTGAGTATGTGAACACACAAACATTTCTTGTCGTGGCTTGCTGATAAATTTGACTTGATGTGTTTGGTAGTTGGTAAATCGGACAAACAACCATTGCGTATAGCTTACCTCTTTTCCAACCGTCCATTGCTTGAACTTTAAAATCTTTTTGGTTCTTCGCTGTTCGGCTTAGTCGGAACGCTTTCGCATCAGCAACAAAACTGTAACCCTTTGCAAATGCTTCCACATCGGCTGCATCTGCTCTCTCTTTTATTACCAAACTTTCCAGTCCGATTGCTTTGAATGAAAGTGATAAAAGACAATCGGTGTATTTGCTGTAAAGTTTTTCTTCGCTTGTGTCGTGTCCGTAGGGTTCAGGAATACTTCCGCATAGTCGCAGGTGGTCAATGAGTGCTGTTACTCCTGATTTTGCGATTTCCTGTTCAAGTTCTCTCTCTAATTTGTCGGTGTCGTTTACGAAATTGTCACTCAACTTACGGATTTCTTCAACCCAATAGGTTCGTCTTTTTACTGCCCTGTCTGAAATAATATTCTTCATTGAGTGCCATTACTGTTGATTGTCAAAGGTAATATTTAAGCGTTTAAAGTTGGTCGGAAAAGCAACAAACTTTCCCACGAAGCGATGCCGGTCGGAGTTGCGGTTAGCATTGCACATAACTGGCAGATATTTCAATCACCATTCAGATATTTTAACAGAACAGAGTATGTAATTTGCTCGTGAGCTATCAATGAACTTCATGAACATTGCTAATATCTTGTTACATTTGCACGCAATCTAAACTGATTGCTTATGGCTTCCGCCAACATTAAATTTTCACTGCAGGGCTTAACTTATGATGATGTTCTGCTTCTGCCGGCTTATTCTGAAGTTCTTCCCCGCGAAACTGAAATTTCCACTCAACTGACAAGTGGCATTCGGATTAATGTGCCGATAGTTTCTGCTGCTATGGATACTGTAACAAATGCAGACCTTGCCATTGCCATAGCCCGGGAAGGAGGGATTGGAATTCTGCACAAAAATATGACCATTGCCCGTCAGGCAGAGGAAGTGAGAAAGGTAAAGCGCTCTGAAAGCGCTCTGATTACCGACCCGATTACTTTAAAAGAAGATGATACCATTGGTCATGCGCTGATGATTATGCGCGAAAACAAGATAGGAGGCATTCCCATCACAAACAAGAACAATGAACTTTCCGGCATTCTTACCAACCGCGATTTGCGTTTTGAAAAAAACATGAAGCGACAGATTAAGGAAGTGATGACGAAAGAAAAACTTATCACTGCACCTGAAGGCACTGATTTAAAAAAGGCAGAAATTATTTTACAGGAATACAAGGTTGAAAAACTTCCGGTTGTAAATAAAAAAGGAAAGCTGGTAGGATTGATTACCTACAGAGACATTCTTCAACTCAAAAGCGCGCCTAATTCATGCAAAGACCAATTCGGACATTTATTAGTGGGTGCCGCAGTGGGTGTTACGTCAGATACGATGGAGCGCGTTTCGGCATTACTCAGCGAGAGTTGCGATGTTATCAGCATTGATACGGCTCACGGTCATTCGCGCGGAGTACTTGACATGATAAAACGGATTAAAAGGAATTTCAAAAATATTCAGCTTATAGCAGGTAATGTGGGAACGGGAGAGGGTGCAAAAGCTATTGCAGATGCCGGAGCAGATGCTGTAAAAATCGGAGTGGGTCCCGGCTCTATCTGCACTACACGAATTGTAACAGGCGCCGGAGTTCCTCAGCTTACCGCAGTGAATGAAGCATACAATGCACTGAAAGGTCGTATTCCGATTATTGCCGACGGAGGCATCCGCTACACAGGAGATATAGTAAAAGCGATTGCTGCCGGAGCAGACTCAGTGATGGCGGGTTCGTTGTTTGCCGGTGTGGAAGAGTCGCCGGGAGAAACCATTATTTACGAGGGAAGAAAATTCAAATCGTACCGCGGAATGGGTTCACTCGAAGCCATGCAGGAAGGAAGCAAAGACCGCTATTTTCAGGATGCGGAAGATGACATTAAAAAATTAGTACCGGAAGGAATTGTTGGCCGCGTACCGTTCAAAGGAACATTGGCGGAAGTAATGACTCAGTACATCGGCGGCTTGCGGGCGGGTATGGGATACACCGGTTCAAAGGATATTAAGCAGTTGCAGAAGGCAAAGTTTGTCACTATCACCACGGCGGGAGTAAAAGAAAGCCATGTACATGATGTGGTAATTACGAAGGAAGCGCCTAATTATTCGAGATAATTTATCTTGTGAAGCAAATTAACCCATGGACTTATTTGAGAAAGGAGAAGTATTGAGGGAAGAAATACAATCTTCCCATCCGGAAACTGCGGAGTTGCTGGAACAGTTTCGTATTCGCTTTCTCGGCAGCAAGAATGTGCTGAAAGATTTATTCGGTGAAATAAAAAATGTTCCGGGTGAGCGTAAAAAAGAGTTTGGTCAGCTCGTCAATGAACTTAAGCAAACAGCCGAAGAGAAATACAATGCACTGAAAGATTCTCTGAGTGCAGAAAAAAAATCTTCAGTCAATGAATGGCTTGACTTAACAATGCCCGGCAACCCGAATGTATTAGGTTCGCGTCATCCGGTTTCTATTGTAAAAAATCAGGTGATAGAAATTTTCGGACGGATTGGTTTCAGTGTGGCAGAAGGTCCGGAGATTGAAGATGAATGGCACAACTTCACTGCACTGAATACGCCGGAAGATCATCCTGCCCGCGACATGACCGATACCTTTTACATTCAACAAAATCCGGCTGTAGTTCTGCGCTCGCAGACTTCTACTGTGCAGGTAAGGACTATGGAAACTACCCAACCACCTATCCGCATTATTTCCCCGGGTCGTGTATATCGCAACGAAACCATTTCTTACAAACATCATGTATTCTTTCATCAGGTAGAAGGATTGTATGTAGCGGAGAAAGTTTCATTTGCAGACTTGAAGCAAACACTCTATTACTTTGTAAAAGAATTTTTCGGAAGCAGTTTTGAAATTCGTTTCCGTCCTTCTTACTTTCCTTTCACCGAACCCTCTGCCGAAATGGATATTAGTAAAAAAGGGAAAGGAAAATGGATGGAAATTCTCGGCTGTGGAATGGTTCATCCGAAAGTATTGGAGAACTGTAACATTGACTCCAAAAAATATAATGGCTTCGCATTCGGAATGGGCGTAGAACGACTGGCGCTGCTGAAATACGAAATTACAGACATCCGGTTGTTGTTTGAAAATGATATTCGCTTTCTCCGGCAGTTTACTGCTGCAACATAAATTTCCGAATGAGAAAACTCTTCGAAAGAATCAACCATGTTGATTGCTGCCTTATCGAACAGGACGAATCCGGCTTGCTGATACTGAGAAGCAGACAAAAGAAAATTTTCAATCCCGTTTTTATCCTTGGAATTATTCTGTTTATCTCTTCCATGTTTTTTAAAGCGCTGAATGACTCACCGGCAGCAGCCATTCCGTTGGGGGTTTCCACACTCATACTTATTTCAGGTGTTTGGATTTTGTCGGGAGTGGGAAAAATAGTCTTCGACAAAACGGAAGGAAAAATTTATTGTGTCTATAAACATCTTGGATATATACAGAAAGTGTATGTTCATTCTCTGTTGGAAATTGATTCTGTAGAATTGCAGTTGCATAAACTGACTTTGGAAAAAGATAATGGGGAAACAATATTAATCTCAGGGAATACTTCGTCAGATAATCATCAGCATGAAACAGTACAGATGTGTATTTCAGACTTTATTAAATAGAATTTACGGCAGTTCGTCTGAAAGTTTATCTATTTCTTCATTTCCTAAAACAAGGTAAGCAGAATCTTTTAATTGAAAATATCTTTGGTTGAGTTCATTTGCCTTCAATCGCTCCCAGGGATTAAAGACTACTTCATCAGAGTGAATCTGAGAAATAAAATTATCGTCTTTTGGGAAATTCACATATACTGTTACAGTTTTTTCCGGTCCCTCCAGTGCACTTATCATTAGCGTTTCGTAAGCAGTTGCCCATGGAAAATTTATATGATTCCACACAAATCGGTTTTCATTCATGATAAATTTTTGAGTTGGGTATTTTTTTAAGTAGCTCACTAATGCCTTCTCTGATTTATACCTGTTTCCATAATACCAATTCTTTTCATCAATATTTCTGAAGAAAAGAATCATAATAAAGGATATTAGAATCCAGTTTGACACTGAATAGTTACCCATAATAAATTCTTTTGTTACAGCATAGGAGGCAATAAATGCAAGCACCATGTAGTAAGTAGCATTATAGAATGGAGAATTGCCCTCTGGATTTGAAACATTAATGATGACGAGAAATGCGATAAAAGAAAACGCAACAAAAACAGCAAGAAGATTTTTTTTCGATCTCCACAAAAGCACAAGAGAAAAGACAAGCAGGACTAATGTTGGAAGACTGTCTCGTGTAATCGTTCTTGCCCACTGGCGGGTACTTTCTAAAGAACTAAAATGAAGAAATCCTTCTATTATTTGTGACACCCCCGGCACCTTTCCTGCTTCATATCCGGTTAAGGGAAAAAGTATTGGTTTCAGAAAAAACGGAATGAAACAGAATGCTACCGGAATTAAATAATAAATACTCCGTCTGGTTTTATCAGAGAGTAATTCATAACCTACTATATATAACAAAGGAAAAATTAACAGTAAATGAAAAAAACTAAAGAGTATTCCGAAACATAAATTAATCAGTATAAAGACAGCGGTGTTTTTTGTGCTTATCCGGGGCAATAGTGCGCCAAACAATATCAATACAGCCAGCCCTTGTTGTAATTCACACTGAGGCCAAAAGAAATAGTCACAAACGCCGGCAGATAAAACAAGAATTAGCAGCCATCCTGCAGAATTATTTCGAAGAGCATGAGTACAGATGATGAATATCAGGTAATAAATTATTGCAAATGAAGCAGAGTATGTCAGCATAATTAGCTCTAACGACGAATGTAAATAGATGAATAAGAGAGGAATAAGCTGAACAAAGGCAGAGCTGAACCGGTGAGCCGGTGTGAAAAAAGATTCGTTGTTTATTAAATGAAAAAGAAATCCTGAATTATCGGTTAATGTTCCCCTTACCGCATATAGTTTGGCTGCCTGAAAAAAGTATAAAATGAAAAACAGGTGCCCTAACCAAACCGGATATTTTTTAAACTCTTTCCAAAAATTTTCTTTCATTGATCTGTGCTTTTACGCTTCATCATAATTTATTTCCTGCTCAATATTCGGATTTTATCCTAATTATTTCAACCCTGCCGTTTTATCCCAAACAGGCAGAGCAGAAATTCAATTCAGCAGTTAACTTTCACAGAAACTAAAAATGGTATATTTCGCCGGTAGTAATGAATTCCGGAAGAAGAATTATCATCATCGGCGCAGGTCCCGCGGGACTTACTGCTGCTTACAAATTAGCGCAAAGTGGAGTGGCAGTGGAAGTATATGAAGCCGGAGAGCATGTTGGCGGACTGGCGCGGAGTTTTGAATTGTGGGGGCAAATAGTGGATTGCGGACCTCACCGCTTTTTCAGTACAGATAAAATTGTAAACGACTTCTTCATGGAAGTAGTGAAGGATGATTTTATTTCTGTCAACCGGTTGACGCGGATTTATTACCGTAACCGTTTTTTTTACTACCCGCTAAAAATTTCAAATGTGCTCATCAATATCGGACCCATTGGTGTGATTCAAATATTGACGAGTTATCTGTTACAGCGACTCAATCCGATTAAAAATCCTAAAACATTTGAAGAGTGGGTAGTCAATAAATTCGGGAGAAAACTTTTCAATATTTTCTTCAAAAACTACTCTGAAAAGCTCTGGGGTATTCCCTGTTCACGCATAGATGCAGATTGGGCAGCACAGCGCATCAAAAAGTTTTCACTGGTTGAAGCGGTGAAACACGCTATGTTCGGTGATCCGGGGAAAAAACATAAAACCTTAGTAGATCAATTCGCTTATCCCACTCATGGCACGGGCAGCATTTACCAAAAGATGAAAACTGCTATTGAACAATGGGGCGGGAAAGTTTTCTTGAATGAACCGGTAGAGAAAGTATTGTTGAATGATAAAAATGAAGTGGTGGGGATACGATTGAAAAACGGGGAAGAAAAACTTACCGATGAAGTTATCTCCACTATGCCTTTAACGCTGATGGTGAAAGGAATGAAAAATATTCCTGCCGAAGTAGAGAAAGCATGTGACAGTTTGTTTTACCGTAACACCATTCTTGTATATGTGGAGATTGACCACACCGATTTATTTCCCGACAACTGGATTTATGTTCACAGCCCCGATGTAAAACACGGACGGATTACCAACTTCCGGAACTGGTCGCCGGCGCTCTACGGAGATAAACAGACTACCATTCTTTGTTTGGAATACTGGTGCTTCAATGATGATGAAATCTGGAAGGCAGGGTTAGATTATTTTGCTCCGTTGGCTGAAAAAGAATTGAGAAAACTTTCGCTCATCAAACCGGAGATGAAAATATTAAACACGCATGTAATCAAACTCCCGCGTTGTTATCCTGTGTATGAAACAGGGTATATGCAGCATGTAGAAGTAATCAAAAGTTATCTTGACCGGTTTAAAAACCTGCGGGTGATTGGGCGCTATGGCGCATTCAAGTACAACAATCAGGATCATTCAATACTGATGGGGCTGCTGGCAGCAAGAGAAATTATTTCCGGCAAGAAAGAAAATCTCTGGGCAATAAATACAGATTCGGAATATCAGGAAGAAGGAACGGCATTAGAGGAAGCGGAGAAAAATTAACAGGGAGAATCTTCTTTGCCTTTTAAAGTTCCTCATAGGAGGATTTACTGTGTTACAGTTAATTTTGTCGCTGAGTTCTCTCCTCCGCTCAAAGTATTGCAGAGTAGTCCGGTGTCGCACTAAAACTTAACTCACTATCTTGTTTTATAAGAACAGTATTCATTAAAACCTTATTGAAGTATCAAACCTTAGTAGAAATTCAAACAGGTAGTTTATAACCTTATTTTTAGTTTACCGGAACATGACACACATACAGAGTATATTTATAAGGTTTTACCGGATAGATATTTTTTGCTATTAAGGTTTATTTTTCCGAATACGGTTTTTTATTCTGTTACTTAAAGTTCTTCCTAAGAGCATATCATGATTTTCAATTTTTGCGAAATCTCTAATAGAATACTTTTCCGGTGTTACAGCAACGGAGTTTTCAAGCTGCGTAAAAGTAACTCTGTGGAGACAGAATTGTAATATTAAACACAAAACAAACAGCTACTTTTATCCGCTTGAAAAGATTATCAGCCCATCCAAAGATAATTTTATCTGCTGTTACAGTTGCAATCCTTTTTTACTTTTTTGGAAATGTAATTGTTGACTCCAATGCCTTTTTGTTCAGCAGCGGAGGAGACGGCATAAAGAATTATTACACACCGGCATGGTTTGTAAAATATGACTCCGGTACCCGTTTTACAGGAATGAATTATCCGTACGGCGAACCGGTAACCTATACCGATAACCAGCCAATTGTTTCATGGGTACTGAAATTCATTTCACTGTATGTTACAGATATCTCCGGTCAAACGGTGGGCATCCTCAATCTGTTAATGATATTCAGCTTTGTTCCGACTGTTCTGTTCCTGTTTTTAATTATTGAACATTTTCATCTGCCTAAGTGGTATGCAATGATATGTTCGCTGCTTATCGGATTTATGTCGCCACAGTTAGAAAGGTGGGGAGGACACTATGGTCTTGCCTATATGTATTTTATCCCGATGGTTTGGTGGGTGATGATTCAGTTTTATAACCGGAAGAAAAATTTTATTTGGTGGATATTAAATATTGTAACTATCACACTGGCAGGGTTTATTCATCCGTATATGCTGATGATACTTTCGATTTTTGTTTTGTTGTATTCTTTCCTTTCGTACATCAGTAACTACTCAAAAAAATCCTTTAGAAGAAAAGAAATATTAGCAATAGTATCAGCTATTATTCCAATCATTATTTTCTCAATGTATTCCAATCTTACAGATACTGTAACAGACAGGATAGAAACTCCATGGGGGTTCTTTATGTTTTACTCTACTTTCGAAAGCGTTTTTCTCCCTTGTCGAAACCCGTTATTTGAGCCAGTTATGCAACTCTTTCATATCAATTACAATTGGGAAGGGTTAGCTTATGTAGGTATTGCCGGATTCTTTGTTTTGATATTGTCTCTTGTAAGAATAGTCCGTTACGGTATAAAGAAAAAGTGGCATAAAATATTTTCGCCATCCATTCCAAGAGAATTGGTTATTGCTCTGTGGGCTGCCATTTTTATTTTGCTCTACTCTATGTGCTACCCTTTCAGATTTCATCTGGAATGGTTAGCAGATAAATTCTCATTCATCAAACAATTTCGTTCACTCGGAAGATTTGCATGGGTATTCTACTATGTTTTTACTGTTTATACTGTCTATTATATTTTTATAAACTTCAGGCGGCTGAGAATAAAAGGAAAAAAGGTAATGAGTGTTATGCTTGTTGCAGTACTTCTAAGTATCTGGATGTATGAAGCGGTTATTTTTGCGAAGGACAGAGTAAACAATCAAAACAATAAAACAGCAGCAGTATTTTTTTCAAATAATGAATACTCCGAATGGCTTATACAAGCCGGTCATTCTCCGAATGAATTTCAGGCAATATTACCTCTTCCATTTTTTTGTGTAGGTACAGATAAAATTTTTTTTGATGATGCTGTCTCAGCAGAGGAGGCATTCAAATCATCATTAAACTTAGGATTGCCGATGGTGGCTTACAAATCTGCACGCAGTTCTGTTTCACAGGCACTGAAAAATATTCAACTCTTTTCCGACTCTCTGATTGAAAAGGAAATAATTAAAGATTGTCCTAACCGGAAACCATTCCTTGTGATAACTACAAAGGAACCTCTTTTACCGAATGAACAATTTATTGTAAAGAAATCTGAAAAGATTTTTGAGAACGACAGAATCTGTATGTATCTACTTCCATTGGAAAACCTGAAACCAGATTATAAAAATGTTACAGCTTATAAAGAAAATCTTACAGCAAATTCTGATTTGTTAAATGATGAGGCAACTGAAAATCATTTTGAAAACGGGGATGGTAAATACGCCTTTGATGGGAAAAGAGGGTTGTACTTAGAAAAGGGCGAACTACCACTGTTTAAAGGAAAATTAAAAGCAAAGAGGGATTCTGTGAAATATGAATTTTCTGTTTGGGTAAAAGTATTTAGAGAATCAGAGAGTTCTCCGGGTTTGTGGTACAAACAATACGATAACAACGGAAATCTAATTGAACAAAGAGATGTCTATTCTAACAATTACTATTTTGATGTGTTTGGAGGTTGGATAAAGATGCCTTATTCATTTACACTTTATTCAAGAAACAACATTGTTGAATTTTATCTGAAAGGAACAATGATAGCTGCCGATGAAATGCTGATTCGTCCTGCAACAGTAAATGTTATCAGCAACGAGAAACCGGATGGAAGTTTCTTCTTTAATAATATTCCGGTGCCGGCGCAATAATAAAACATCAGATTAGCATCTTTGGATTGCTCAGTCCCCGCGAAGTCTCTCGCAGAGGACTTTGCGGTGTTACAGTTGCAGAATTTTGGTCTTCTGCATATTCTACCTGAAGGGAAAATATTTTTTTTATTATGGAGTTGCTGTAAAATTTCCAAATTCTATAGACAGTATCTTTAAATCCTGTTTCATAAGATTGATGTATGCTTCAATCTGGTCGTACATATCGGCTCTGTTTTTTAATTCTTCCGCCGAATACAGTCCTCCTTTTCCGAAATACAATTCTTCTGCTTTATCATTTCCTTTCTTATCGGGTTTTTCTACCTGACCAAAAGTAGTCCAGTTTTCAACCAATAGTTCTCTTAACGATTCTTTTCTCTTTTCTTCATCTTTATAATTCAGATAGTACCAGATGGCAGGCGGCAAAGTAGAAGATGTTGGCGGTGCATTCCAGATTTCTCCCGGTGTGTTTCGCAGGTGAGTGAATAAAATTTTTTGTTTATTAACCAGCATTAAGACACCTAATGTTGCCTCTATCAAACTTGCACCTACAGCCACATAGCTTCCTGTGTTGCCTGCTGATTCAGTATTATTTAAAACTTCAGCAGCAATAGCGCCGGCAGCGCCGACTACGATAGAACTAATTACCAAATTCTTTTCGCGCTCTTCAACTTTGCTTTTTAGATAGTTGGATATTTGGTCTGCCCGTTCTTCTTCACAGTCTAACTCGCTGGCTACCGACGAAATTTCAAGTGAAGAAGTATTTATTTTTTCTGTAATAGTCTGCCTGACTTTTAGAAGTTCTATCTCTATGTTGAGAGATGGTTGATTAATATACTCTGATTTAAGAACAGCATATTTTGTCAACAGGTTAAGAACTCCGATAGCATTTGCCACATTTAAAGATTCAAATGAAAAATGATTAGAAAGAGTAGTGTCTGTTTTCATTTTATAAGCAGGCGATGGCATTTGTTCAACCGTGTAGTGATAATCTGTTTGATTGTAACAGTTGCTTTTATCAAAATCAGGGATGGAAGAAATGTTTTTTATACCCGAGCAAGAAGACAGGGAAAAAAATAGAATTATAAAAACAGGAAGGGCTATCTGTTTGTTTTGTGAACTCATCTTGAATTGTAAAGTTTGGTTACAGGTTAGTTGTATTACCGGCTTTAAAGTTCAGTATTTTTAAATAATCTGAAATCAGTTTTTTGTTCTTAATCAATCAACCCTACCTTTGCACCGCCAATGGATTTGAAGAATATTCTTCAGCGCTTTGCTGAAGATGAACGAACAAAGAGATCTGCAGGAAAGATTAACGAAAACAGTACCGGCTATCTTCACCTGAGGGGATTGGTGGGTTCGTCCTCTGCATTTGCCGCCTCTGCCATTTGTAAAAATACCATTAGTCATCCTCACTTATTTATTCTGAACGATAAAGAGCAGGCAGCCTATTTTCAGAATGATTTACAAAATCTTGTTGAAAAAAAGGAAGTACTGTTCTTTCCTGATTCATTTAAGAAGCCCGGAAAGCTGCAGGAGCTGAGCAGCAACAACACTTTATTGCGTACGGAAACTCTGAATCGCTTTGCCAACAGTCCGGCAAAGAATGAATGGGTGGTTACCTATCCGGAAGCGTTGTTTGAAAAAGTGGTGAACACGCAAGCGTTGAAAAAAAACACGCTGCTGATTCGCATCAATGAAAAACTGGATATTGATTTTGTAACAGAAGTCTTAATCAACTACGGTTTTGAGAGGACTGATTTTGTTTACGAACCAGGTCAGTTCAGTGTGCGTGGAGGAATAGTAGATGTGTTTTCTTTCGGAAACGATTTACCCTATCGTGTAGAATTATTCGGCGCTGAAGTAGAAAGTATCCGGATGTTTGACCCCGTTACACAACTGTCACAGCGGAAGATTTCGCAAATGACGGTTGTTCCGAATGTTCAGACTCAATTCGGAAGTGATGAAAAAATTTCTCTTTTCGATTTTATTCCTGACAACACTGTTCTGTGGGTTAAAGATTTATCGTTCACTCTTGAACGGATGAGGCAGTGTTACGAGTTTGCGGAAGACTTGCTCGGTCAACTGAAACATTTAAGCAGCAACAGTGATGACGAAAACATTTATCTGAAACATGAGCCGCATGAATTATTTGAGAATGAAAAAGGATTAGCCAATGCTTTACAGAAGTTCTTTGTAATTCAGTTTGGAAAAAATAAATCTCCCGATATCGGTGATGACTCAGCTTCTCTGTCTGCTTTATACAAAGAGAAAGCAGAAATCATTGATTATAAAATTTCTCCTCAGCCGTCTTTCAACAAAAATTTCAATATGCTGATAGACACATGGAGAGTTTCACAGAAGAATGGTTCTATTAATTTTCTTTTCAGTGAGAACGCACGACAGATTGAACGCTTTGAACACATCTTTGAAGATTTGAATGCAGAAGTTGAATTCTTTTCTGTTCCGATTTCTATATCAGAGGGTTTTGTGGAAGAAGATCTAAAGCTATGCTGTTACACCGACCACCAGATTTTTGAGCGTTATCATCGTTACCGGCTTCGTCAGGGTTTCTCAAAAAGCAAAGCTCTTTCTCTGAAAATGTTACAAGAGCTAAAGCCCGGTGATTATGTAACACACATTGATCACGGCGTAGGTGTTTACAGCGGATTGGAAAAAATAGAAGTGAACGGACAAACACAGGAAGCAATCCGTTTGATTTACAGAGATCATGATTTGCTTTATGTCAGCATCAATTCACTTCACAAGATTTCAAAGTTTGTCGGCAAAGACGGTAAACCTCCGCATGTAAACAAACTTGGCAGTGATGCATGGGAAGCGTTAAAGCGCAAAACCAAAAAGAAAGTAAAAGACATTGCCAAAGATTTGATTCAGTTGTATGCTAAACGAAAAGCACAACAGGGGTTCCTCTTTTCGCGCGACACCTACCTGCAGAATGAACTGGAAGCAAGTTTTATCTATGAAGATACACCCGACCAGTTGAAGGCAACCAACGATGTAAAAAAAGACATGGAAAAGCAGGTGCCGATGGACAGATTGATTTGTGGTGATGTGGGCTTTGGAAAAACGGAAGTGGCTCTTCGCGCCGCATTCAAAGCTGTTACAGATGGGAAGCAGGTTGCTATTCTTGTTCCGACCACCATTCTGGCGCTGCAACACTGGAAAACTTTTAGCGAGCGGTTGAAAGATTTCCCTTGCACAGTAGATTATCTGAACCGGTTTAAAACATCTAAAGAGCAGAAAGAAACTTTACAAAAATTAGAAGAAGGGAAAATAGACATCATCGTAGGCACACATGCGCTGGCAGGGAAGAAAGTAAAGTTTAAAGACCTTGGCTTACTGATAATTGACGAAGAGCAGAAGTTTGGTGTTACAGCAAAAGAAAAAATCCGGCAACTGAAAACTTCGGTGGATACATTAACCCTTACTGCCACACCTATTCCGCGAACGCTGCAATTCTCGTTGATGGGTGCAAGGGATTTAAGCATCATCAATACAGCTCCGCCTAATCGCCAGCCGATTGAAACAGAACTGATGGTATTTGATACCAACAAGCTGAAAGAGATTATTGAGTTTGAAGTTTATCGCGGCGGACAGGTTTTTTTCATTCACAACCGTGTGAGAGATATTGCGGAAGTAACAACAATGATAAAAAATCTTTGCCCCGGCATAGATGTAGCCACAGCTCACGGACAAATGGATGGACCGTTACTGGAGCAAACCATGATTGACTTTATTGAGCGAAAACATGAAGTGTTAGTCTGCACCAACATTGTAGAATCCGGATTAGATATTCCCAATGCCAATACAATCATTGTGAACGATGCACAGAGTTTCGGGTTAAGCGATTTGCATCAACTGCGCGGACGTGTAGGGCGCAGCAATAAAAAAGCATTCTGCTATCTTGTAACACCTCCATTCTCTTCACTCACTCCCGAAGCAAAAAAGCGGCTTACTACTCTTGAAGAATTTTCTGAACTCGGCAGCGGATTTCAGATTGCCATGCGGGATTTGGATATACGCGGTTCGGGTGATATGCTCGGCGCTGAGCAAAGCGGATTTATTTCTGAAATAGGTTACGATACTTATCATAAGATTCTGGATGAAGCCATCCGCGAACTGAAAGAAACCGATTTTAAAGAATTGTTTGCAGAGCAGTTGAAAGAAGAAAAGGAATTTGTCCGCGATGTTACCATTGAAACCGATGGTGAAATGTTCATACCGGATGAATATGTACAAAGCCCTGCAGAGCGGTTGACACTTTATAAAGAGTTGAATGATTTGAAAGACGAATCAGAAATAGATTCATTCAGAAACAAGCTGATTGATCGCTTTGGCCCCATACCTGAAGAAATCAACGGGCTGTTCAACGGGCTTCGTTTGCGCAAACTGTCACAGCAGCTCGGCTTTGAAAGAGTGATTCAGAAACGGGGAGTGCTGAAATGTTTCTTCATAGAAAATCAGGATTCGCCGCTTTATCAGTCAGAAATTTTCAATCAAATCATTGCATACATCCAGCTTCATCCGAAAAGATGTTCATTGAAGCAAACAGAAAAAAATTTAATTCTTACCATTCAGTCGGTTCATGTACTTGGCTCGGCAATAGATATATTAAAACAAATGACCGAGCGAAAAGAAGTAAGCGCATGAAAATTAAAATTCTGATTTCAGTTATATTATTTTGTTTGTCCGGAGAAGCATGGAGTAATTCAATTGACACTTTAAGCAATACAGAAGAGAAACATCATCACCATGACAATCATAAAAATGAAATTGGAATAGCCAATTCGCCGGTATTCTTTACCAACTCAAAGAAGATTAGCTATGGGCTTCACATCCACTACATCCGGAATATTAAAGAATCCAATTTCGGAATTGGTGCGGGCTATGAAAAAATTTTCAATAAACAAGGGCATAATATGTTTGGAGTGGTTGTCAGCTACGCTCCTATTGATAAACTTAGTCTTATTGTTTCACCCGGAGTTACTTTCGAACACGAACATTCCAACAGTCCGAGTTTTGCTCTGCACTTAGAAACCTCTTATGAATTTGAAGTGGTGTTGTTGCATGAATCAAAAATAGGGGAATAAGTTTTATTACCGTTTGAG
>CAYRJA010000047.1:0-22080 GCA_964424455.1 uncultured Bifidobacteriaceae bacterium
TAACCTCTTTCTCCGTCACAAAGCTGATGTGAGCGATATCAGAGGCGGGATTCGGATATACAGCAAATGCCTGCTCTTCGGGTGTTATATTTTCAACCGAATTTACATCTGCATCGTAAAGATGAAGGGAAAAATCAGTGCTTAATTGCGAAGGTGTTACTGTGGCATAAGCCAGCTGACCATTAACATAATTGTATATCGTCCAGCAGTAGGTTGTAATTGTTACAGTAATCGTATTGCCGCTTACTGATGTTTGAAAATCTGCATACCTGTCAAACGAAGTTGCTACAGTGCTTCCGGTGCCCACTACCTCATGCCTGAGCCACTTGTCAATAATGTCAGGGGCGTATGAATAGAATGCGGCATTAATAGTATAGGTTCTGACCACCGCGGTTCGGTAATAATGATAGTAACCAGTGGCAAGTGTTCCTACAGGAGGAGATACCAGTACAATTCCATCCGTTACACTCTGCGATTCACTATAACCACGATTATGTTGAACCCAGTAATGGTGATTAACATCCACCGCAGTCAGTACTGCGCCGGCGTTTAATTTGCCGGAACCGACCTTTTCGCTCCCTCCCGATGCTGCCGTTGTATAGCTCTTTAACAAGCGTTCAACATCTGTATTATCAAGGTTATCGGGATAGCCGTTACTTATATTGTGATGGCTGAGCATGAGGGCAGCAACCCCTGCAACATGCGGCGATGAAGAAGATGTTCCGCTGAACCTTGTGTATTTTGTATCAGAATAAGCGTCGCCATACTGCTCCCCGTTTGTTGTGGTTGTAACAACAATATTCAAAGCGCCGGGAGCGATTAAATCAACATCATTATTATACATTGATTCATAAGTATAATCGCCATTTCCGGCAGTACCTCCAACTTTATGATCTCCATCATCTCCACTTGCTCCCACTGAAATTACCCATGGATTACTATAACAAGCTGGGTAAATTTTATCTGTTACACTAATTATTCCATATTCATTATTTTTTGAAGTATTGGGTGTTACAGGATTGTCATTATTAGTATAAAAATTTCCCCTCGAAGCAATAAACACACAATGGTTATCATAAGCAGATTTTACGGCATCCTGTAATAAGCCATAAGTTTTTTTTGAATTAATTTTAGATTCTGGGTTACCATAGCTATTGTTTTCTATATGCAAACCATAACCCTTACCTCCGGTTGTGCTGGCAGCACCGAAAGTTATGGCACTGGCAATATCTGAATAAAATACTGCAACATTATTACTGCTTGTCATAGCACTTAACGAATACAACGAAACGCCCTGCTCGCTGTTGTGTGCATCGCCCCCGGCAATGCCTGCAATTCCTTTATTATTATACCTTATAGCACCTATAATGCCTGCACACGCAGTTGCATGAGGACCAAATATGGTAATGTTTGAAATATCCGTTTGATTACTAAAGTCTTTTCCTCCTTTTACAACGCTTCCAACAAATGTTCCATTCCCAAAATCTTCATGCCTAAAATCAACAGCATCCCCTTCAACAATGCCTACTTTAATGCCCGACATATCATTTTGGTCATTTAACATTATATCCCATGCTGGATTTAGATTGATATGAGCATCAGTATGTACGCCATCATTAACCAATGAACCCTGATCACTAATAAAATCATCATTAGGGACATCCAGTAAATTCATAACATAATTCAACTCAGCATACTCAATCATACCCGGTATTGTATCTAAAGAATCAGAAACCAGAGTATTTAGAGAATCCATCACTATCGCTTCGCTTCCCCTGAAGTAATTCGGGAGCGACAGTATAAATGTACTCCATAGTTTAGGCTCACAATGGTGTCTCCAAGCCGCGCAATGGAAAGACTATCGGAATATGTCATCCATCTAAAGATTTTATAAACCTTAAGCTCATTACCCGGATAGTCAACATAAATTTTACTTCCAATTGCGTAGTTCACACTATCTGGTACTATATCATCTAAATAAGCAAACTGCTGATCAGGATTATCTACAAAATTCTTATTTACAATATCCGGTCGAAATTTTACTATAACCTCTTTTATTAAATATAAAGGTCGTCCATAGGTATTTGTAACAGGAACATTCTCTTCCGAATGTATAGAATATTTTACGAGTTTATAAGTCCGCCATGTAGAAGTATCTCTTACACCACTGAGATAAACATCTTCATCATTCAAAACCTGAATTCCCCTAATAACACCATTGTCAAAACCTCCTTCCGAAATTCTTTCAATCAGAATATTTCCTGTCGTGTCATACTTCGCAAATAATAGATTTCCTCTTCCTGAATTATCCTCCGAACCGGATACATAGGCGTATGTTTTTCCAGCCTTAACAGATAATGTCATTTTTTGCAATCGTGCGCTTAATGTTGGTTCGGAAGAATAAATTTCGCGCTCAAATTGTTGGTTGCCATTATTATCATACTGTAACAGAATTCCATTTGATACATTTCCGTCTCTTCCTTTATTTCCGCAAACATACACTCTCCCGCTTGCATCAACGGCTATATCATTTCCAATATCATCATAATCAGGATTGCTATAAGTAACTTTCCATACTTCGTTAAACAAATTATCAAGTTTTACGGTCTGTATATCATAGCTACTTCCAATTTTTGCTTTACCAGTTACATAAATACTCCCATCATTAGGGTTTCTCGTCATAGCAGTAACCTGATCAAATCCATTCGCTACAGTGGTATCGCGAACTGTACTTTGTAAATTTCCGCTTATATCATATTCCAATGTACAGAAATCCCAATTTGTAGGGGTGGAAGAACTGCCTCCGCTTACAGCAATGCTACTACCATTCACGACTAATGCAACAGCCACATCAATTTGATTATCATAATCATAGCGTTTTGTCCAAATAATATTTCCGCTTGTATCTAATTTTAAAGTGCAGTAATCCAGCCCTGTAGTATCACCATAGCTTGCTCCTGTAACATAAAGGTATTGGTTAAGTGAATCTAATGCCATAGCAGCAGGAACATCGTAAGAATTTCCCGATCCGTTATATAAGGTAGTCCAAATCAAGCTTCCTCCCGAACTATACTTTAATATCACATAATCAAATCCATTTGCCAGAGAAGTTACAGTTGTCCCGGCAACATAAATATTATTAACATTGTCTGTTGTTACAGCTACTCCGTAATCACTCAAACCAGATGAATGAGAATAAGTTGTTTGCCATAACAAACTCCCATCGGCATTATACTTCAGGAGTAGCAAATCGGCTACCAATCCATTTGAGTTATTACCTGTGATAAGAATATTTCCATTACTGTCAAAAGCTGAAGCTGACCAGCTAAGTGTATCTGGTGTCCCATTTTGCTGCGACCAAGGTTTATTGATATAACTACTTACAGATGTATTTGTGATAATGGAATCTGTTACAGTTATAACAATGCTATCTGCACCTATGCAACCTATACTATCCGTTACTGACAATGTATAGGTTGTGGTAACTGTGGGTATTGCGACTGGATTAGCAATATTTGATGAACTAATATAAAGGACTGGTGACCATTCATAAGCATAAGGAAGTGTGCCACCTGATTCTGCTGGATCGTCTCCGATAACCACACTTAATCCTCTCTGAATGGTAATATCATGCCCAGCAAACGCAAGCGCGCCCTCAATAGTAACAATTGCGGTGTCCCTCGCCATACATCCGTTACTGTCCGAAACCGCAACAACATACGAGGTTGTTACAGTCGGGCTTGCCATCGGGTTTTCATCTGTGTCAGAGCTAAGCCCGTTGGTTGGTGACCATGCATAGACATAGGGTGGGGCGCCACCTAAAGCTACAGGAGAACCTCCAATACTTGCACTGAATCCCCTGCAAAAAGCAGTGTCAATTCCTGCATTCGCAACAGGTCCTGCAAGGGCTGTTTCGGTTGCCGCACTCCAGCCATTTGCGGTATCAACAGAAAACAAACTGCCGCCTGAATAACTCAGCCCCGTTTCCGAAGTTCGGTGGTAAGAATAGGCAAGTGCAGAATAAATTGAGTCTCCGTCAAATTCCACCTGCAAGTTAAATGTCGGAAAATTTGCTTTCATTGGGTAACCAATCACCTCATACATATTGGTATAAGATGACACATCAAAATAATAGTTGCTCCCGCAAAAACAATTAAAAAAAGCAAAGGTTTGTATAGTAATTCTTGCCAGTGTAAATGCGTCTTCGTCATTCAATGGCGTTTGCCTAAGTAAGCTGTCCATAGCATTAAAATAAGCAAGCATCGAAGGCAAACATTCGCAGCTATGAACTTGAGCGCCCCCTAACGAACTTGGTATGGATGCCTCCCCCAAATTTCCAGAATCAAGTAAAACATCGTAATCCGATGTAGTTGCATTTGTTTCATAATACCAGTTAAACATATCTGCCACCACCTATTTTTGATAACCCTCCAAACCTGCATAATCACCACTGTATCCCGAATAGGGAATGCTTGCATCATTAAAAATAATATTGGGTAGCATCGTATAATAAAACATTGCCTTCACCCGGCTTGGCGCCACAGGGCATTGCAGACAACTCTTCATAAAAGATTCGGTGCTGCTAATCCATTCTGAATTGTGGTAAGTGAATAGAATAAACAAAGCGATTTCCCCAGGCGTTATGGAATAATCATAAGGAAATTTCAGGCGATAACCGTGTCGCCTGCTGGTAGTATCTCCGGTTACAAACTGAACATAACCTAAATATTCAAACCGCGTTGTATCCTGCAAATCAAAAGTGTTACTGTAAACTGATGGGTTCCATCCGGTATCATCTACCTCATCTATCTCAATTTGAACCTCCGTATTTACAAGGTCATGATAAACACTGTCAGGAATTATAATGACAGGCAGCCCGCAATTAATTCCCGAACCAAGTAACACATATTCAATCAGCCCCTGTGATGCTGCCCGATTGACAAAAAAAAGAGGAACTGTAACAGCTAATATCAAAGTAATGCGCTTAAAACGCAGGAAAGAAAGAGTCTTTTTCATTATCAGAATTTTTATGGATGAATAATCTTTGTCAATGAACTATTTGTTAACCATTTTATTCACAGTAGGGTCATTCGGGAACATATTCTTTAGTGAAGAATAGTCCACAGTTAGTTCGGTATTAGGACCGATATATTTCTTTGCCCGGAAGTATAATCCTTTGGGCGATTCAACTATTTCCGTATTTGGCTTTTCAGAGTTATTGATAAATGAACACACGTTGGTTTTAATGTAATTCATGTCAAACCTCCCGATATTCTGCCTTGTTAAAAATGCATAGCTGATAGTGCTGCCGGGCTTAAAAGACGAAATTGAATCTGTAAATAACGAAGCGCTGTGCTTCCCGGTTTTTAGAACGGCAAAAGGTTGATTCACCCATTTTACATAAGAAGGATAATTATCCGACTGTGCCCAAAATTGGAATCTTATCCATGGCATATTTACAACTCTATTTTCTCCCTTTCTATCCCGGTACCGGAACTTCATATCAACAGAAGAATTTTGCGCTGTGGAAATAAAAGTATTACAACAAAAAACGATGATGAAGAATAGAACTGCTTTTGTTTTCATTGAATTAAATTTTAAAATGAACAGATGAATGTTTCTGTATCAGAGTAAATACAGATAAGCGTTACAGTGTACTATCTACTGCTTATTCTTTTTTAGGGATCCTTCGGTTTCTCTTTTAAGAGAATACACGAAGGCATCTATGGTCGCCGATATCAACAAAATCGGGTTGAAGGGATGTTACAAAAATTTTTGCTGCGCACATGATGTTAAGCAGTTTGATTAATATACCGGTTCAAATATAATAAGAAAAACAAAAGTACCAAATGGTATTTAATACTTATTTTCTGATAACAGACTTTTCCAATCGTAATGGGCAAGTCACGCAATATTCCCTTCTTAAAAAAAATTGGCTTCAGAATTAAAAAGCTGAGAGAAGAAAGAGGAATTACCCAGGAAGTGTTTTTTTATGAAACAGGTATTAATATCGGTAGGATTGAAAGAGCCGAACGCGATTTCTCCATGACTACTCTCTCCAATATTTGCAGATACTTTAAAATTACTCCTGAAGAATTTTTTAGCGGCGTAGTCTGACCTGTTTCATAGAATATTACCTGAAAGGATTTGTAATTATTCTTTGTCCCAGTGGCGTTACACTTTTTGCGAACCCCGTGTAATAGTTGCTGTTCATTAGGAAGATAGTTTAGAAAGTGTTACAGCAAGGCAGGTGTTGTAACACTTAATGTCGGCAAGTCTCCTGCGGAAAATAAACCGATGACAGATTATTAAGACTAATCTAATGAACATTATTTTCTTTCATCACACTGTTCAGCCATTTCAGCATCACGAAGAGTAACACTGCTGCTCCTGCAACCAAACCGAAATTGAGATAAAAGAAATTCTGTTTCTGATCAATATCTTCCCATAAGCCCGACAACATCCCGGACAGTTTGTTTCCTACGGAGATAGCTAAGAAAAATCCGCCCATCATCAATGCGGTAATTCTTGGCGGTGAAAGTTTCGACACTAATGATAAGCCCATCGGCGACAGGCAAAGTTCTCCCACCGTTATTACTCCGTAAGATGCAATCAGCCACCATGAACTTGCTTTGGATGTTAAATCATTGCTGGCATACACGGCTCCCACCATCACCAGCGCCGACAAGGCAGTAATCACCAATCCAATGGCAATTTTTTCCGGTGTGCTCGGTTCTTTTCCTCTTCTTCTTAACCAGGCAAATACACCCACTACCAACGGCGTGAGCACTACTACCCAAAACGGATTGATGGATTGATACAATTCTGTTGAGTACAGTTTTAAATCTTTTCCGGGTGCGGGAATCTGGTCGCCGGGCAGCGTTGAAAAATATTTTCTTGATTTTTCCAACTGTCCGATTTGATTGCTGTATTCGCTCTTCGTCTTTATTTCTTCCACTGAAATTGCCGGCAAGTTCTTTTCCTTTTCCCGCATGGAAGCAATCGTTGAATTAAATGTTGCTTCGTCGGCAGAAACTATTTCGTTGTTCACGACTATCTGCGCCATGCCTGCTTTGTCAGCTATGCCCGCAATACTTTCCGGCATCTTCCGGTCGGTATGTTCTTCAGCCCAAACAGTAAGTGCATCTCCGTTCTGGTGAAAAACAGCAAAGAATAAAATCACACAGAAGAAAACCGCCAGCAATGCTTTAATCGCCCTGCGCTCTTTCAATTCTGATTTGACTGCCAGATAAATGAAAAACGAAATAACAGGAATACAGCCAATGATAAATGCATCGTTGGTATCTGTGCCCAGAAAATTTCCGGGAAGCGAGTAACCGATAGCGCCAAAAACAAACATCGGCAACACAGTCAGTCCGAGTATTTTCAGCGTGGACATATCACCGTCTTTCAGCGGCTTGATTATATCTACATGCCTGATATGTTTTGTGCCCATCAGAAAAATGGTAACACCAATCAACATTCCCACGCCTGCCGCGACAAAAGCATAGCCCCAACCGTAATTAATCCGCATATAGGCAGCCACAAAGTTGCAGATGAATGCGCCGAGATTTATGCCCATGTAAAAAATGTTGTAGCCAGCATCTTTCTTGTGCTTCATCTCATCGGAACTGTAAAGGTTTCCAACCATCGTTGAGATATTGGGTTTGAAAAAACCATTGCCAAGAATGATTAACAGCAGAGCGATATAGAATGTAGTGTTACTGTGAACAGAGAGCAAAAAATATCCTGAAGACATCATTAATCCTCCGCAAATAATTGAGAGGCGATAACCCAACAACCGGTCAGCAAGCAGACCTCCGATAAAAGGAGTTAAGTAAACCAGACCGAGGTAAGTGCCGTAGATGTCTGACTTTTTCCCCGGAGAAAAACCCATGCCGCCATTGTTCCAGCTGTCGAGCATGTAGAGGGAAAAAATCCCAAGCATTAAATAATACCCGAATCGTTCCCACATTTCTGTGCCAAACAATACCCAAAGCCCTTTAGGATGAGTGGCTGTTTTTATCTCGCTCATGTTTGTTTGATTTGTGACTTCAGATGGTTATGCTTTATACTATTTTACTCCGTGCATTCTCTTCTCTAACCAACGGTATAATCCGAACAGAATGATAGCAGCGGTTCCGCTTAATGCGATAAATACACAGAAGAAAGTAAACAGGTTGTCAATTTGTACTCCTGCAAAGGTTGGAATCTTAGCCACTGTTTCAGCAGGCGCTTCACCGGCTCCGGGTGGAATTAAAGCAGAAAGAGTTCCGGCAAATTTGTTGGCAACGGCATTGGCAAGAAACCATGTTCCCATCAGTAATGAAGCGAAACGAACCGGAGCTAATTTTGAAACCATGCTTAATCCGATAGGCGATAAACACAATTCTCCCATTGTATGAAGAATGTACAGTGTTACTAAAAACCACATGCTGATTTTGGTTTGTGCATCCACTCCATGAACTCCGTAAGCAATTACCACATATCCTAATGCAAGCAGTAACAGTCCGAAAGCCATTTTCATTGGTGAAGAGGGTTCGATATTCTTTTTGCCTAACCAACTCCATAACATGGTGAACAGTGGAGCCAGCGCTACTATTGCCAGCGGGTTGATGGATTGAAACCATGAAGCCGGCATATCCCATCCGAAAATAGTACGGTTGGTTTGTTCATCGGCAAATAAAGTGAGCGATGCTCCCGCCTGTTCAAAGCAAGCCCAGAAAAAGATGACAAAAAAAGCAAGAATAAAAATAACCATGATTCGCTGCCGCTCATCGCTGGTGAGCGATTTATCTGTAATGATTAAGAAGGGAAGAGCTACAGCAGCAGAAAAAATAAATGAACCAATCCAATCCAACTGAACGGCATATTTAAATAACAGCGCGAGCGCCAGCAGAATGATTGCCGAGAATCCTACCATAGACATACTGAAAGAAGGAACTTCCTTTTTCTCAGAGGAAGCAGAAGTATTGTAATGGCTGGTAGGCATACCTACAGGCGTGCCATCCGGTGTAACAAGATATTTGTTTTTCAACAGTTCAAAAGAAATCGTACTCACTAACATTCCGATACAGGCAACGAGAAATCCCCAGCGGAAATCATGAATGTTGCCGGTATCGCCCAATCCGCCGCAAACCAACGGAGAGAAAAACGCACCCACATTTATTCCCATATAAAAAATGGTAAATGCTCCGTCCACTCTGCTATCTCCTTTCGGATAAAGCTGGCCAACCATAGTAGAGATGTTGGGTTTAAAAAATCCATTTCCTACGATAAGGAGAGTTAACCCTGCCCACATCATTGTAACAGCAGAAGCGCTTTGTGCGGTATCATTAATAAGCGTTCCGCTCATAAACATCATGAACTGACCAATTGCCATAAGCAATCCGCCCACCAGAATACTGCGTCGGTTTCCCCAGTAGCGGTCGCTGATATAACCACCCAACAGCGGAGTCAGATAAACCAAACCGGTATAACTTCCATAGATATTAGATGCCAGCGCCTTATCCATGAATAGCGCTTTGGTCATAAATAAAATGAAGATGGCGCGCATGCCATAGTAGCTGAACCGTTCCCACATTTCAGTAAAAAATAACAGGTATAAACCTTTAGGATGTGATTGAGTTGTGCTCATAGTTTTTTGTTGTGAATGAAATTGAGGTGGAAAAGTAACAGGATTTAATGAAAAGTGGAAAATGAAAATTTTGGATAAACTTTTCTCATTACTAAAGTGATAAGAAGTGTATGTTCTCTTTTATTCTTAAAGGAGAAAAGCCCACCAATAAACTGACAGTGAGGAGTGCACTGCACAATTTCAAAAAATCACAGATTGCTGAATAAGAAATCAGCTATCTGACTGAACAGATAGTATCGTGTATTACCGCCGGATATTCCATGATTCTTGTCCGGAAAAGTTAACTGCTGAAATTTTATGTTGTTCTTGTAAAGATTCTTCATGAACTCAGCGGTGTTCTGGTAGTGAACATTATCATCTGCCAGCCCGTGAACTAAAAGCAGATGTCCTTTGATTTTATCTGCACTATTCATTGGCGCCATTTCTTCATATCCATCTTTGTTTTCCTTAGTGGTTTGCATATATCTTTCGGTGTAAATGGAGTCATAAAATTTCCAGTTCGTAACCGGTGCAACAGATACCGCAGATTTGAACACTCCGGCGCCATGTTCCAGACAGAGCGCTGACATATATCCGCCATAACTCCATCCCATAATTCCTATGCGCGCTCCATCTACAAATTTTTGCGAAGCAAGATATTTAGCTGCCGATATCTGGTCTTCTGTTTCGTACTTGCCAAGATGCAGGTAAGTCATTTTCATAAATTCCTCTCCGCGAGCGCCGGTGCCGCGATTGTCCACACACGCAACAATGTATCCGTGTTGGTTCAGATAATTATAGAAAAGAGAATTGTTTAAATCAAAAGCATCCACCACCTGCTGACTGCCCGGTCCGCCATACACATACATCAGTACCGGATATTTTTTTGCAGGATTAAAATCAGCGGGCTTCATCATCCATCCGTTCAGCATCGTACTGTCAGCAATAGGGAAAGAGAAAAATTCTTTTTTGCTCAGTGAGTAATCTGCCAGTTTTGTTTTCAGTTCAGTATTTCTCTCCAGCGTTCTGATAACCCGCCCGTTGATGTTACAGATAGAATAAGAAGGCACTGAATCCGCACTGCTGTGTGACAGTAAAAAGTAATTCAGCGAAGGATTAAATAAGGCATTGTTTGTACCGCTTAAAGGAGAAAGTAATTTCTTGTTGCTTCCATCCACTCTGACCGAGTAAACATAACGCTGTGTTGGAGAAACCTCCGCACTTTGATAATATACAGTACCCATCTTATCGTCGAAGCCGTAAAACGCTGTAACATCCCAGTTGCCATAAGTTACCTGCAGGATTTGTTTTCCACCAATGGAGTAATAGTAGATATGATTGTATCCGTTCTTGCTGCTTATCCACAGAAAATTCTGATTGTGGTTAAAGAAGGTTATGTCATCGTTTATTTCGATATACCTTTTGTTTTCTTCTTTATAAAACACGCTGCTCTTTCCGGTGGAAGCATCTGCTTTCAGCAACTCAAGTTTATTCTGCAGTCTGTTTAGTCTGAACACACATAAGTCACGGGAATCGCCTATCCACTTAATACGAGGAATGTATTGGTCTTTTTCTGCACCAATATTTACAGGTACAGAATGTCCGGTACTTGTATTGTAAATGAAAATGCTGACCACTGAATTTTTCTCTCCCACTTTAGGATATTTGTAAGTGTAATTTTCAGGATAAGTATCATTGAAATACTGAATGGTGTATTCAGGAACCTCCCTTTCATCAAACCGGTAATAGGCAAGATACTGCCCGTCGCTCGACCATTGGTAAGCTCTCACAAAAGAAAACTCTTCTTCATAAACCCAGTCACAAACACCATTAATAATTTCATTTTTCTTTCCGTCAGTTGTAACAGCCGTTTCCGTACCGGTGGAAATATCTTTCAGATAGATATTGTTATTGCGTATAAAAGCAATCTGCGTTCCGTTGGGTGAAATAGAAGGACTTTGTTGTTTCCCTTTTGTACTGAGAGGTTTCAATACTTTCGTGGCTCTGTCATAGTAAAAATAATTAGAGCGGGAACTGCGGCGGTAAATTTTTTCGGTAGCAGTTGGAAAAAGCAAGAGGTATTCACTTTCGCTGAGAGCAAAATCTGTTACAGTAATCAGCTTTGTTGAGTCTTTGGGAATTAATAAACGACCCGGAACCAGAGTGTCTGTAACCTTTCCGGTGGCATAGTCATAAATCAGAATATCCGGAGTTTTTGTAGCGGCATTGTCTGTAATCTGTGCATAGCTCTTTCCGTCTTTCAAAGGGGTAAAACCCGCAGGGCGCTTAACGGAGAATTCATTATTCAGCCATATATCTTCAAGTGAAAGCTGCTTTTGAGAAAATGCAGTTTGAAATAGAATAAGAGAGAAAGCAACAAGTTTTATTTTTTTCATAAATGGCTTTTTGAGGCGAACAAATATAAAAGGGTGAACGGCATTTCTTGCAGAACAATTTATTGAAGATATTCTTTGAACATTCTTACTTTTAAAGTTTAAATCAGAAGAGGAATGAGAGTTTTCCTTATAGCATTATTTGTTTGTGTGTTGGGTTCTGTTGCGGTGGTTGCGCATGACCTGAATACAGCGCCAATACCCGGTGAACTTAACTTTAAGGAAAATAAAAATCAATGGGACAAACGAGTGAAGTTTTTGGGTAATGTACCGGGAGGAAATATTTTTTTAGAACAGCAAGGATTTACTTACCAGTTGTTCAACTCAGATGATTTTATAAAAGTACATCCGCGAAAGCCCGGTGCTGTTACTATTCGCGGGCATGTGTACAAAGTGGATTTTGTCGGCTCTAATCCTTTACCGGCTGTTACAGCATCAGGTAAATCAGAAACATACTACAACTACTTTATCGGTAACGATACTGCCCGATGGGCTTCGGATGTACACAGTTATGAAGTGGTAAATTATAAAAACCTTTACCCGGACATTGATATGAAAGTGTACGGAGAAGGTTATACACTGAAGTACGATTTAATTCTTCGCCCCGGTGCCGATGTTTCGGTTATTCAGTTTCGTTATCGCGGGGCAGATGAATTGTTTTTGCGAAACCAAAATCTGGTTATAAAAACTTCTGTAGGAGAAGTGGTGGAAGTAAAACCGTATGCCTACCAAATTATTAATGGGAAAAAGAAAGAAGTGCCATGCAGTTACCGACTGAACAACGGAATCCTTTCATTCTATTTTCCAAAGAATTATAATCGGAATGAAGCGGTGGTTATTGATCCGAAACTGATTTTTTCTACTTACACCGGCTCTACTGCTGATAATTGGGGATATACCGCCACTTATGATGAAGAAGGAAACCTCTATATGGGCGGTTATGTGAATGACTGGATGTACGGAGGAAATTATCCTGTTACAACAGGCGCTTTTCAGCAGACATTCGGCGGGGGTACTACCACACACGGCGTTCTTTTCCCCTGTGATATGGGTATCTGTAAAATCAGCAGCGATGGAAAGAATATGATTTATGCAACTTATCTCGGCGGCAGCGACAACGATGTGCCGCACAGTCTGGTGGTAAATGGATTAGGGCAATTGTGTATTTACGGTAAAACCTATTCAACGGATTTTCCTGTTACAGCCGGGGCGTATGATGTATCCTATAACGGCGGTGCAGACATAACTGTTACAGTGCTTAATACTGCCGGAACTGCTCTGGTAGGTTCTACTTTTATTGGCGGCTCAGGAGAAGATGGCGTCAATTATGACCCGTCAGAATTTACTCTCGGCAACCTGAAATACAACTACGGTGATGATGCCAGAGGGGAAATTATCTGTGATAAAGAAAACAACCTGTATGTTTCGGGATGTACGCTTTCTCCGGATTTTCCTGTTACAGCCGGCTGCTATCAATCCGGTTCAGGCGGATTGCAGGATGGATGCGTTTTTAAAACAAATGCCAACTGCACATCATTGCTGTATAGTACCTATCTCGGCGGCAGCAGTGATGATGCCTGCTATTCCATAGACCTAAAACCCGGCGATAATTCAGTGTATGTATGCGGCGGGACCATGAGCGCAGATTTCCCTGTTACTTCCGGTGCTGTTCACTCCGCTTATCTTGGCGGGTTCAGCGATGGCTTTCTTGCGCATCTCAGTTCAAACGGAGCGTATCTGTCCGCCTCTACATTTATCGGAACAAACCAGACAGACCAGACTTACAGTGTTAAGCTGGATCTGGAAGAGAATGTATATGTTGTGGGTTTAAGCGAAGGCAGCTTTTCTGTTACAGCAGGAGTTTACAGCAATCCCAACAGCGGACAATACATTTTAAAAGTGAATCCTGAACTCAGCAATGTTATTTTCTCCACTGTTTTCGGTAACGGCAACGGTATGCCCAATATTTCACCAACTGCATTTTTAGTGGATACCTGCCAGAACATTTATGTATGCGGATGGGGTACTAACAGTTCTATGTTTGTTCATACCACCGATATGACAAACATGTCGCTCACGTCTGATGCCTATCAAAAAACAACCGACGGTACCGATTTCTACATTATCGTTTTAAAAAAAGATGCCCAGTCACTGCTTTACGGAACATACTTCGGCGGCAATGGCGCTCTTGAGCATGTGGATGGCGGCACCAGCCGGTTCGATAAAAAAGGATATATCTACGAAGCAGTATGTGCAAGCTGTAACGGACTTGCCCATAGTTATCCGATAACTGACGGAGGAACACCCACCACTCCCGGAGCGTGGTCAACTACTAACAAAAGCCCCAACTGTAACGAATTAGGATTTAAGTTTGAATTGAATTTGTTTGATGTGAAGGCAAAAGCGCTGGCTGACCCTGCGGCAACAGGCTGTGCGCCGTTGAATGTTACTTTCAAAAACAACAGTATAAATGCAACCAACTATTTCTGGAACTTCGGAACCGGAATTGCCAAAGACACATCTCATGTATTCGAGCCGGCTTATACTTATACAATACCGGGCACTTACCACATCATGCTGGTGGCATTTAATCCGGAAAGTTGTAAAGGTCCTGACACTGCTTACACAACTGTAACAGTTTTGAATACAGAAGTAAAAGCAAATATTATCACTGTTGTAGATGACAAATGTGATTCGGTGAAAGTAACTTTTACCGGAGAAAGCACCGGAACAGGTACACAGTTTAACTGGGATTTTGGCGATGGCAAAACCTCCACAAAAGATAATCCGGCACACACTTATTATGATCCCGGCACATACACCATCACCCTTATCATTAAAGACTCTGTTGCCTGCAATGCATTGGATACCGTAACCAAACAAATTACAGTCAATCCGAGAGTAAAGGCGGAACTGATTAACCCATCGTATGAAGGATGTGCGCCGCTGAAAGTAAAATTTGAAAGCCAGATGACGAATGCAGATTCTGTCCGGTGGAATTTCGGTGATGGCAGTACTTCTTCTGAAACCACTCCGGTACATATCTTTACAGTACCCGGCACCTACCGCGTAATACTTACCGGAATAAACATGGCAACCTGCAACAAGTATGATACTGCAGGGTTAACTGTAAAGGTTTATCCGCCGCCTGTTACAGCATCTTTCTCTGCCAGTCCGGTAAAAGCACTTTATGGTACACCGGTTTATTTTACCAACCTTACCATGGGTGCAGACAATTATCTGTGGAATTTTGGCGATGAGCACACTTCCACCGAACCCAATCCGGTTCATACCTATGAACACTCGGGTACTTTCACTGCCTGTCTGACGGTTAATTATAATTATCTCTGTCCTGATTCCGCTTGTTTAAAATTAATTGTAGATCCGCCGCAGGCAGTAGATGTTCCGAATGCCTTTTCTCCGAACGGGGATAATCAGAATGATATTCTTTATGTAAGAGGGCAGAAGGTGACGAGTTTGTTGTTCAAAGTATTTAACCGATGGGGCGAAAAAGTTTTTGAAACAACGGATTTGAATATCGGTTGGGACGGCACTTACAAAGGAGTATTGCAGGAAATGGATGTGTATGCGTGGGAATTGTTTGCCACATTATATGACGGCACCCGTGTAGTCAGAAGCGGAAATGTTACACTTATCCGGTAAGAAGAAAAACCTGCTGAACCTGTCATTGTTGCTGTTACAGTTTTTGTCCCGGCGGGATTAGGCATTTTTTGTCCCAGCGGGGTTACGCTTTCGCGAACCCCGCGTGATTGTTGCTGTAACATAGTAATCCCGTTTCCGCATTATCTCCGAAGACAATACGGGTAAGATACCTCTGTACAACAAATCTTAAAAGATATTATGCTTTTACTTTTTTCTTCTCAATGTATTCTTTTATCCATTGGGTGGTAACAGACTTCGGTCTTTCTATTCCCAGTCCGAACGCCCGGTCCCAGCAAAGTGAAGCAAGCACTCCCAGTGCGCGCGACACACCGAAAAGAACAGTGTAGAAATCGTATTCAACCAGCCCGTAGTGTAACAGCAATGAGCCGGAGTGTGCATCTACATTAGGCCACGGATTTTTAATCTTGCCGGTTGATTCCAGAATGGGCGGCGCTACTTTGTAAATACGCCATACAGTATTTACCAATTCATCATCCTGACAATATTTTTCAGCAAACTTCATTTGTGCAATAAAGCGGGGATCTGTTTTACGCAATACGGCATGACCGTATCCCGGCACAACTTTTCCGCTCTCTAATGTTTTGCGGATATATTCTGCAATTTGTTCTTCAGTTGGGCGAGTACTTCCTATTTCTTTCTGCATCTGTAACACCCAGCGAATCACTTCCTGATTGGCTAATCCGTGAAGAGGACCGGCTAGTCCGTTCATTCCTGCGACAAGAGAAAGATAAGCGTCACTTAGTGCAGAACCCACTAAATGCGTAGAGTGTGCTGAAACATTTCCTCCTTCATGATCTGCATGAATAGTCATATACAAACGCATCAGACTTTTGAAAGAAGGATCGTTGAAACCGAGCATGTGGGCAAAATTTGCCGCCCAGTCGAGTTCATGATTCGGTTCAATATGATCTCCGTTTTTATATGAACGGCGATAGATGTATGCAGCAACGCGGGGAAGTCGTGCAATCAATGTCATGGCATCTTCATACATCGGATTCCAGTAACCTTTTTTATCCATTCCCTTTCTATACTCTTTTGCAAAAACAGATTCAGTTTGCATTGCCATAATGCCAATGCTGAACTGAGTCATCGGGTGAGTGGTGGTAGGTAATTTATCCAGTACATTAAAAACATGCTGTGGAACAATACTTCTGCGTGCCCATGTATTGCTGATGTGTTCAACATCATTTTTGGTGGGCAATTCATTGATAAGCATCAGATAAAATAATCCTTCGGGAAGCGGCTCGGTATCTCCGGCGGCTCTGGGTAGTTTTTCATGAAGTTCAGGAATAGAATAACCGCGAAAACGAATACCTTCTTCCGGATCAAGAAGAGAAGTTTCAGTAATAAGCGCCTTAATACTTCTTTGTCCGCCGTAAACTTGCTCAAGTGTTACAGTTCCCAAATCAAGAGAGGCATTCTCTTTTACCATTTCTTTCACTTCAGTTGCCATCGGAAGAGCAACGGATGCGAATTTGTCTTTTAATACTCCCATAAATAAAATTTCGCCTCAAAAGTAAAGAAAATTCAAGGGAGAAATTTTAAATTGAGTATGATTAATGTCAATAATATTTTTTCATATCAGGTCACAGAATACTGTTAATAAATATTTTTTTGTTTCATCGTAGCTGAAGTTAGGCTGAATAGCTTTGCGCCAAAGTTTTTTTCTATTTAGAGTGCAGCAATAAATCAGTTGTCCACTAAAAAAGAAGCATAAACAAAAGAATGTGGCTAAAAACAAACCTGTAAGCAGTGCATAAAAAAATTTGACTCTTATCATTGTGGCGGTAACCTTTAGTTTGCTATTAATTAATTAAACATTAAACACTAAATCAGAATGAGAAGTATCTACTTCGGCTCTTTACGGAGAGTAAATCTTAAGCAACTTGTTACAGTTATTTCGGCTGCTATTATCTTTTCAGTATTACTTATACTGCCGAACAAAACTTTTGCAACGCACGCCGCCGGCTCGGATCTGACTTACAGATTTATTTCTTCAAGCGGCAACAGCAGTGTATATGAAGTAACGGTAAATTTTTACCGCGACTGTCAGGGAGTAGCTGCTCCTACCAATATATCGCTGAATATACAATCTACTTCCTGTGGCAGAAATTTTAATGTGACATTAGATAAGATAGCAGGAACAGGGCAGGAAATTACTTTTCCCTGCGCCACAGCTAAAACCTATTGCAGCGGAGGCACTAATCCCGGTATTCAATTATATACTTACCGGGGTAATGTAACACTACCTGTAAAATGTACTGACTGGGTATTCAGTTATTCTGTTTGCTGCCGCAATTGCAGTATTAATACAATTACCAATCAGTCAAACTGCACAAATGGTAATACAGGTAATGCCCTATATATAGAAGCTAAACTTAATAATGTAAATGGTGTAAATCATAGTTCACCCACATTTACTAATATTCCCGTTGCATTTGTTTGTGCGAATCAATCGCTTACATTTAATCATGGTGTAGTTGACCCTGACGGTCATGATTTGGTCTTTTCATTTATCACTCCTAAAAGAAGTGCAACCGTTAATGTAGGATGGCTGTCCGGTTATTCTGCCACAAACTGGATTCTTTCCAGCCCTCAGGTAGCTATTAACTCTACAACAGGAGATATTACAATGACTCCTACTTCAGTTGGACAGGTTGCCGTATGTGCTGTGCTTGTGGAGGAATATGATAATGGAGTTTTGATTGGAAGCGTTATGCGGGATATGCAATTCTGGGTAAGAAATTGCGGATCTAACTCATTACCTACCGCTACAGGTATTAATGGCACATCAAATTACAGCACAACGGTTTGTGCCGGAACCCCTGTCAGCTTTACGGTTAATTCAAGCGACCCGGATGCAGGACAAACGGTTACTATGACTTCGAATATTGCCAGTGCAGGAATACCCGGAGCTACATTTAACATAACAAACAACCCGGGCAGCAGTCCTAATTTCCCGCAAGGAACTTTCAACTGGACACCCACGCTTGGTGATGCACGTAACAGTCCTTATGTATTTACAGTAAGGGTTCAGGATGATGCCTGTCCGCAAAACGGATTTCAGGTTTTCTCCTATTCTATTTTCGTTCCTAATCACACACTTTCATTTAATACTTCGTCATACAATGGATATAATATTAGTTGTAATGGAGGGAATGATGGGGCTGCATCCGTGGATGTAACAGGCGGTAATTCTCCTTATACTTATAAATGGAGTAATGGAGCAACCACTCAGGGTATTTCGAATCTTACTGCAGGTACTTACAGTGTAACAGTTATTGATGCAGACGGATGTTCAAACACTACATCAGTAAATTCAGTAGTTATTACTGAGCCGCCGGCTCTTACTGTTTCTGTTACTAATCCTGTTCAGGCATCTTGTTTTGGCAGCAGCGATGGAACGGCGCTTGCTTCACCTTCTGGTGGAGTTGCCCCATATACTTATTTATGGAGTAATAGTCAGATAAATGCAACCGCAACCGGACTGACAGGAGGGCAAACCTATACTGTAACAGTTACCGATAATAACGGATGTATAAAAACAGGATCGGTGTTGATCGGACAACCGGCGGTATTGTCCACCATCATTACTGCATTTTCGAATGTAAGTTGTAACGGACAAACAACGGGATCTATCAATCTGTTCGTTTCAGGAGGAACACCCATCTATACTTATCAATGGAGCAATGGCGAATCCAGCGAAGATATTTCCGGATTAGCTGCCGGAACTTATACTGTAACCGTAACCGATGCACAGGGCTGTTCAACTACGCAGTCTCAGGTTATTTCACAACCGGGAACGATTGTTCCGCTTATTTCAAGTACCAGTATAAATGGAGTAAATATTCCTTGTTTTGGAGAATCAACAGGAACAGCATCTGTTTCAGTTACAGGAGGAACGACTCCTTATACTTATCTGTGGTCAAATGGGGATACTGAAGCATCCATAAGCAATTTGCCTGCAGGTCCGGTAAGCGTAACTGTAACAGATGCCAACGGGTGTGAGGGTTTTGGAGGTCCTTTTACATTAACACAACCCTCTGCCGCACTAAATGTTACTATAGACAGCATCAGCACTTACGCGGGAGGATTTAATGTTTCCTGTAACGGGCAAAGTGATGGAGGAATATTTATAACTGTAACAGGAGGAACCACTCCGTATTCTTATTTCTGGTCCAATGCGGAGACTACTAAGGACATCACCGGACTTTCAGCCGGAACTTATACTGTAACAGTTGTTGATTTCAACGGATGTACTCAATCAGCAGATGCAGTGATAACACCACCGGCTCCATTTAATGTAACACTCACCAGCCCGACTTTCCCGGGAGGTACTAACATAGGATGCCAGGGAGAAAATTCGGGTTCGGCTACCGCAAATCCATCAGGGGGAGCTTCTCCATATACTTACTTGTGGAACAATACAGAAACCACTCAAACCATTACCGGACTTTATGCAGGAACCTACTCTGTTTCGGTAACCGATGCTAATGGCTGTACCGGCGAAGGAACTGCTGTACTTACGGAACCGGGAGTGTTTGTCCCTTTAATCACAGGAGTTGTAGTGAATGGTGGAAATAATATATTATGTTATGGAGGCGCTGATGCTTCAGCTATAGCTTCTGCAACAGGGGGTTCTGCACCTTATACTTATGTATGGAGTAATGGGCAAATCGGGGCAACCGCAACAGGTTTAACTGCAGGAGTAGTTTCGGTAACAGTAACAGATATTAACAATTGTTCTAAATCAACATCATTCACCGTTACTGAGCCGGATGAACTTATTCCAAGTGTGTCAGTAGATGTATTCAACGGCGGATATAATGTAGGTTGCAATGGAGGGAATAATGGCGCTATAGACCTTACCGTACAAGGAGGAGTATCACCATATACATATAGCTGGGATAATAGCGAAACGACAGAAGATATCAGCGGTTTAGGCGCGGGCACTTACAATGTAATTGTAACAGATGCCAACGGATGTACAGCTACGGCACAGGGAATATTGACTGAACCGGATCCGATTGCTGCTGTTTCCACTTCTCCGCTGAATGCCGGCGGGTTTAATGTAAGCTGCAACGGCGCTTCAGACGGAACAGTAGATTTAACAGTAACAGGAGGAGCAGCACCTTATACATACAGTTGGGATAATGGAGAAACTACCGAAGACCTTTCAGGATTATCGGGAGGAACTTATTCTGTGACTGTTACAGATGCCAACAGTTGTACAACCACTTCTTCTGTTGTGTTGATTGAGCCGGATGCTTTGGGAACTGTTACAGTAAGCCCGACCTTCACAGGGGGGAATAATATCAGCTGCAACGGACTGTTTGATGGAAGTATTGATTTAACAGTAACCGGCGGCTCAACACCATATACCTTCCTTTGGTCAAATGGAATTACCACTGAAGACAATCCCAACCTGGGAGCCGGAACTTACGGGGTAACGGTTACAGATGCCAACGGCTGTACATCCTCTTCATCCATAACATTAACAGAGCCGGATCCGGTGAATCCTTCCGCAACACTTTCTTCTTACAACGGAAATAATATTGCCTGCAACGGTTCAGCAACAGGAACCATTTCAATTAATGTAACAGGAGGAGCAAGCCCTTACAGTTATGTTTGGACGAACATTAACGATGCCACTACCCAAACCGTTACCGGACTTACTGCCGGTACTTATGAAGTGGTTGTAACTGATGCTAATGGATGCGTAGGTACCTACACGGCTACACTGACTGAGCCGGATTCACTGAAATCAGAGTCGTTAAGCCCAACCTTTGCAGGTGGATTCAACATTTCATGTAATGGAAACGGAACTGGCTCAATAGATTTAACTGTAACAGGCGGGACTTTGCCATACACTTATAGCTGGGATAATGGAGAAACTACCGAAGACTTAACCAATCTGGGAGCAGGCACATACAATGTAACGGTTACGGATGCCAATAGCTGTACTAATGTAGTAGCCACCACCTTAACTGAACCCGATGAACTGAGTCCGGTTGCTGTTAGTCCGACTTACAACGGCAACAATATTTCCTGCAATGGCAACACAGATGGCAGCATAGATTTAACTGTAACCGGCGGCGCAACACCATATACTTACAGTTGGGATAACGGAGAAACCACCGAAGATTTAAGCAATCTGGGAGCAGGCACCTACAATGTAACAGTAACGGATGCGAATGGCTGTACAGCTACAGCATCCGGAACACTGACAGAACCGGCGGTACTGACCGCACCGACAGTGGAATCCACTTACAACGGCGGTTACAACATCTCCTGTAACGGCAGCACAACAGGTACTATAGATTTAACACCCACCGGCGGAACAGCGCCTTACACTTATTCATGGGATAATGGGGAAACGACCGAAGA
>CAYRJA010000048.1:0-21660 GCA_964424455.1 uncultured Bifidobacteriaceae bacterium
TTCTTTTATACTTACCTGCCTTTACTTGTAGTTTTCATGCAACAATACCATTTAATTGCTTCATTCTTTGCAATCGTAGCTCCTTTATGCTCATGTTTAAAATATTTAATTCTTCCGTCGTTCTTATAATCATTCATCTGAGTCTCAGTATCATCTGTGCTTCCATCATCCACTATAATGGCTTCCCAGTCTCTCTCCGTTTGAGTTATTAAAGAATTCAGTGCTCTTTTTAAAAGGGCTGCTCTGTTGTAAGTTGTTACAATTACTGAAAAGAAAGGCGAATCCAATTTCTGCATTTTTTTCATCTTGCTCTATACAAATCTGATAGCAAAGGAACGAAATATGAGACTATAAAATCTTAGGTGAAATTGTGTTCTAAGTTCAATAAAATAAAAAACCGCAACTAATTATCAGCTAATTAATTGCGGTTTATTTCAGTGATCCCGCTGGGACTCGAACCCAGGACCCCAACATTAAAAGTGTTATGCTCTACCAGCTGAGCTACGGAATCCGACCACCATTAAAAAATGGGACTGCAAAGATAACCGCACGATTAAATTTTGCAAGTCTGTTTTTTTCTATAAATAATTTCTTTCAACTGTTTGTAAAGAGCAGTTTGAAGTAGAATGACGGCTTGCTTAGCTGCTCTCTCATATCCATGTCTTCAAACATGCATGTGATAGTTTCCTGTAATAACTTGCTTTTGTTTGCTTTGTTCACCACCATGTTAAACAGCCACGGATATTTTACCAATTCCTGCATCTGCTTGCTTAAACGGAGTTCACTCCATAATCGTTTGTAAACCTTTTCATCGTAAACTGACATTGAAGCAGCGGAGAATCCATTTTCATTCAAACTTTTTTCAGCCACTTCTGCCGCAATCATTCCACTCATCATGGCATTGCCGATTCCCTCGCCTGTAAACGGATCAATCAATGAAGCTGCATCGCCAATCAGCATAAACCGTTCGCCGGATATTTTTCTTTTCTTAGAGCCAAGCGGTAAGCCAAATCCTTTTATCTCTCCTTCCAGTTTTGCATGCTGAAATCTTTTTTTCAGCGAAGGATAATGCTCAATCATCTCCAGCATTTGTTTTTTCAGGTTCACCTTTTTCCTGCTGACAAAATCGCTTCTCATTCCCACACCGACATTTGCCATTCCGTTCGGAAGCGGAAAAATCCAGAAATAGCCGGGAAGAAACTCTTTAATAAAATGCAGCTCAATAAAGTTGTCTTTATCCATTTCTGTAACACCCTTATAGTAAGCCCTTATGCCTGCACAATAATGACTTTGCTCCACCTGAATTTTTCCAATCTGCTTTGCAAAAGCAGAATGAGCGCCGTCAGCAGCGATTACCAATTTTGTATGAATCGTTTTTTCTCCGCTTTCATCTGATAATATCCATCCGTCGTTTTCCGGTATAAAATTTTTGATTTCAGTTTCTTCCAATAGCTGAATGGAAGAGTTTTGTTTTACTTTCTCTATTAAGAAATTATCAAAGTCAATTCTCTTTGCAATGAATCCCGGAGGTCTTTGCTGTTTATTAAAATCTTTTTTAAACGGAATACGGATGTGTTTAAGATTGGGAGCTACAAACTTTACTCCCCACGAGCCGGTCTGAATCGGAGAAAGATTCAGTTCATCAATAATCTCCTCGTCAAGTTTTCTTAAAATCTCAACTGATTTACCGCTGAGAGCATCTCCGCAGATTTTATCACGCGGGAACTTTGTCTTGTCCACCAATACACAACTGATACCTTTCTTCGCTAAGAAAAGCGCTGTAACACTTCCTCCCGGTCCTGCTCCTATAATACATACATCCGTTTGAATCACGAGGCGAAGATGCAGAAGATTTGCTGTTGAATCTCAGGAAGTTTTCATAGTTATTGATGTGGATGATCTAAATAATAAGAAGGATCATCTCTTTCTGCATTTTTTCTTATCATTTCATCCAGTGACCATGGACCTGAACCTTCAACAAGAAAGAATAGAAGCAGGAAGAGAACTATGATTGAAAACCATAGTTCATCATTCATCACCGAATAAATTCCCTGTTGTGTATTTACAAAAATGATAGCGCCCACCAGTATCGGTATCTGAACAAGAACGGCAATACGGGTAGCTATTCCCCAGATAATCATAGCGCCGCCAAATACCTGTGCAAAAATGATGTAGTGTAACAGAAAGAAAGATACTTCGCCGTACCGGCTGTTTCGTATCATATCCTGTAACACATTTGTATCGCTCATAAAAATATATCCTTTATAGAAAAGAACAATACCCAGTAAGATACGCAAAGCATCTAACCACTTGGGGTGGTGTCTGTCACCCCATGATTTAATTTTTTCTACAGCATTCATAAGATTGATTTTAGTATATATAAAATTACGACATTCAGTGGGGCAATGTCAAGTAAACGGATAAATAAATTATTTATAAACTTATCCACCGTTTGTTAATAAAAAAGCCCGCCTGAACAAGTCAGGCGGGCAAGCTGCAAATTCATAAGCCGGATTCTGTCTTCCGGTTGAACCGGAGCAGCCATCATTTATCTGCGAGCGTCATCGCTGGCGCACTCGAGCAGTCAACCCGTTCCGTGTTCGCCGGTAAACCGGAGAAACTTAAGCGAGCAGCTTAATGCCGGAATTTATTTGACCTTTCAGCCCGCAAGGTTTACCCGCAACTCCGGTTACCCGAAGAAGCTGTGAAGCTTTTACCTCACATTTTCACCTTTACCCTTCCGATAAAAATCGGCAGAGAAGTAATTTTCTGTGGCACTGTCTGTTACAGATTACTCTGTACCCACCCGTTAGGTGGTGCGGCGCTCTGTGCTGTCCGGACTTTCCTCTCCCGTTAGGGAGCGATGGCTTCGTTTGCAGCTATTTTTTAATCTCTGCTGTAACACAACATCAGTTATGTACAAGCAGAAATATTTATTAATGATTACAAAGAACTGTAGTTATTTTAAAAGAATTTCTGTGGCACCGAAACCATATCGCGGATGATATTCATTCTTAAACGATTTCACCTGCTGATACTCCGGCAAAATTCGGAAAATTTCTTCCCGTAATTTTCCTTTTCCTAATCCGTGAATAGCATAAAATCTTTCTACTCCTCCGGAAATTGCTTTCTCCAATGCACTCCGAAAACATTTTAGCTGAAACTGAATGATTTCAGCATTACTCATACCACTATAATCAGGCAATAGTTTCTCTATATGCAAGTCAATTTCATGTGCAACAGGTTCGTAAGAAATTACTTTCTTCTTAGGTTCATTATTACTGATTTTGCGAAGCACACTTTCCTCAATCTCTTTTAATCTTTCCTTTTTAAAATCTTTCTCTGCTGTAACAGGGACAGACCATTTCTCCAATAACCGGTAGGCAAATACATTATCAGAAAAGAGAGGGATTTTCTGTTCTTTATTGAAAAGATTGTTAGGTTTGATTTTCTGTTCAAATGACAACCACTCTTTATTTCCTTCTTCTCTTCTGATTTTCAAGTTAAAGACAGGATTCTCATTCAACTTATCATAGTCAATAGAATAAAGCAGCAGGTAATTCTGCGAAGTTATATTTTTTGTCAATGAAAACACTTCGTTTCCTCCATGGAAAAACTGAAAAGAAAACTGTAACTCCAAATTAAAACAGTTGACTATGTAAATATTAAACTCTGAAATTTCACCGGACTGTTTTATTGGATCAAGGCAAATAAACAATCCAAGTTCTTCCGGTTGAAGAATATTTTTTTGTTTAGTTGCTGAATGATTTTCTGTTTTATCATCCAACAATACTTCACTGTTAATGTCTTTAGAGATTTCAGAGGTGAAAACCGGGATTTCCATTCCTCCTGCATCTACATATATTAACTCGTCATTATCAGCCCGTGTAACCACTGCCACTTCACGAGTTTGAATTAAAAACACTTTATCTCCTCTATAATATTTCATGGTTATAACAGACTTTTACATACTGTAACACTCAATACTACTCTATTTTTCTTAGTTAGTCACAGACAACTAAAATGCACGGTTGATTCCCACTACCCAGCGGAATTTAATGTAATCCGGTTCAGCGCTGGGTGAGCGATTGATAAAAAACGGCACATCAAAGCGGAGTGTCAGTGGCTTTGTTTTCTCCAATACATTCAGAAATCTTTTTATAGTAAGCGCCGCTCCTATACCGGCATCAGCTCTAAGCGCTGAAACTGCATTGGTATTATCTGTTCTTTTGTACCCGATAACTCCTGCATCACCAAACAAGTAAGTATCCAATTTGAATGTGTTGCGCAGGAACTTGGGTGCAAACTTTACAAGGCGATCAAATTCTAATTCCGCATTGATGGCAGCGCCACTGTTCCCTTTGTAAACTGTATAAACATTTCCATCTCCGTTATTTTCTTGAGCCACTAAATAACCCGCATAGCCGCGCAGATTCAATCCACCACCTTGCTGAAAGTGATTGATTGTATTTCCATATCCTAACCAATCTGCAGGAACGAAAGCACGGGAACGTAAATATTTATTATCCGTCAACTCAGAAGGATTTGCTCCCGCAAGATAGAGAGCGCTTGATCCGGGAAATCTTCCTGTGCCGTATTGAATGATAGCACGGGTGTTCAAATCCAATTTACCCATCTTCTGATAGTTGTTTTCAGTAAACGAGATAGCTGAATAATTAAAATCACTCAGTAAACTGCTGGAACGAAGCGAGATATTAATATTGCCATTTCCTCCTATATAATTATAGTTTCTAAGTAAGCTCAGATTTACAAAATTGTTCCATTTATTAAGCCCCCACTCTCCGGGATACAGAGCATAAGCAGCAGCGGTACTGTCATGCCGGTAAAGTGAATTTACGGTTATTGAAAGTGAGCTTCTTTTGTTTAAATCCATATCTACTCCAAGCGAACCTTTCACCAGCCCATCAAGGTATTTTCCATTTGCATTAAAGAACATTTGATAAAAACCTCTTCTGATATTGGTTCTGTAACTAAAGTTTAATGCAACCGGTTGATGATATTTCAATTGTCCTTTTGTTAATCCGTAATCGTAAGTAGCGTTCTGTAACAGCGCTGTATTGTACCATGCAGTCAGTGAAAAAATGTGACGGTAATTATAGAAGTTCCCTTCCAAATGAAGTCCGGTTTGGAATCCATCCATAGAATTATACCATAGGTCGGGTCGCCAGAATAGTTTGTAATGTTTCCAGTCAGACGCATTACTTACCTGCGAATCAAAGCGGAAATCAACAGGACACTTTTTACTGTTATCCAGCATATTCACATCAGCTAAACGATTGGTTAGATCTATCTGCACATTTTTTATTCCTCCGGGAACTGTAACAGTTGCCGTATAAGTCTTGTGAAGTTTATCCCATCCGTACCATTTTGGCAAAACCATAGCTTCCGTTTTTTTCTGATACCATGTGTTAGGAATATAGAAATCATACTGCTTATCGTCCTTTGATGTTACAGTAAAATCGAGCGGCATTTCCATTCTTCCATAGCGTTTGAACAGAATCCGGTAACTGTCTTTTTCCTTTCCCTTTTTTACACATTTAATTCCATAGTCAATGGTTTTGGTGGTTTCCAACCATTGATCGAAAAACCAGTTGAGATCGTTATGTGTGTAACTGATAATTGAATTACGGAAGTCTTCAAAATAAGGATGACAGATTTTCCATTGGTTGAAATAATGCTTCATAGCATTCTGAAATAGAGTATCTCCCAGTACATATTGTAAATTATACAACATGGTGGCTGTTTTAAAATAAACATGGCGATATCCTCCGCCATGACCCAGCGCTCCGTCAAAAGCATCAGAGTGCGTGTTAAGCGGTTCGGGTTCTGTGCCTTTGATTGCATCAAAGAGATAACCGAGATACACATTTCCATCTGTTGCAGAAACCGGTTCTTTGTACCGTTGATAATACTTATTTCTGTAATTACCCCGCCAGTTTTGTTTTTCGTCAATGTTAGTAAGCGCCCACGCTGTCAGAAACTGCGTGAAGCCCTCGTCAAGTGCGGCGCGGTAAGTTTCGTTATTACCGACCATGCCAAAGAACCACTCGTGACCAAGTTCATGTGAGTACAGCCCGTTGCTACCGGGGAAACTTCCACCATCAAGATTCAGCATCGGGTATTCCATACCATCACGCGCATCTGCCGCAGTAATCTGAGGCCACGCATACATTCCGAAATCTTCAGAGAACAACTTCAGGCACATCGCCATGTAGTCTGCTACCTTCACCCAGCCGGAAGCATGTGGCTCCTGAGCAAGCGTATAAACTTTTATACCATTCCATTCTGCCTCACCCATACGATAAGTCGGGTCAGCAGTGAAGGCGAAGTCATGAACATTCTCTGCAAAATATTTCCAGGTTTTTCGTTCATCTTTATTGTAAGGTGTTACAACAGACGGTGGTGAGTCCCATGTTTTATTAGCAAAATTATTTACATCCAGTTTCTGCCGGAGTTCATCGGGCAATACTTCACTTCTGTTTTGCAATGTACCGGTTGCGCCTATCACATAGTTGCTTGAGAAGTTTAAGGAAACTTCGTAAGAACCGAAATCCCCATAAAATTCTTTACCGAGATGCTGAAAGGTATCCCATCCGAATTTTTTGTCGTACACACATATCCGCGGATACCAGTGTACCCCGTCATAATGTCTGAAACCATAAGCATCAAACACTTTGAAGCGGCTTCGCAAACTACCGTCCGAATCCCAATAGGTTTTGAACTTGATATCAAACACAATAGAATCACCGGGTAATATCGGCTTCTCTAAAAAGACTTTCATCACCGTAAAGTCTGTTACCGTTTTTAAATCCTTTCCGTTTACACGGATGTATTCAATCGGTTCTCCCAGTCCTTGTGACTGGTATTTACCGAGTTTAGGTTTTGAATTATTATTACGGTTCAGGTTTTCCACATGACCCCCTTTCAGATTCATGTTCTGATAGAGATGAAAAAAAACAAAAGGCAATGTGTCCGGAGAATTATTCCAGTAGGTAAGTATTTCATGCCCGTCAAGAATGTCGGTAGTTTCATCAATGGTGGCATCAATTTTATAGGCAACATCCTGCTGCCAGTAACCGGCATAGGGCGGACGGTTCTTCCAGTAATACGGATTATCCTTACTTCTGAAAGTACCGGGCGGAGTTGTGGGATGATACTGAGCCGAAACAGTAACAGTAAGAAAGGAAACGATAAATAGTAAAATGCTTTTTTTCATCTGAAAGAATTTGTACGAGGTGAAAGGTATAGATGAAGTTTGATATTTCAACTCACAATTCTGTCGCAGGAGGGTTTCCTTTTCGGAACCCTCCGTCAATCAAAGCATTAAAGCAAGTAAAAGATGTGTTCATAAAAAGGATAGTTTGGAAAGTGTTACAGCAAGATGTGCATTGTAGCATTGAATAAGTCTTAATCTGTGAGATCAGTAGTTTTCTAATAATAAAGAACTACCTAAGTATTGTAATATAACGGGCGGCGGGAAATCTTCCCGCCGCCCGTTAGAATTGAAATACACTTTTGTTACACTTATCTCATCTTCGTCATCTTCTTCGTGTCAATGGTTTGCCCGTCAGCTACGAGTGAATAAAGGTAAATGCCGCTGCTCAGGTTAGAAGCATATACGGTTAACGCTCCTTCGCCTTTTGAAGTGATGGTTACGGTCTTTAACACACTGCCTGTAACCGTGTAAAAAATAATTTTTGCCTCTGTTACACTTTCGGGAATAGTGAAAGTAATGGTGGTTTGCTCGGCAAATGGATTGGGGCTGTTCTGATCAAGGAGGATGGCGTTCGATAATTCAACGGCGCTGCTGTTTCGTTTCAATATCGGTGTAGCAGCAGGGTTTGAATTATTCCCTAATCCATCATTGTGGCAGCAGTCCTGCAATTCCTTTAACTGTGTTTGTATTGCATTAAGCTGCTTCTGCAATTCACCCACCTGCTGTTGCAGTTCGTTTTTCACTTGCTCTTCTGCTTTCCGGGCTGAATCCAAATCTTTCATGCCTGCAATCAGAATGGGGACAAAGCCGGTATAGTTAAGCGCTTTATATTCTACCGGCTCTGAAACAAGTTTACCTTTTGCATTCAGTTGAGGGGCTGTATAAGTTTTCTTTACAAGACCCGGCAATACTTTTTCTACATCTCCGGATATAAGTCCGTATTGTTTCCCATCAGGAAAAGATAAACCCTTGTGATTTTGTCTGAAAGTATAAGTCTCCGGATTTAACTGATTGATAATATCCAATGCAGCATTCTTTTTCATTGGTTGTATATCCTGCTTGAACAGGGCATCCGAAACCTGGTAATAATCACCCGTAGTTGTAACATCACCCATAAAATATCCGGCGTACGATAAAGTATCTTCTCCGTCGCTGTAACCCAGTATGCCTATTCTTCCCTTTCCGTAAACACCTACGCTGTTGTATAGTCCCATAATTGCGTACTCAATCAAGGTGGGGTCGCCATATACGCCTATGTTTATTAAATCTCCATTATCTGCATTGCCCATTAAACCAATATTAATGGTACCGTCTCCCATAGATTCGCCCCTGCCGCCAATATTCCAGTAACCATTCTCCGCAGAAAACTCTCCACCTACATTCACACTCGGACCTGTAACATCGCTTTTGGCATACAAGCCGGTAATTCCGGGCGAATGAATATCTAATGGCGCAACTTCATAAACACTTTCGCCGGTGTTTATAAACCTGCCCGCATACTGGTTAGTGTAATCAAAACCGGTACCGGATGAGTTCACATTCAGCACATCGAGCTTGGCAGCAAGCGCGCTGTCTGTAGGATAGCCAATGCCTATATTGGCAAGCGCATTTTGCATAGTGGTTTGACCTGAAAAATAAATATCTTGTTCGTTGCCATCGCCATTCACCATCGGGATTTCGGTGGTGTGTAACAGCGGGGAGCCGCCCCACTGCAACTGACCTGTTACAGTATTAGGAGAAAGTCCGTTATCTAATTTGAGTGGAAGAGAGGCTTGAATGGAGTCGAGTTGCTTGACTCCGCTGACGAGGATGGGAATAAGACCGATATAGTTAAGTGATAGATAATTAACCGAATCTGAAACTATAGCCCCCGTAGAGTCTGAGAATGATGGGAATGTAGTTTGTTTTATCAATCCCGGTAACACTTGGTTTACATCTTGGGCTATTAAACCGTATTGGTTACCTTTCGGCAAAGCCATTTGAGGGAAACCAATGGTATCAAAGTTGTATGTTCTTGGATTCAAACCTCTGAGTAATTTTAAAGCCGAATCACCGGAAAAAATTTGAATATTTTGTTTTAAAGTGGAGTCAGAAGTTTGAAATAGACCGGCAGTAGTAGTTCCAAGATTACCATTAAAATATCCAGCCCAATAGTTTTCAGATGGGTTATCGAAATTGCCTGCATTACCATAAATTGCAAATTTATTTTCATTGTTTGAAGATACACCTATAATAGTTGCATATGTTCCTATATCAACTCGTTGAGGATATAATCCACCAAGACTTCCTGAACTAAAAAAACCACCTATTTTTGATATGGTTGTGCCACTGTATCCCAAACCAATAAATAGTCCCCCTATATTAATTTTTGAGCTCCCAAGAGCTAACCCTTGAACTCCTATACTTAAATCTGAATTTTCAGCCCGTCCATAAATCCCAATATTAGATCCTTGATAATTTGTTCCTTTAGCACAACCAAATACACCATAAGAACTCCAACCTGCAGGATGTGAATTATTTTCACCATAAATCGCTGCATTTTCTTTATCTCCATTATAAAGCAAAGCACTTATTGCGTGGGCATTAGTTGTTGGAATAGAAGGATGATATAAAATATCCAATAAGTTAGAGCTTATTGGAGTATTAGTACCAATACCGACAGAGATTCCATTGTCATATATCTGACTCCGACAGAAAGTAGAAGTATTAGGATAAAATTTTGTTACATAGTTCAGTGCAGCATCAGAACAAGTTGTTATCCCACCCAACGAACCAAGCGTACGGTATTTAATTCTTCCGTCGCTGCTCTCGTCCCACACTAATACTTTATCAAGCGTTGTGTCCTGTGTTACAGTCCGCAGGTTTTGCTGACCGTTGACATCCAAAGCTAAATATTGATTATTTACTATTGGTCCCGGTGTGCCGCCCGAATAATAATCAGGCAGAGTACCCATGCAAATACCTACCACGCCATAATCCGCATTGGTTAAATGCGGATCGCTGTTCAGGTTTTTGAAAGGTCTGATAAGCAAATTTCCACCTGCTGTAGTTTTAAAATCGGTAAATGTCAACCTGTTTAGGGCTGCCCAGGGTTCGTAGGTTAATCTCAATTGGGCATCAGTTGAATCAAATATATCCAAACGCTTTTTTGGCTCCACGGTAAAGAAATCGCCTATGCCTACCTTACCATTTCCCAAAATTGTCACACGAATGGTGTCGTGGGTAAAAAAATTCAACGGCTGATTCAACTGTTGCCTTACCTCTGCATTACGGAAAGAATCAATACCTATTTTAAAGCCGGTATTAGTATTTGAATAGCCATTGCTAAACAAGGCATAAGAAGGTAAAGTTGGACCTAACAAAGCACTCCATCTGTGAATGTGCAACTTTTCCTGTGGACCTGTAACACCAAGATTTGCACCTGCACCGATGCCGACATTGCCATTGGTTTGGTTTAAGATGGTGTTGGGAGCGCTGTTGCCGCTTTGGATAAATAAGTCGCCGGTGGCAGTTATAAAATTGTTTCCACCAAAAGTATTTCCAACAGGTGGCAAGCTTCCTATTGTTATTGAACTATCTCCAATGTGAATAGCTCTTGTTCTGATACTATCCACTAAGAGATTTCCGTTAGGAATTTGTAGATTAGAATTAATTTGAACATTTCCATTCGTTACACTTAATTTCATAACTGTAGAATCGCATAACCTAAATAAAATGTCACTGACATTGGTTTCCTCTCCTTCAATAACACATGTGTTTTTGATGGTATCGGCTGTTACAGCCACTTGCGATTTTGCTGTATTGTAAGCAAGAACAAGCAATAGTGCAACTATCACCTTTCCAATTGTTTGATTTGGTTTCATGGTATTTTATTTTAATGAACGATGATTAATTTTTGTTGAATGATTGAATTATTAAATTGAACTTTTAAAAAGTAAATCCCACTTTGAATTTGAGAAACATCTATCCAAGATTTCTCATAAGTAGTTCCTGATTGTATGATACTTCCCAAAATAGAATTCAATGAATACGAAACTATCGAACCTGAATTGATAAAAATTTTTTTATCAGCAGGGTTAGGTGAAATAGAAAACTGATTAATAGATGTTTTGTTTGTGTTATCAATGATAGTGTTACAACTTGCAGAATCTAATGAAATGTTAATGTCATCTATAAAATAGTAAGACATACAAGTATTCCCGTTTAAGATTAATTTGTTTGTCATATTATCTGTAAAGAAGTTGCCGAGGATGATGTATTTATAAGCGGAATCTGCAATAAATGAACCTGCAATAGTTATCCAGTTTTTAGTATCAGAGATTATCGAACTGGAAAAAAAAGTTGCATGGTTATTTAAAGCAAGAGGATATTTATAATTTATTTTGTTTACAGAAAGTAAAACTCCAATATTATTCGTAGCACATTTTGAATTATCTGCAAGATTTACTTTAAAACATCCATAATATTTTTGCCCAATGCTTAATGGGCTATTTAATTCTGCACCAATAAATTCACGGGAATTTTTTCCAGCGTCTTCCGCATAAGAATATAATCCAGCGTATGCATTCCCTTTGAAAGCATTTTGGAAACCTCCTGCATTATTAGGGACACCTACAACTCCTGATGTGCAACAAGAATTATAATAATCAGGAGTCTCATAAAACGAGTTCCATCCAATAGATTTATTGATTTCAGAGTAACTGTTTGGACAATTATCGTACTCCTCAAAACTTTCATTCGGTACTAGATTTTGTGCATTTAAAAACACAGGAGAAAGAGAAAGAAGTAGAAATAGAATTTCTTTTTTCATAAAGTAGAACAAATATAATAACATTTTACAAACATCAACTGATTTGTTGATGATATAAATTTCACACCTCTTCATCTTTCCATTCGCTAAAGCAGAATAGTGCGGAAAGAAATTTTTCTTAAGAAACTGGGAAATCAGATTAAAAAAATCAGACAGGAAAAAAATATGTCTCAGGCAGCTCTTGCTATGAAGTGTGACAAAGATCCTCAAAGCGTAGAGCGTGTTGAGAACGGTAAAACAAATCCGTCGGCTTATTATCTTCATGAGATTGCTAACGCGTTAGATGTTCCGGTTAAGAAAATTTTTGAAATAGAATAAATCAATTGAGCATCAGTTGAATCAAATATATCCAACCGCTTTTTCGGTTCGACAGTAAAAAAGTCCCCTATCCCCACATTACCGTTCGCTAAAACTGTAACACGCTGAGTATTGTTAGTAAAAAAATTAAGCGGAAGATTCCTTTCCTGCCTTATTTCTCCATTCAGCCCTACATCTATCCCCACCTTAAACCCGGTGGTAGGAAAAGTATATCCGTTTATTTCATTCGTAAACAAAGCATAAACCGGCTGATGCACTCCGCCTATATCATCCTGATGAATGTGGAGTTTTTGCTGCGGAAGCCAATTACCTATGCCCACTCCTGCTGTAACACCTGAATTGATAACAGTGCTGAAATTATTGTTTGTATTGCTTTGGATGCGTAAGGAGCCGTTCGTTGTATAAATATTATTTGACCCAGGAAGCGCTCCACTAGCGCCAATAAATATTGAACTATCACCTACATGTATTGCGCGAGCTCTAATACTATCTATGTGGATATAACCATTGGGTATCTCAAGGTTGGTATTAATTCTAACATTCCCATCGCTGACATTTAATTGCATTATAGTTGAATCGCATATCTTGAACAAGATATCGCTTGCATTTTCTTCTTCGCAAGTATTTTTGATAGTATCAGCCGTAACAGATGTCTGTGACTTGCAGATACTAAAACTCGTAGCGAATAATAGTGTTACTATTATTGTTCTTAGTGTTTGGCTTGTTTTCATAGTTATAAATTTTAGTAATGAACGATTAATTGTTTTTGCTGAATAATCTTATTATTATATTGAATTCTTAAAAAATAAATTCCTGAAAGAACACGAGAAATATCTATTTCAGTATTATAATTAGTTTCTGAGTGCAATATTTCCTTTCCCAAGAGCGAAAAAAGCGAATAGGAATACACGAAAACGGAATTTGTATTTATATAGATTTTTTGGTCCGCAGGATTTGGGTAAACATTGATATTGTCCTTAGAAGTATTATCAATTGACTTTGTATTTAATTCGCATCCTAAGGAATCTTCTGAAACACAGATATTATCTATAAAATAATAAGCATTACATAAACTTCCGGAATAGATTACTTTATTTGTAAGAGCATCAGTAAAAAAATTTCCAACGATAATATATTGGTAAGCAGAATCTGCAATAATATTTCCTGAAATGATTGTCCAACTTGTTTTATTATTAATTATAAAATGCGAATAAATCTTTGCATAATTGTGAATTGTAACAGAACTTGAATCTTGGTAAAGAACCATTGAAAATAATACACCTAAATTATCTGTTGAGCAATTTGATTCATCAGCTAAACTTGTCTTAATACTTATAAAATATTTATGACCTATCTCAAGTTTATTGAGAAGTTTTGCTCCAATAAATTCTCGATAATTTTGTACTAATCCAAAAGAAGTAAAAAGTCCACAGTAGGCATTTCCGCTTGCAGCATCTTGGCTTCCAAAAGAATTCATTGGAATACCAACATCGCTTACTCCACAAGCATGAAAATAGTCTGGTGTTCCGCAAAATGACTTCCATCCTGTAGCTTTATAAGTCTGTCCAATATCATTTGGACAGTCTGTATATTCCTCAAAACTTGGATTAGGGACTAAGTTCTGAGAATTACCAATACTATGTAATCCTATGAGTAGCATTAGAATTTGTATTTTGATTATTGTTTTCATAATAACCAAATTACTCATTTAATTAATAATTGCTTTGTAAAAATAATGAAGTTGTATAAATAAGCAACTCTTTTAAGAAAAAAATCTAAATTATTTGTGTTTGTGAGAAACCGCACAAACAAAATAAAAGATTGTTTTATTGTCATAGGCGGTAATATTACTAAGTATAGAAAGCAAAAAGATATGACTTTAGAAGAACTTGGTTTTAGTATAGGTTTAGATAAATCTGCAATATTCCATATTGAAAAAGGTAAACCCATAACTGTTACTACTCTATTAAAAATTTCCGCTGTTTTAGAGATACACATTAGTTGCTTTTTTGAAAATATGCCAGAATTGAAAAAAGAAAATTTGTATTAATTTGAATTACTTTCATCCCCCACGAGAACACTTTTCGAGTGTGGTATCTTGTGTTACAGTCCGCAGGTTTTGCTGACCGTTGACATCTAAAGCTAAATATTGATTATTTACTATTGGTCCCGGTGTGCCACCCGAATAATAATCAGGCAGAGTGCCCATGCAAATACCTACCACGCCATAATCCGCATTGGTTAAATGCGGATCGCTGTTCAGGTTTTTGAAAGGTCTGATAAGCAAATTTCCACCTGCTGTAGTTTTAAAATCGGTAAATGTCAACCTGTTTAGGGCTGCCCAGGGTTCGTAGGTTAATCTCAATTGGGCATCAGTTGAATCAAATATATCCAAACGCTTTTTTGGCTCCACGGTAAAGAAATCGCCTATGCCTACCTTACCATTTCCCAAAATTGTCACACGAATGGTGTCGTGGGTAAAAAAATTCAACGGCTGATTCAACTGTTGCCTTACCTCTGCATTACGGAAAGAATCAATACCTATTTTAAAGCCGGTATTAGTATTTGAATAGCCATTGCTAAACAAGGCATAAGAAGGTAAAGTTGGACCTAACAAAGCACTCCATCTGTGAATGTGCAACTTTTCCTGTGGACCTGTAACACCAAGATTTGCACCTGCACCGATGCCGACATTGCCATTGGTTTGGTTTAAGATGGTGTTGGGAGCGCTGTTGCCGCTTTGGATAAATAAGTCGCCGGTGGCAGTTATAAAATTGTTTCCACCAAAAGTATTTCCAACAGGTGGCAAGCTTCCTATTGTTATTGAACTATCTCCAATGTGAATAGCTCTTGTTCTGATACTATCCACTAAGAGATTTCCGTTAGGAATTTGTAGATTAGAATTAATTTGAACATTTCCATTCGTTACACTTAATTTCATAACTGTAGAATCGCATAACCTAAATAAAATGTCACTGACATTGGTTTCCTCTCCTTCAATAACACATGTGTTTTTGATGGTATCGGCTGTTACAGCCACTTGCGATTTTGCTGTATTGTAAGCAAGAACAAGCAATAGTGCAACTATCACCTTTCCAATTGTTTGATTTGGTTTCATGGTATTTTATTTTAATGAACGATGATTAATTTTTGTTGAATGATTGAATTATTAAATTGAACTTTTAAAAAGTAAATCCCACTTTGAATTTGAGAAACATCTATCCAAGATTTCTCATAAGTAGTTCCTGATTGTATGATACTTCCCAAAATAGAATTCAATGAATACGAAACTATCGAACCTGAATTGATAAAAATTTTTTTATCAGCAGGGTTAGGTGAAATAGAAAACTGATTAATAGATGTTTTGTTTGTGTTATCAATGATAGTGTTACAACTTGCAGAATCTAATGAAATGTTAATGTCATCTATAAAATAGTAAGACATACAAGTATTCCCGTTTAAGATTAATTTGTTTGTCATATTATCTGTAAAGAAGTTGCCGAGGATGATGTATTTATAAGCGGAATCTGCAATAAATGAACCTGCAATAGTTATCCAGTTTTTAGTATCAGAGATTATCGAACTGGAAAAAAAAGTTGCATGGTTATTTAAAGCAAGAGGATATTTATAATTTATTTTGTTTACAGAAAGTAAAACTCCAATATTATTCGTAGCACATTTTGAATTATCTGCAAGATTTACTTTAAAACATCCATAATATTTTTGCCCAATGCTTAATGGGCTATTTAATTCTGCACCAATAAATTCACGGGAATTTTTTCCAGCGTCTTCCGCATAAGAATATAATCCAGCGTATGCATTCCCTTTGAAAGCATTTTGGAAACCTCCTGCATTATTAGGGACACCTACAACTCCTGATGTGCAACAAGAATTATAATAATCAGGAGTCTCATAAAACGAGTTCCATCCAATAGATTTATTGATTTCAGAGTAACTGTTTGGACAATTATCGTACTCCTCAAAACTTTCATTCGGTACTAGATTTTGTGCATTTAAAAACACAGGAGAAAGAGAAAGAAGTAGAAATAGAATTTCTTTTTTCATAAAGTAGAACAAATATAATAACATTTTACAAACATCAACTGATTTGTTGATGATATAAATTTCACACCTCTTCATCTTTCCATTCGCTAAAGCAGAATAGTGCGGAAAGAAATTTTTCTTAAGAAACTGGGAAATCAGATTAAAAAAATCAGACAGGAAAAAAATATGTCTCAGGCAGCTCTTGCTATGAAGTGTGACAAAGATCCTCAAAGCGTAGAGCGTGTTGAGAACGGTAAAACAAATCCGTCGGCTTATTATCTTCATGAGATTGCTAACGCGTTAGATGTTCCGGTTAAGAAAATTTTTGAAATAGAATAAATCAATTGAGCATCAGTTGAATCAAATATATCCAACCGCTTTTTCGGTTCGACAGTAAAAAAGTCCCCTATCCCCACATTACCGTTCGCTAAAACTGTAACATGCTGAATATTATCAGTAAAGAAGTTAAGCGGCAGGTTTCTTTCCTGCCGTATTTCTCCGTTTAAGCCGGAGCTTATCCCTACTTTAAATCCTGGCAGAGGAGAAATCGAATATCCATTGAGTTCGTTTGTAAATAATGTATAAACGGATTGATGTACTCCGCCAATGTCATCCTGATGAATCTGTAGCTTCTCTTGTGGAAACGAATTGCCGATGCCTACTCCCGCAGAGATTCCTGCATTTATTATGGTGCTAAAGTTATTCGCTGCGTTGCTTTGGATGCGTAAGGAGCCGTTGTTAGTATAGAGATTATTGGAACCGGGTATTGCATTTTGTGGTGTACCAATTACAATTGAACTATCACCAACATGAATTACACGCGAACGAATGCTATCCATACGCACATAGCCATTAGGTACCTCAAGATTTGTGTTAATTCTTACTTTACCATTATCCTCCGAACTTAACTGCAAAATAGTTGAATCGCATAAACGAAACAAGATGTCGCTGCTACCTTCCTCCCCACAGGTGTTTTTAATTGTGTCTGCAACAATGGAGGTTTGAGCAAATCCATTATTGTAACTAAGGGCGAGTAATACTATTACAACTAACCCTGCTAAAATCTGATTTGTTTTCATTGCAGTAGAAATTTAATGATGAATGATTAATTGTTTTTGAATGATTTGATTATTGATTTGAATCTTGAAAAAATAAATACCACTTGCCCATTCAGAAGTTTCAATTATTATAGAACCTTTTGCTAAACCAGTTGTTATTTCTCTTCCTATTATATCAATCACCCCATACTTAAATTCTTTTTTTAAAAGAGAAGATATAGTTATACTTTCTGATGATGGATTGGGAGTAATATAAACTAATGAACTTTTATCAGCACTTTCCACCCCTGTCAAACAATTTTCGCTGTTACAAATAATGTTTATACTGTCTAAATAATAATAGGCAGTTGAAGGTGAAACTGAACCATAATTTATTATATTTGTATGTGCATTATCAAAGAAATTTCCTATGTAAAAATGAGTATAGTTAGAATCGGGGACATAATTCCAGCTAAGTAAAATCCATTGGTTAGTATCGGTAATTACTGAATCTTCATACAACTGGGCATAATTATTTATGATTGAGTAATTTGAAATAGGATAAGCAGATGTTGTGAACCGGATTCCAATTTTATTACTTGCTGTTACAATAGTTGCAGAGGCATTGTGTCCCCTAGATACACGCATTGACACATGATATAGTTTTCCCGGTATTAAAGCATTAGATAATTTCGTCCCAAGAATTTCTCTATAATAAAGATTAGGTGGTTCAATTGTGACAAAACCAGCATAAGAATGTCCATCAAAAGGAAATTGATCTCCAGCAAAATTATTAGGAACAGAGATTTGATTATTTATAGTACAATCAGAGAAGAAATCTGGTGAATTAAGGATAAGTTTCCAATAATTAGCTTTATTTATTTCTCCTACAAAATCAGGGCAAGAAGAATATTCCTCAAAGCTCCCATTCGGCACAAGGTTCTGTGCAGTAGCGATATTCCTTCCGCCTAATATACTTATGATAAGAGTACTTACTAACATTAATTTCATAAGGGAGTTCTGTTTTCGATTCAAACATAGGAGTATAGTCCTACAAAAGCAAGCTTTTATTGTTAAATTTTTGTGGGGTGAAATATCCCTCGGAAAAAAACATACGAAAAGCCATTGGCAGAAATGTACAGAAATATAGAAAACTGAAAGGTTTTTCACAGACAAATTTGTGTTATGAAATTGATTTAGACATTAGCACTTTAAGCCGATTGGAAAGAGGAGAATTAAATGTAACACTAAACACATTGTATAAAATTGGAAAACTTTTAAATGTTTCTATCAAAGATTTTTTCATAGATATTTAAGTTAAAAACTTAAAGGTTAAAACAGGCACGAGTTGCAAACTCGCGCCAGCGTTCCTGCATTTATTATAGTGCTGAAATTATTAGCTGCATTGCTTTGGATGCGTAAGGAACCGTTCGTTGAAAAAATATTATTATTAAACCCAATAGGACCAGTACCACCAATATTTATAGAGCTGTCCCCAACATGAATTACTCGACATCTTAGACTATCAGCGTGAATCCATTTATCTGGTAAATTCAAATTACTCTTAATTCTTAAATCATCTGAATTTCCATAAAGTGAATCAACTGTTACGGTTCCGCTCACATTCATATTGTTATTAATATAAACACCGCTTCCTTCGCTTCCTTCTGATGGAATGATAATCTTGTCGTTAATATTTACATCTCCATCTTTCGAGATGGTAATTCTTGTTACAGAATCTGTTTTGATTATCAAGTCATTGTAATCCTTTGTACCGATAAAACTCGTGTCTCCGGTGTTACTGTTTCCGTTTGTGTTCCAGGGTGTTTGAGCAACACTGATTGAATAGAAAAAACATGATAAACCTATTATCATGCTTAATTTGTAGAATTGGTTTTTCATAAAATAGTGGTTTAAAAAATTAATGAAAAATGAATTGCTTTTTGATTATTGATTTATTATTAGTTGTAAGTACTATAAAGTAAATTCCTTCAGGTAGGTCAGATACATCAATTGTATTCTGATTTTGAAATATTCTTATTCTTTCTCCTAAAACATTAATAAGTGTTACACTAAAAAATGATGAAGTTTTACTAATATAAATTTTTGTTGAAGATGGATTGGGATAAACAAAGATTTTATCAGGGTCAAAAAATTGATTTGCACTCGTGATTAACTTACAGTCTAATGAATCAGATGATACACAGACATCATCTATGAAATAATAGGCATTACATAGATTTCCATGGTGTATTATAGAATCTGTTTTAGAATCAATAAAAAAATTACCTACGATAATGTATTTATAAGCTGAATCAGCTATAAATGCCCCTGAAACTATAACCCAATTTGCTGTATCTAATATTATTGAATTAGAATGAATAGTCGCGTTGTTATTAATTGGAGCAGATAATAATTCATTAAATGTTTGGGTAGAAAATTTTATTCCAATGTTATTAGTTGCACAATTAGAATTTTCCGCAAGACATACTTTAAGACTTACAAAATATTTTCTTCCGTTTATTAAGGAAGATTTTAATTGAGCGCCAATTAATTCCCTATAATTTTTAAATATTCCGGCATAAGTAAACAACCCACAATATGCAATTCCTGTCGCAGCTTTCTGATATCCACCTGAATTGATTGGTACGCCATACAATTGAGATAAATCGCATGAATTAAAATAATCTGGTGTTTTTCCAAATGAACTCCACCCATTTGCTAAAAAAACCTCGTTTTCACTTTGAGGACAATTTGAAATATCCTCAAAACTCCCATTGGGCACAAGATTCTGAGCATTGCTTACACAGAAGAGACTTACTATTAGGATACTCGTAAAGAATGTTTTCATCGCTTTGTTTTTATTAACTCAAAGCTACTTTTTTATTGTGCTATTATTACTTTAGTTTTTTATCTGCCGCTGCCTGAAAAACCATCGCTCAAAAATATTTTTTCTTTATTTAGATTCGCAAATGAAAAGGAATACTTTACATTTATGGCTCATAATTTATGCAGCCAATGAATACCGCAGGTTCCATGTTTATCGGACATAAAATAAAGAAGCTCCGCGAGCTGAAAAATCTTACGCAGGATTTTATGGCTGCTCAGTTAGATATAACTCAATCCGGCTACAGCCGCCTTGAGAACAACGAGGTAGATTTGCCTTTCTCAAAGTTAGAGCGGATTGCCGAAGTGTTTGAAATGAAGCCGGAAGATATTATTGCATTTGATGAGAAGTATGTTTTTAATCAGATGCACAATCAGACAGCAAATGCGTACGGACTTACAATTAATAGTAACAACCAATATTCCGAAGAGCTAACCAAACTAAGCGAGAGACTTACTGCTTTAGAGAATCTCATTAAAGAACCAGGAAGAAAAAATCCTGATTAGTTATCAGCAACTGTGCATCGGTAGAATCAAATACATCCAACCGCTTTTTCGGCTCCACGGTAAAGAAATCGCCAATGCCTACTTTGCCATCTCCTAAAACTGTAACACGCATTGTGTCGTGAGTAAAAAGATTCAATGGCAGGTTTCTTTCCTGCCGTATTTCTCCGTTTAGCCCTGCGCTTATTCCAACTTTAAAACCAGTAATTGTAGGGATGACATAGCCGTTTATTTCGTTTGTATATAATATGATGCTCCCCAAAAATAGGACAGGGAGTTAAGTTTGGAAATTTTAATTTTCAAACCTCAAACTACCTGTACAATGGAAAAACAAACCCGACGAAAATTTCTCCCCCGCAGGGTTAATCCCATGTTGTGATTTTAAGCAGGGCGGGATAACCCTGCGGACAAGTTAGTAATACTGTTCATTTAACGCTCTTTTTATTCTCAACCCACTCTCCGTTTTCTCTAAAATGCACAACCTGAAAGTAATTACTTTTTTCACTGTAATAAAATGATGCAGAACTATGTTCATATTCTTCCGGTGTTACAGACAGAACAGGATTATATTCCACAGGATTATTATGAATGTATCGTATTTTTTCATGCAACATCTTTTCACTGTAAATCAATTTTGCATCAAATGAAGGTTCAAATACTCTGTGTACCTGATGTTTCTTTTTATCTGAACTATTGACTTCTGCACTTAACTTGGACAATATATCTTCCCTGTTCATTTTCCTTAATCGCGTTACGATTTCATAGGCAATAAATCTTTTCCCGCTTCCGATAATTGCATTCTGTCGCAGGAGGGTTTCCTTTTC
>CAYRJA010000049.1:0-21150 GCA_964424455.1 uncultured Bifidobacteriaceae bacterium
CGAAATGACGAGTTCAGACAATATCTCCTTAGAGTTTAGACCCGAAAGCCCTGGATAAGTAGCAACATTATGTGGAACAACATATTATTTATTATTACTTTTATATAGTGAAATAAATTAATCTTATCCCGGCGATTTATTAATAAGCAGGATGGGTATTGTATGATTTGATTCTCTGAAATGAGAAATGTGTCTGTAAAGAAGAATCCCGACTGAAAATACTTCATTCATAAGTGTTACAGTAATAAAATCACATCCGGGTAAAAAAGTCTGCTCAACCTTTCAGATTGTTGTCGTTTTCTTCTTGACTTTCAATTCATCATAAGTGAATTGTTGGTTAACTTGTAATATTAAGGTTGTGCCTGTTTTAGTTTTTTCCTTTGCTAAGTTCCTTAACTTAGCGTTGCTTTTTTATTATTGAATAAGCGAAGCTATTAAAACCAATACTTGTGTTATGACTCAACAAGACAAAGAGTTTATGCAGGAAGCGATAAACTTATCTATTCAAAACATGACAACTAATGCAGGCGGACCATTTGGCGCTGTAGTGGTAAAAGACGGTAAAATAATTGGGCGTGGCAGTAATCAGGTTACGGCTACAAACGACCCTACTGCACACGCAGAAGTTATTGCCATTCGCGATGCCTGCAAAAATCTGAATAGCTTTCAGTTAGACGGGTGTGTGCTGTACACTTCTTGCGAACCTTGTCCTATGTGTCTGGGCGCCATCTACTGGGCAAGACCTGATAAAATGTACTATGCCTGTACAAAAAACGATGCTGCTGCCATTGAGTTTGATGATGCATTTATCTATGAAGAAATGAATCTGCCAATCCCCGAACGCAGAATACAAACCATTCAAATAGCAAGAGAAGAAGCCCTTGTCGCGTTTAAAATGTGGAGAGAAAAAACAGATAAAATCAAGTATTAAAACGGGAACTGCAAAACAAAAAACAGACAAGTGAGAAAAGTTGCAATTGACTACAGTGAACTTTTGTCTAAGTGAAGATTCAGGATATAGTGAAGTTTGATTATTATTATCATCAAACTACTGTTGACTGCAAGTGCAAATAAGTATTTCGTACATTTGAAAAAGGAGAATGCGAAAATCCTGAAAAGAGTAGCTGTAATTTAATTTGACAAAATCATGAAAAGATTAATGACATCTCTGACAGTTGTATTCTCGTTACTGTTTCTGGTAAGTTGTGCCAAAGAAACCATTCTCCCTGAAAAAGATATTCCTGCTGAAATCAATAGTTATATTTCAACTCATTTTCCCAATTGCTCTATTACAAAAGCCACTAAGAAAAAAGATAAAAAAGATGAGATGTATGAAGTTTCTTTATCTTGTGGTGTTGAATTAGAATTTAATAAGCAGAAAAATATCATTGACATTGACGGCACTTCTAAATTACCTGACAGCGTAATACCGGGCAATATTTTAAGCTATGTAAACTCAAATTATCCGGGCAACTATATATTGGGTTGGGAAATGCAGTCAAACTATCAGGAGGTGGAACTCAATAATAAACTTGTGCTTGTTTTTAATATGTCCGGAGACTTTTTGCAGTTTCGCTATTAAGAATGTCTAAAGATTGATAATTTCTGGGACCCAATTATCATAATAAAACCAAAAATAGTATGAAAAGAATTAAATGGATATTAGTTATCCTGTTCTTGACAAATAATCTATCTGGAATGTCAATAAGTACAAAATCACTCATTAACAAACCATCGGATCAGAGTTACATTCGCAGAGGAAATAACGGATAACAAGAAAGAACAATACAAGACATTATGATAGTTTGGATAATCTTTATAGCGGTTGTGGTTGTTTCTTTAGTTATTGACTTAGGTGTTTTTAACCGTACCCCACACGAAATTAAGACCAAAGAGGCTACTGTCTGGACTATTGTTTGGGTAACTTGTGCTGCTCTCTTTTCAGGAATAATTTATTTAGCATTTAAAAATGAATGGGTTGCCAACCCGACCAACTTAACTCCTTCTGGCGCTGTATTAATTTACATTACCGGTTACTTAATCGAACTGTCTTTGAGCGTAGATAATATTTTTATCATTGCTCTCATATTCTCATCCTTTGCCATCCCCAAAAAGTATCAACACGAAGTATTATTTTATGGAGTATTAGGCGCTATTATTTTCAGGGCGATAATGATTGTTTTCGGAGTGGCGCTCATTACAAAATTCAGTTGGATGGTTTATGTTTTTGGCGTGTTCTTAATATTAACGGCTCTGAGAATGTTGTTCAGCCACAGCGAACAAAAAGATCCTCACGAATTCAGAATCTATAAATGGATTAGAAAAATTTATCCTGTTACAAGAAAAGTATATGATGACCGGTTCTTCATCAAGAAAGCAGGTAAGCGATTTATCACTCCGCTTTTCGTAACCTTAATTATTATTGAACTGACAGATATTTTTTTCGCTATTGACAGTATTCCTGCCATCTTAGCTATAACTGCCGATCCCTTTATTGCTTTTAGTTCAAATATTTTAGCGGTAATGGGACTGAGGTCTATGTTTTTCTTAGTCGTAGGAATGTTGGATAAATTCAAATACATTAACTACAGTTTAGTTATTATTCTCGCATTCGTGGGAATTAAAATGTTGATTTCTCATCAGGTGGATATTCCTGAATGGCTCTCTCTGGGAGTAATTGTATTATCGCTGGCAGGAGGAATAATAGCTTCAAAAATTATTACTAAGAAACAGTAAACAGCTTCATTCGGTTTTTTGCATAAGATATTTATGCAGAAACTCTGTAACACCTTCTACTGTAACACTTCCTGGACAAACTGATTTTTGTCGAAAGTCCTTTTGTTGAAATAAACTTTTCTGAAAACAAATAAATGTAGTGTAACTGTTACTCATCAAGCAAACCATGCTGCATGGCGTACTTGATTAAGCCGGCTGTGTTCTTTACCCCCAATTTACGAAGCAGGTTTTTCCGGTGAGTAATAATAGTCATGGGGCTGTTGTTCAGTTTGGCTGCAATTTCGGCATTGGTAAGTTCCTGTGCTACAAGTTTTATAATTTCAAGTTCGCGCTTGGTAATGTCTGCTTTGCGTGCCCGTTCAACACCTCTGTCAGAGCTTTCTTTATTGTTCATCATCTGCTCCACAATTTTCACAGACATATCGCTGCTGACATATTTCTCTCCTCCGTAAACTTTGGTAATTGCTCCTATAAGTTCGGCTTTGCCTGTGTTTTTCAGAAGATAACCCGAAGCGCCTGCTTTCATAATTTCAGAAACATGGGCAGTATCATCAAACATGGTGAGCGCCAGCACCCGTATATCAGGGTACTGCTCACGGATTTTCTTGGTTGCTTCAATTCCATTCATCACCGGCATATTAATATCAATAAGAATGACATCTGGCTTTTTAGTTTTTAACTGTTCGAGAAGGTCAGCTCCGTTTTCAGCTTCACCTATTAAAGTAACATCTGAATTGTCACGGATAAGCGCTTTTACTCCTTCAATAAAAAGCTGATGGTCGTCGGCAATAAAAACTTTTATCTGCATTTTAATTTTATTTTTACAAAAATACTACTAAAAAACAATGGTAAAATAGTGTCATTATTAAATTATTAACCTTGAATGGTTAATAGTTTTATTTTAAGGAAATTAACCCAACGGAAGTTCGATATTAAAATAAGTTCCTGATTCAGAAGATGATTTCACTTCTATAATACCTCCGAAAACCTGTACCCGCTGGTTAATCTTTTGTAAGCCCAGCCCTTTAGAATTTATTTTTTCCTTTTCATAATTAAAGCCAATTCCATCGTCGCTCACCTTTATCTGAAGCGAATCATCGTGCATGGTGAAATAAATATCTGCCTCTTTCGCTTTGGAATGGTAGATGGCATTGTTAAGCAACTCCTGAATAATACGATAGACAGTAGTTTCAAGCGATTTGTTTTTTAGTGTAAAGTTGTCAGACAGATAATGCAGGTTGACTTTCAGTAAACCGGAATCATTTACACGGTCAGCCAGCGACTGAATGGCTTTAAGTAATCCGAACTCTAAAGAAATCGGAGTAGCTTCATGTGCTACATTACGCAGTTGCTCAATTGCATCATCCAGCATTTTAAGTGCGGTTTCAAATTCAGTTTTAGCCGTATCGCTGAGGGTTGAAATCTCATTGTCAAGTAAGCTGAATTTCAGTTTTACCGATGAAAGAAAACTTCCCAGATCTTCATTAAGGAAATCGGCAATTCTTTTTCGTTCACGCTCTTCGGAATGGAGCACTGCTTCCAGCAATTTCTTGTGATGAAAAACAGGCGTTCTTTTCTTTTGCAGCGAATGAGAAGAACGAACGGCGGCAATAGAATCCAGTCCTGCGTTATTCTCCTTTTGTTCCTGAGTGAGATTTGCTTTCACGATTAGAAATTTTCAAAATGATGTAGCGGTGAAGGTATGCGGAGTAATATTACATTTACTCCGCTGTAAATTAATTTCGTTCACATTCAGGGCGTTGATACTTTTACAAATAATACAGTTATGACAAATAAGAAAATAGAAATAAAATCTAAAAAGACAGTTCACATTCTGTTAACTGTTCTCTGCTTTCTGCTCTCAGTTATTTCTTCGGGAATGATTTTTACTGCTATTAATTTTCATTCCTCTTTTGCAACCACTTACTATTTATCCGGTTCAGGAAATGATTCTTTCAACGGAACCATCCCAGATTCTGCATGGAAAACAATCGGCAAACTGAATACTGTAACACTTCAGCCCGGTGACAGCGTATTGTTTCGTACAGGAGATATTTTCAGAGGTCAGATAGATTTGAATGTGTCAGGAACTGCCGGACAGAAGATTTATTTTGGAACTTTTGGTAACCTGAATCATCCGGTTATTTCAGGAGCAGAACCAATCAGCGGATGGACAAAGTATTCTGGAAATATTTATTCGGCAGATTTCTCAAAACCGGTTTCAAATTTCTTTGTGACCGGTAAAATGATGACCTCTGCCCGCTATCCGAATTCAGGTTTTTTAACCATTGATTCTTCAGGGGTAAACACCGGATTGTATGATGCGGCATTGAACCAACCGGATAATTTCTGGAGAGGTGCAATATTAAAAGTACGCAGCGCCAGCTATAAATATGAACAAACAGAAATTGACAGCTTCACTAACGGCTGGCTGAAATTTGTACCCCCCACTGTTAATAATATTAGTTCCGGATACGGTTACTACTTAGATCATACACTTCAGGCGTTGGATACTTTAAACGAATGGTATTACGACACCGCTCAGAAGAAAATCTATTTCTATTCTGTAACAGATCCCAACACTTTGGTTACGGAAGGTTCGGTTTATGATTACGGGATTAATGCTTTCAATAACAATTCATTTGTAAAACTTGAAGGAATTGATTTTGAAAAACAAGTGAAAGACGGAGCAAAGTTTAATGGTACAAGTTCTAATATTCTATTTGAAGATTGCAGTTTCTCCAATTGTTATTCAAGAGGAATAAACTTCAATTCATCCTCTGCTGATACCATCAATAATTGTTCATTCAATTCCATCAACGGACAGGGATTCAAAGCAGATGAACTGAGTCAGTCTGTAATCAGTAACTGTGTGTTTAAAAAGATTGGAATTATTCCCGGGTATGGACTGGGAGAAATTAATGAGCCTGATGCCTTGCTTCTTCCAAATGCAAAAGAATGTGTAATTTCAAATAATAATATTGACAGTGTGGGATTCATTGGAATAGTGCTTTCGGGGAAGAGTAACTTAGTGGAAAAAAACAGAATTGACCATTCTGTTCTAATTTTAAGTGAAGCGGGCGCTATCTTTTTATTCAACTGTGACAGTTCGTATTCCGTATTAAAAGATAATTTTATCTTTAATACTATGGGCAATAACGAAGCGACTCCCTCAAATAAAATTGTTGCACATGGAATTGTACTCACTGGTAAATCTTCATTCGTAACCGTTGAACACAACACCATTGCTCATCAGAGCACAAATGGGATTAATATAAGCAGTTCTAATCATGACCACACGATAATTGATAATGTGATTTACAACAGCGGATTCTCACAGATTTACTTCTCAGAAGCAGATACTTCAAACCGAACATTCAATAACACAACAAAGAATAATATCTTTTATTGCGTAAATGAAAATCAATACTCATTGACAACAGAAAGTCCGGATTCTACTTTCCATCCCGGTAAATCAGACAGCAACTATTATTGTAATCCCTATTCTTTCTATCCTTTACTTCTAAAAAAAACAGACTCTATTCTTAGTGATTTCCCTTTCAATCTTGATCAATGGAAACTGTTGTTTAATGACGATGATAACTCGAAGGAATCGCTTGTCAAATTCAGGCGATATAAATTGATGGGTGAAAGTACAACCGATTTAATCTCAAACGGAAAATTTACAAATAATACTGACGGTTGGAGCAGTTCTCCGGTGAATAACAATTTACTCCTGCTTGATAATGGAACTTCACTTGACGGCGGGTGTCTAAAATTAGAATACCTTCAGGGCAGCAACTTTCCGTTTTTTGAATTTGCTTCATCTGATATAAATGTGAAGGCAGGAAGTCATTATCTGTTTCAATTCAGTTTATTCGGAAATACCAATAGAAATATCGAAGTATTCTGCAAAAAGAATGACTTATATTCTTTCAACTCTTTAGGATTTAATAAGTACTATCCAATATCCCATCAAAGAAGTGACTATTGGGATATTTTTCAGGCAACGGAAAATTATTTTCCAAGTCAGTTAGGATTCAAGATGTTTTATTTCGATTCAACCGTTTGGATTGATAATGTATCCCTTCGTGAGGTAACTGCTGAATACATTGATCCGTTTAAGCGTTCAAGATTATTTACAAATTATTCTTCATCTCCAACTTCATTTAGTTTGAATGATTCCATCTATAGAGATTTAGATGAAAACATTGTATCGGGCAGTATTCATCTTCAACCATATAGCTCCACTGTACTTGTTTATGATTCTTTGCTTACGGAAAATGTACCTGCAATGAATACTCAAAATGAAATAATTGTCTTCCCCAACCCTGCATCACTCAAGGATAAGAGATTAGTAATCAAATTCTCAAAAGGGATAAATAACTCATTTCAAATTTTAATGAAGGATATATATGGAAGACAAGTTGTTCCTACTAAAAATATTACTGCCGGTGAAACACAATTCAATTTGCAGATTCCGAACAATATCGCATCTGGCATTTACATTATAGAAGCTGTATCGAACGATAAAATCTATACAAGCAAAGCAATGTTATTGTCTGAGTAAATTAATTACTATAAATATACATAAGAGGTCCCGGCTTAGAATTGGTTTCTATCACTATAGAAAAATTCTTTTTGAAAAATTTTATGAGTTCTTCATCCGGGGAGATAGCCCCATTTTCATCTATGAAGAAAATTTTGTCTGCTGATTTCACTTTCACGGAATCAATCTCACCAAGTTGAAGTACAGGAAAGATATTCTCCTTCTCTAAATTGTTTTGCGTTGTTAAATAATTCTGAAAAATTTTCTTGTCATAATGATAACAGAAAGCCAAATCAAGCCATGAAGGATAGATTACAACTATTGATTTACTTGTCCTTTCCTCCTTTATTTTATTTACGACTGATATCCAATCTCTCACATACCCGTAGTTTGAATTAAACGGAACAAGCATAGCGATAAGAATAATAAAGCCAATCAGCACTGAACTTCTTCTGAATATTCTAAAATAATTTATCGCAACTGCCAGCAACAGGTAAAAAGCAAGAGAGGCATAAACAAGATACTGTTCAAGAAATATTGGAATATAGAATGACACGATGAATGAGAAAATAACAGGAAATAAAAGCCAGAGAAGAAGAATTTTTGTTGGTGTTTCAATTTTTTCAACTTTGTTTTTTATATACCAGAATAATATTGTTACAAGAAGAAATACAGCAATGATTACTACTGTAACAGGTGCATTAGACAAGCTCCAAAATAAATTGTAAATAGAATTAAAACTTGGTTTTGAAATCCAGATAGGAGAATTAACTGTCTCAAAAAATCTTTTAATCAATATCTGAAACATTGGGATGTAGAGTGTCAAAACTATTCCAATGGTTATTAAATACGGTCTTAAAATTTTTTTTCGAAGTTCAGAAAAAACAATTACCGCAATTGTTTCGATAAGCAAAACAAAGAATCCAAAATAATGACAGTAAATAATCAGGAGATTAACAAGACCCAGAAAGAAATATTTGTATCCTTTCTCGGGTGACTTTTGAATGGATAAGAATAAGTACAGAGAAATACAGCTAAAAAGAAAAAACAGAGAGTACACTCGTACATTATGTGCAATAAATATTTGAAAATTAGAAAAGGAATAGAATAATGCGGCAAATATTGCAGTTTGTCGTGAGTAAAATCTTCTGCCAATCAGAAAAACAAATATTACAGCCATGCAACTAAAAATAAACGGAAGCAATCGAACCTGAAATGGATTGATGCCAACTATTTTTATCCAATAGTGAAGGATGATTTCAAACAAAGGAGGATTATTTCCCCGGGTAAGTGCTGAAATAATTTCTCCAATTCCCATTTGAGCATGATAAATAGAGAACGGCTCATCTATGGCAATATCATTTTTATCAAGGTTAATCAGTTTGATGAAAAAGTTTAAGAGAAAAAGAATAGCTATGATTGTAATATCTTTCTTGAAAAACTTCATAAGATGCATCTTGTTCAATCTCTTATTTCTTAACCAACTCCCCTTATTAGCTAGATTATATTAACGCGAATGTAACGCAGAAATACCTTTATTAAGTTTGCTGACTGAAACAGAACTTAATTCAGAATATTTTATAGTAAATTCTTCTCACTATTTAGTTCTTATGTCCAAAGAAATAAATCAGCTTTCAGACAAACTCTAATGAATAATATAGTTATCCGTTGTAATTGTAACCCAAAGAAAATATCCGAACTTTGTCCCTTACACCGGAGTTAGAAAACCGAATGACTGAACAAAATAAAATAGCAGTTTCTGAACCCAATCAAAGTCCGCCGCATAAACCGGCTGACTCTGTGGATGAATTGGAGCGCAAGGAAATATTAAAGCAATATCGCCACCTTATGAAAGCGCTGAAACCCCAGTTGCAGAAAGGTGACAAGCGGCAAATTCGTTTAGCATTTGAAATGGCTGCTGATGCACATAAGGATACACGAAGGAAATCCGGCGAACCATACATTCTTCATCCGCTTGCCGTTGCCCAGATTGTAGCAAAAGAAATCGGCTTGGGACCGACTGCTGTAATATGCGCGTTACTGCATGATGTGGTGGAAGATACTGAAGTAACACTTGAAGATATCCGAATGGAATTCGGAGCTAAGATTGCTGATATAGTTGACGGATTGACTAAAATATCTGTCATCTTTGATGTAAAGGAATATACACAGGCAGAAAACATCCGTAAAATTCTGCTTACACTGGCTAAAGATGTTCGGGTAATTCTGATTAAGCTCGCCGACCGGCTTCATAATATGCGCACACTGGACAGCATGTCGCGCAGTAAACAAATCAAAATCGCAGGTGAAACAGTTTATCTCTATATTCCGCTTGCTCACCGCCTCGGGCTTTATAGTATTAAGTCTGAATTGGAAGACCTTGTAATGAAATACAACGAGGCAAAAGTTTACAAACAGATTGCACGGAAACTTGCCGAGTCAAAAACAGTTCGCAACAAATACATCCATGAATTCATTCATCCGATTAAAGATGAGTTGACTGCACAGGGACTGAAGTTTGAAATTGTAGGAAGACCGAAATCCATTCATTCCATCTGGCGGAAAATGAAAACCCAGAATGTACCTTTTGAGGAGGTGTATGATAAGTTTGCCATCCGCATCATTATTGATACTGATTTTGAACATGAAAAATCAGAATGTTGGAAGGCATATTCTATTGTAACAGATTTTTACCATCCGAATCCCGACCGCCTGCGTGACTGGATTTCCACTCCGAAGGCAAACGGATATGAAGCGCTTCACACTACTGTAATGGGTCCGCAGGGAAAATGGGTGGAAGTACAGATTCGCTCGCGCCGGATGGACGAGATTGCAGAAAAGGGATATGCAGCTCACTGGAAATACAAGGAGAATGATGATTCGGAAAGTTCACTCGACGAATGGCTGCGCGGCATTCGTGAACTTCTTGAAAATCCGCACACCAATACGCTTGATTTCATTGACGATTTCAAACTGAATCTTTTTGCAGATGAAATTTATGTGTTCACGCCCAAAGGTGATTTAAGAGTGCTGCCATCCAAATCATCAGTGCTTGATTTTGCCTTTGAGATTCATTCTGATTTGGGATATAAATGTATCGGCGCTAAAGTGAATCAGAAAATTGTCCCGATTAGTTATGAATTGAGTAACGGCGACCAGATAGAAATCCTCACCTCAAAGAAGCAAAAGCCAAGCGAAGAATGGCTGAAATATGTTGTAACAGCAAAAGCTAAATCAAAACTGAAGGATGTTTTCAGAGGAGAGCGAAAAAGGATTGTAGAGTTGGGTAGGCGGGCATTGGAAAGTTTATTTCACCAGGAAAAAATCACTTTCAATTCACAGAATCTGAATAAGATACTGGAATACTACAAACTGCCAAGTGTGTTTGAATTATATTATAGTATAGGTGTCGGTAATTTCCATATCAGCGACATGGATAATTTTGTGAAGAAAGAAGATAACATTGAGTTGCGGAGCGATATAAAACCTGAGCCGGACAAAATGGAAATTGCCATTAAGAACAAGTTGCAGCACAATGCTAACCTCTTCTATTTCGGAGATGATGAGCAAAAAGTTGACTACAACCTTGCCGAGTGCTGCAAGCCGATTCCCGGCGATGATGTATTCGGTTTTATTAATAAAGATGGCGAAGTGGAGATTCACCGTCCCGACTGCCCCAAGGCAATTAATTCCATCTCAAAATATGGGTATAACATTGTAAAAACAAAGTGGACTCAAAAACACCACATCGCATTTCTCACCGGATTAAAAATTACCGGATTGGATGATGTGGGTGTAATGCACAAAATTACAGATGTGATTTCAGGTGAACTGAAAATCAACATACAATCCATCACTATTGATACAAGGGATGGATTATTTGAGGGGAACATAAAAATATTTGTAAAAGATACTCATCAGTTGAACGAGTTGATAGAACGGCTGAAAGAACTGGACGGCATATTATCTGTAACACGGTTTGACGAAGGAGGAACTCCAACTTTGTAAATCATTTCTGAATACTTTTGCTTCTGCATTATTTATGACTCCATCAGAAACTTTTGAAAAAGTAAAAAAAATCTTCACCGATTATCTGGAACAGAATGAACTGCGAAAGACTTCAGAGCGGTTTGTGATTCTAGAAGAAATTTATTTTCGCAATGATCATTTCGATGCAGACCAGTTATATGCCACTCTGATCAGGAAAAAATATTCTGTCAGCCGGGCTACAGTTTATAATACATTAGAGCTGTTGCTATCATGCGATTTGGTAAAGAAGCATCAGTTTGGCAACAACTTTTCGCTCTATGAAAAATCGTTTGGTTATCGCCAGCATGACCATGTGATTTGTAAAGGTTGCGGGAAGGTGATGGAGTTCTGCGATCCGCGCATACAGCAAATCAGCAGCAAGATGGGTGAACTGCTGAATTTTAAAATTGATAATCACTCGCTTATACTCTACGGACTTTGTACAGACTGCCAGCAAAAAGAAAAAAATAAGGCAGCAAAAACCGTTTGAAATCATAACCTATTTTTTACCAATTTCGCCGTATCATTTTTGCCATACCGAGTGAAGTAATTTTCCGGAATAATCCGGCTGAACCATTCAGATTTTACGCATCCGGTATGACGGTTAATTGAAAAAAAATTATGGTAGATGTATTACTCGGTCTCCAATGGGGAGATGAAGGAAAAGGGAAAATCGTAGATTATCTCGCACCACGATATGATATGGTAGCACGCTTTCAGGGCGGGCCTAATGCCGGTCACACACTGACCATCGAAGGGAAAAAATTTGTGCTGCACACTATTCCGTCAGGAGTGTTTAATGAGAAATGTATTAACCTGATTGGCAACGGAGTGGTTATTGATCCGGTAATTTTCAAAAAAGAAGTTACAGGACTCAGGAATATAGGAATCTCACTGGATAAGAAGCTGTTTATTTCCAAGAAGGCGCACCTGATTCTTCCCTCCCACCGTGTGTTGGATGCAGCTTCCGAAGCACAGAAAGGAGATTCAAAAATCGGTTCAACATTGAAAGGAATCGGACCTGCTTATATGGACAAAACCGGCAGGAATGGTTTGCGCGTAGGCGACATTGTTGCAAAAGATTTTCAGCAGCGGTATCATCATCTGAAAGAAAAGCACCTGAGCTTACTGAAATTATATGATTTCAAATTCGATTTAGATGCAATGGAAGAAGAATGGTTTTCGGGAATTGAATCTATCAAACAATTTACTTTAACTGATGGAGAATATTTTGTCAACGATTTTTTAAAAAACGGAAAGAAAGTTTTAGCAGAAGGTGCACAAGGTTCTATGCTTGATATTGACTTTGGCACTTATCCGTTTGTTACTTCTTCAAATACAATTACAGCAGGCGCTTGCACAGGTTTAGGAATTGCACCGCAAGCAATTAATAAAGTGATAGGAATTACCAAAGCATATTGCACCCGTGTAGGCGGTGGACCTTTCCCAACGGAATTATTCGATGAACCAGGAGAGATACTCAGAAAAGAAGGACAGGAATTTGGAGCTACTACTGGCCGCCCGCGCAGATGTGGCTGGCTGGATTTGGTAGCATTAAATTATACTATCTTACTGAGTGGCGTTACAGATTTGATTATTACAAAAGCTGATGTGCTTCATGTTTTTGATTCAATTCAGGTTTGCACAAAGTATAAAGTGAATGGAGAAATTTCTTCACAGATACCTTTTGATATCTGCAATGATAAGATTGAACCGCAGTATGAATTACTGAAAGGATGGGGCAAAGCTCTTGACGGTGCAAGCAGAAAAGAAAATCTGCCGGCTGCCGCAGTGGATTTCATTACATTTCTGCAAAAGCAAACCGGCGTTAAAGTCTCTATGCTTTCCACAGGACCCGGACGCGAACAGTTGATTGAACTTTGATTTATTTTTCAGAAATGATAAGTACCCTCTGAGCTCTTATAGAGAAAGCCGGATAAAATTTTTTTTGAAAAAAATTTTTTTTAATCAAAACTACTTTCAATTTTTACAACTTAATCATTACACAATATGACCGCAAAAAAGTCAGACAAACCGGCAAAGAAATCTGCTCCGAAAAAATCATCAAAGAAATCATCTGCCAAACCTAAAAAATCATCAAAGAAAAAATCAGATGATGATGATATGGACGACGAATCTGATGATTTGATGGATGGAGATAAAATGATGATTGAAGAGGAGGAAAATGTAGAAATGGAAGATTTCAAGCCCGGTGATGAAGAAGAATTTGATTTAGATGAAGACCTCGGAGATTTTAATTCTTACGACGACGATGATGATGATGACGATTTTTAGTCATCTCATCTACTGTAACACTATCTGTATCTTTCAAGCGGCAACTTTCAACTAATGAGAGTTGCCGCTTCTTTTTTGATAAAAGATACCGGATTGTTTAAACGGAAAGCGCTGGAGTGGATAAACCGGTTTCCGGTGGGCTGCGTGTTTGACAATCATAGCTATGACAATCATTTATACCGTTCCTGCGAGTTTTTGCTGGCAGCGGGATGTGTTACAGAATTAATACCTGCCGGAGAGAATAAAATAGAATCATTAAAAGAGTTTTATGACCGGCAGCACGACTGGCTCTTTGGCTTTTTATCTTATGATTTGAAGAATGAAATTGAAGTATTGGATTCACGGAACCCCGACAATCTTTATTTTCCTGAGGTGCATTTTTTTGTCCCCGAAATAGTAATAGAACTTTCAGGAAATAGTGTTACAGTTTCTTCCCGCAACACAAAACCGGAATCTATTTTTTCTTCCATTGAAAAGACAAATCTTCCCCACTCGCCGTTCACAAACTTTAATTCTAAAGTTGTTAAACGGACTACAGAAAAAGAATATTTAGAAAATGTCCGTAACATTAAAAATCATATTTTGAAAGGAGATGTGTATGAGTTGAATTACTGTCAGGAATTTTTTATTGAAGATTTTTCAGCGGAGCCATCAGAAATTTTTTCCCGACTTGGAGAAATTTCTCCTTCACCGTTTTCTGCTTACTATAGATTGAATGACAAATTCCTGTTGTGTGCAAGCCCTGAACGGTTTCTGAAAAAGAAAGGCAGCAAACTCATTTCACAACCTATTAAAGGGACCATTAAAAGAGGAAAATCAAAGGATGAGGACGAACAAATGAAACAGGAATTACTTGGCAATCTTAAAGAGCAATCTGAAAATGTGATGATTGTAGATTTGGTACGGAATGATTTGTCGCACAGTTGTAAAGCAGGCAGTGTAAAAGTTGAGGAGCTATTAGGAATTTATACTTATCCGCAGGTTCATCAACTGATCTCAACTGTAACAGGCGAGTTGGATAGTTCGGTTCATTTTATGGATGCTATTAAATACGCTTTCCCGATGGGCAGCATGACGGGCGCCCCTAAAATAAAAGCAATGAAGCTGATAGAGCAGTATGAATCCTTTAAGCGAGGTTTGTTCTCGGGTTCTGTCGGTTATATTTCTCCGGATGGAGATTTTGATTTTAATGTGGTTATCCGCAGTATGCTTTACAACCGGACAGAAAGATATTTATCGTTTGCAACCGGAAGCGCTATCACTTTCAATTCTATTCCCGAAAAAGAATATGATGAATGTATGCTAAAAGCAAAAGCGATGTTCAAGGTTCTGGGTATTTTGTAATTTCAGTTTCAGTATGTTTTGCTTTTTAATTGTCCATGTTGTTTGAGAGATGAAATTTTATCTCCCTGCCTTAATTTTGAAAGCAGTATAATTTTACACCTTCTCCTAATAAAGCAACACTAATAGAATTTGAATGAGAGACCTTCTAACAATCAGACAAGAAACAGTTAAGGATTATAAAAAAGTTTTTGAACTTAACTGTATTGCATTCGGACAAAAAAACGAAGCAAGACTGGTGGATGTTTTAAGAAATAATTCAGATGTTTTTATTCCTGAACTTTCGCTTGTGGCAATAACGAACAAAAAAATAGTCGGGCATATTTTGTTTACTAAAATCAGCATAAAAGATGACAATGGAAACTTGCATGAAAGTTTAGCGCTTGCTCCAATGGCTGTTATGTCCGGGTTTCAAAGAATCGGAATTGGCGGGCAACTTATCAGAAAAGGATTGGAGATAGCAAAAAAATCAGAGTTCAAGTCTGTAATTGTTTTAGGGCACGAACATTATTATCCAAAGTTTGGATTTGAACCGGCAAATAAATGGAATATCAAAGCGCCATTTACAGTTCCTGAAAATGTATTTATGGCTATGGAGTTGGTAAAAGACGGACTAAAAAATATCTCAGGAACAGTTATCTACCCGAAAGAGTTTGATGCCGTTTAACAATTACTAATACAACAGTTGATTCAAGAAATTATTTACTGCAGTATTGAACTATAAAATTTATTGCCTGCTGATTACCGTATTTTACCGCTTCTTCCCAATCAGCACACGCTTCTTCGTGCATCTGTAAATTATTTTCAGCTACGCCCTTATTGAACCACGCATCGCCATCGGCAGGAAAAAGCTTAGTGGCTGTGATAAAATCTTTGAGTGCATTTTCATAGTCGCCAAGATCTGCATAAGTAGAGCCGCGGTTCACATAAGCAGATTCAAATTTCGGATTCAGTTCTATCACTTTATTAAAATCGGCAAGCGCCTGTTGCAACTTCCCCATAGTTTTATAAGTATTAGCCCGATTGTAATACCCCTTTTCGTTTTCCGGTTTCAGTTGAATGTAGCTGGCAAAGTCTTTTGCTGCCGAATCATATTTATTAATGTCGTAGTAAATATTTCCGCGCTTCATACACACATTTACATACAGCCGGCTTGTAGCAGGAACTTTATTTAAATCATCAATTGCCTTTTCTGGTTTGTTAATTTGTTTCCAGCACATGGCACGGTTGTAATAGCCATTCTCATCTTCCGGCTTCATTGAAATATATTGATTGAAATCTTTAAGCGCTTCGTTGAACTGTAACAGAGAGTAATAAGCAATACCCCGTTTAAAATAAACGATAGCAAAATCCGGCTTTTTGTTTAGTGCAAGCGTAAAGTCACGGATAGCTCCATTGTAGTCTTTTATGTCAATCTTATGTTTTCCTGACTTGTAGTAATCTTCTGCCGTTGGCTCTGTTGCAGAAATAAAAAAGAATACAGTTAACAATGAAAACAATAAGAAAACTGGGAAATTCTTCATGGGCTGGTTTTAGCGCCACTACTTACGACTGCAAACCATATAGGTTACAAAATAGAAAGCCCATTATCACACTGGAAAACAAGATTTTAGAAATTATTTACTTAGATCGGATTGCCTCTACCGGATCAAGTCGGGAAGCAGTTAAAGCGGGTATAAATCCCGATACTATACCAATGCCAGCCGACACCACTATTCCGAGAATGATATTGCCGGCGCTCATTTCAAACCTGAACAGTATATTATTATTTGCCCAAAGCATAGTACCATATACCAGCAACAGTCCGAGTAAACCGCCGATGACAGAAAGTACTACCGATTCAATAAGAAATTCAAGAAGGATAAAATAATTTTTAGCTCCGAGCGCCTTTTTAATACCAATAATATTGGTGCGCTCTCTTACTGATACAAACATGATGTTTGCAATGCCAAAGCCGCCCACCAGAATGGCAAAGCCGCCAATAACCAGTCCGACAATATTCACCACTCCGAAAATGCTGCCGATTTGATTAGTGATAACACTGATTTGATTCAGTGCAAAATTGTCTTCCTCTCTCGGGCGCTGACGACGCATATTCCGCAGTACACCGCGAATTTCATCTTTCAATTCTTCATTGCTGACATTTGTTCCGGCTTTTACAAGAATAGTCGGCTCGACATTAAATTGCTTCATATCCACTTTAGTGGCAAGAAAATGATAGGGCAGCATGACCAGATTGTCGGTGCTGTTGTTTAAAATACTTTCTCCTTCTTTAGCAAAAACGCCTGTTACAGTTAGCTTACTTCCCAGTAATTCAATTTGTTTTCCAATAGGATCAATCTGTTCAGGAAAGAGTTTGTCCCTCACTTTTGAGCCGAGTATGGTTACAGCCGCTCCGCTGTTTGATTCAAGAGCAGAAAAATTTCTTCCCTGTTGAAACTCGAGGTTCTGCAATTCACTATAGTGTTGTGAAACGCCTGCGATGTTAGCATTCTCCACACTTCTGTCTTTGTACTTAATTACCTTCCCGTTTATATACAAAGCAATGGCAGCAGCCGAAGCGCCGGGAACTTTCTCCTCAATCATTTTCATCTCATTGTAAGTAACATGAGGACGGTTCCAGTATTTCCACCACGCATAATTTTTGCTGAAATCCCAAGGCCATTTGGAAACATAGACAACATTGCTGCCCAGTTTATCTATACTGGTACGCATATTATTTTCCAATGAACCCACTGCCGAAAAAATAGAGATGACACAAAAAATACCAATAGAAATGCCCAGTAGAGTAAGAATGGTGCGAAGCCGGTTATTCCACAGTTCCTTTAGTGCGCTGAGAAAACTTTCTTTAAGTATTTTAAACAGGATTGACATGAAGCAATAAAGATAACAAGCCGGAAATTGGATTTGCTAAAATTAATAGTTGGCAGTCAGAGCGGCCGGCTATAATAAATTTGTCATTTCGACGAAGGAGCAATCTATTAGCAGGTGTTACAGTTATAGTACTTCATAATGAAACGCCGAATGTTCCGATATGACAATGTTATTTACAGTAAGCGTTTTATAATTTCTTCAATTGAAACACTTTCTGCCTCAGCTTTGTAATTGCGTACGATACGATGACGAAGAGTAGGGGCAGCAACCGCTTTCACATCTTCAATATCAGGAGAATATTTTCCGTTAATAGCTGCATTGGCTTTGGCAGCCAAAACCAGATACTGAGAAGCGCGCGGACCAGCGCCCCAACTGATGTAGTTGTTTATTTCGGATGTGGCAGCAGTGGTGTTCGGTCTTTTGTCGCAGCAGGGTCTTCCACAGGAGATCCTGCGTGATTGTTGTAACACTATTCTTTATTATTCCGTCGCTATCAGGTCTTCTGATCAACAGCTAAAATAGTTCAGATTATTTTATTTCTCAGGGGATGATATGAGGTGGAAGATCTTAACTCATGTTTAGAGGTTAAATGGAGTTGATGGTTAAATGGCTTGTCGGTCAGGAGACCCGACAAGGGCAGGGCTTTCCGTACCCGCCGAGTTACTCCGCAGTGCTTAAAGCAGGGCGAGAACTCGGCGGCAGAGCTGTAACACAGTTCGTTCATTGCTTATTTTTACTGCTGTTGCTTTCACGGTCATAAAGTTAAAGGTAATGAAAGCATGTTATCTTCTTTGCCGCCCTGAATGCCGCCGAGTCCTGCACATGGCTCAAGCCAAAGCAGCAGTGACTCGGCGGGTACGAAAGGAGAACCGACAAGGGCAGGGCTTTACCAGCAAGGGCACAGATACATTTTATCAGCGCAAGTGAAAAACACTTGCGCCAGCGGGTAATCGTAAGAAGTATCTGATTTAGCAGCAGACAAAAGAAGGTTTGCGTTCACATTCATTGTTTCATTATCTTAATATTCTGCTTGCACTTCCCATTACTAATACTCAAAATATAATTATCTGCCGCTAAAGTTGGAGTAAACTGTAATACCTCCTTATGCTCTCCTTGCGTTCTTGTTTCATTTGATATAAATGTTTGGACTTGCCTGCCAAGCATATCATATAATACTATGCTGAGTTTTTCATCCTTAGTAAGTTTATATTGTAACATTGCTTCTGAATGAATAGGATTAGGATAAATAAGAAACGGATAATTTTCATTGCGAAAATCGAGAAGCCCGAGATTTAGCCCTGAAAGAAAACGCAAAACAACCATTCCATTATGACTAGAACCGCCTGCTGCTACTATTCTTCCATCAGATTGCAACGCTACTGATTCAATCACATCATTATCATAAGTTTCAATTGAAGTTATAGAAAATCCGTTTTCTCCAAAACTACTGTCAATAGTGCCATTATTATTATAGCGAACCAACAAGAAACTTGAAGTACCATTGCCTCCCCACTCGCCTGCTAAGATTATCTTTCCATCCGGCTGCAGGCAAACAGAATAGATATCAATAAAGATCGACATTTTAGTCACAACCTTACCTCCATTTCCAAAACTGCTATCAAGTGAACCATTGGCATTGTAGCGTAAAAAGCGAAGTACAGGAACTGTATCTGTACCTAAATATGCTCCTCCTCCTAATATTATTTTACCATCAGGTTGTATCACAATAGAACTTGCATTGCCGTACTCCAAAGTAGTTCCACTTGCACCGCCGTTTCTAAAGTAAGTTACTACTTTGCCGCTGCTGCCAAATGTATTATCTAAAGAACCATCTGGATTATACCTTGCCATCACTGTAAAATAATCAGCAATAGATCCTCCTCCTGACGAACCACAAACAACTATTTTTCCATCCGGCTGGATAGTGACAGCACTTGGACCACAATTTTGATGACCAAAATCAGTAGTCACTTTTCCACTAATGCCGAAATTGTCGTCAATACTACCATCTGTGTTATATCGAACCAAGCCGAATTTACTGCTATTAAGAGGGTTTCCCGCAGAGAGAATATTATATACAGTACCTATCTGAATAATTTTTTGATCTTTTTGAACAGTAGGACTATATCCAAAAAATATATTTCCCTCATCATTAAAATAAGTAAATACAGTGCCTGTTCCGTTAAATGAATTATCTAATGCGCCATTTGTATTAAAGCGAGTCAATGAAAAAACAGTATTATAAGTATCAGGGTCATAACAATAACCACCTAATACTATTTTACCATCTACCTGCAATGCAATATATCCTCCGTTATCCCCGCCCAATCCAATGTCATGAGATATACTTCCGCCATTACCAAAACTTTTATCCAATGTACCATCAAAATTAAATCTCGCTAAAGCGAAAGTTGTATGCGAATGTGGTGGGTCATGCTGACCACCTACTACTATTTTACCATCTTGCTGAATAGCTAATGAGAAAGCAGACGAATATTCTGAACTCGGGAAAGCAAATTCACCAATACCACATAAGTTAAAAGAACTATCCAGGATACCAGTTTGAGAAAATACATTAGTATTTTCAAACAAGAATAATGAAAGTATGATTCCAAAGGCAGTTTTCATAATTTTTAATTAGGGATGAATGACCGGAAGTAGTTTACGGTTGATTAGTTTATTCCGTACCCGCCGAGTTACTCCGCAGTGCTTAGAGCAGGGCGAGAACTCGGCGGCAGAGTTGTAATACAGTTCGTTTATTGCTTATTTTTACTGCTGCTGCTTTGTTTCAGCGGGATTACGCTTTTCGCGAACCCCGCGTGATGGTTGCTGTAACAGTCCCATAGCATTTTATTTATCCTGTTCATTCCATCTTTTCCTCTGCCAATGTACTAAAGGTATAGGATAATCATTTACATTTTCCTCTTTCCGTACCCGCCGAGTTACTCCGCAGTACTTAAAGCAGGGCGAGAACTCGGCGGCAGAGTTGTAACACAGTTCGTTCATTGCTTATTTTTACTGCTGTTGCTTTCACGGTCATAAAGTTAAAGGTAATGAAAGCATGTTATCTTCTTTGCCGCCCTGAATGCCGCCGAGTCCTGCACATGGCTCAAGCCAAAGCAGCAGTGACTCGGCGGGTACGAAATTGACATGAAGCAATAAAGATAACAAGCCGGAAATTGGATTTGCTAAAATTAATAGATGGCAGTAAAAGTAACCGTCTATAATAAATTTATTATTTCGATGAAGGAGAAATCTATTAGCAGGTGTTATACCAATTATAGATCATAAATAGTCTGAAAAGAAGACAGGTAAAATTCATATCC
>CAYRJA010000050.1:0-20995 GCA_964424455.1 uncultured Bifidobacteriaceae bacterium
AAAGAGTAAGAACTTTAAAGTAGTGGTGGATGCCGTAAATTCTACAGGAGGAATTGCAGTACCGATGTTGCTTCGGGCTTTGGGTGTGAAAGAAATTGTTGAACTGAATTGCGAACCCACAGGAAGATTTGCGCATAATCCTGAGCCGCTTCCTGAAAACCTGAAAGATATTTCAGCAGAAGTGATAAAGCAGAAAGCGGATTTGGGAATAGTAGTGGATCCGGATGTGGACCGTCTTGCTTTGGTATGCAACGATGGAAGTATGTTCGGTGAAGAATATACTCTTGTGGCAGTAGCCGACTACATTTTAAAAAATAAAAAAGGAAATACGGTTTCAAATCTTTCCTTTACAAGAGTTTTGAAGGATGTTATAGAAGTTGCCGGAGGACAGTATTTCAGTTCAGCCGTTGGAGAAGTGAATGTGGTTGAAAAGATGAAAGAAGTGAATGCAGTTATCGGTGGTGAAGGAAACGGAGGAATCATATATCCTGATTCTCATTACGGCAGAGATGCGTTAGTGGGTATTGCGTTGTTTCTGACACATCTTGCGAAATCAGGCAAAACTGTAACACAGCTCAGGGCATCTTATCCGAACTACTTTATTTCAAAGAATAAGATTGAGTTGAAGAAGGGGGTTGATATCAGTTCTGTTTTTATGAAAGTGAAAGAAAAATACAAGCAGCAGCCATTAAATACAGTGGACGGAGTGAAGATTGAATTTGATAAAAGCTGGGTTCATCTTCGCCCGAGCAACACGGAACCCATCATTCGTGTTTATTCAGAGAGTGTGTCAGAAAAAGAAGCTGATGAACTTGCACAAAAAATCATGCGTGATATAAAAGAGCTGGTTTAAAAACTAAAATTTGTAACCAATAATTTGTAATTCAATAGTTATGACAAGAGTCTATTTTGATAATGCCGCCACTACTCCACTAAGCAAAGAGGTTGTGGAAGCAATGCTACCTTACATGAATTCACACTTTGGCAATCCGTCTGCCATCCATTTCTATGGAAGAGAAACCCGAACTGCCATTGAGAAAGCAAGGAAGACTATCGCTAAACTGCTCAACTGTTCTACCTCTGAAATATTTTTCACCTCCGGCGGAACTGAGTCGAGCAACACAGCAATTCGTTGTGGAGTAGATTCATTGAATATAAAGCACCTCATAACTTCTCCCATAGAGCATCACTGTGTGTTACACACCGTTGAAGCATTGGAGAAAGAAGGAAAAGTAAAGGTGCATTATGTGAAAGTAGATGAGAAAGGAAGATTCGACCTGCAACATCTGCGTGAACTGTTACAGCAAACCGGAGAAAAGACATTTATTTCGCTGATGCACGCCAATAATGAAATAGGAACAATGATGGATATAGATGAAGTGGCTGCTATCTGTAAAGAATTTAATGCCTTCTTCCACTCAGATACTGTGCAGAGTATGGCTCATTATCATTTTGATTTACAAAAAACACCTTTACATTTCTTACAGGGTTCAGCACATAAGTTTCATGGTCCCAAAGGTGTTGGATTTATCTATATCAATAATTCTGTTAAAATTCATCCGTTCATTTACGGAGGCGCACAGGAACGGAACATGCGTGCAGGAACTGAAAATGTTTATGGTATTGTAGGTTTGGCAAAAGCAATGGAGCTAGCTTATGAACGATTAGATAAAACCCAATCTCAGACAGAAGATCTACGCAACTACATGATGAACCGGTTGAAAGAAAACTTTCATGATGTTACAGTCAACGGCGATTACGATGGCCGGTACTTATATACTGTTCTGAACATTTCTTTTCCGAGAAATGAAAGAACTGAATTATTACTTTTCAATCTTGATATTGCAGGTATTTGTGTCAGCAGTGGCAGCGCCTGTAGCAGTGGCAGTAATAAAAGCTCTCATGTGCTGAGTGCAATCGGTACGGATGAAAATAAAGTATCTATCCGTTTTTCTTTTTCAGAGTATAACACAAAAGAAGAAGTGGATTATACAATCGAAAAATTGAAAGAATTAATTCCTGCTTCTAAGGAAGTGGAAGCATGACGCCTGTATTCTGTCCATCATCCTGCTCTGTTGCATACGTTATTCTTCCCCGTTAATCAGCACTCTTTCTATACAATCTTTGCCGAAAAAATAAGGAATATTTGCAAGTGTAACACCCGCCTGGCATATTATCAGGTTTGCATTCTTACCGGCTGTAATACTTCCTAGTTCACCTGACAATTCCATGGCGGCAGCGCCATTAACTGTAACAGCATTTATGGCTTCTTCCGGAGTCATTTTCATTTGTATGCAGGCAAGAGAAATAACGAAACTTAATCTCCCAGAGGGTGAAGAGCCCGGATTGTAGTCCGTTGCAAGTGTTACAGGCAGACCTGCATCTATCATTTTTCGGGCGGGCGGATAGTTCATGCGGAGAAAGAAAGCAGCAGATGGTAGTAGTGCAGGTATTGTTTTCTGTTTTGACTGTTGGGTTTTAAGAAGTGCCTTGATTTCTTCCTCTCCTATATTTTCCAAATGATCAACTGAAACTGCATTGTTTTTTATTCCAACTTGAACACCTCCTGAATTAGCAAGTTGATTAGCATGAATCTTTGGTTTCAGATTATACTTTGATGCTGCCTGCAAAATCCTGTCTGTTTCTTCGTGTGTAAAAAAACCTTTGTCGCAAAACACATCACAGTAATCGGCTAATTTTTCTTCTGCTACACGCGGAAGCATCTCATTAATGACAAGATGGATATACCCTTCCCTGTTGTTCTTATACTTCACAGGTATAGCATGAGCACCGAGAAAGGTTGACTTTATAGTCAGTGGAGAATTTTTTTTCAGTCGTTGAATTATACGAAGTATTTTTAATTCACCTTCAACCGACAATCCGTAGCCGCTCTTTATTTCAACTGCTCCCGTACCCTGCTTTCTGATTTCTTCCAATCGTTGAAGCGCTGACTCAACTAATTTTTCTTCCGGTGTTTCAGTCAGTCTTTTCGCCGAATTAAGAATACCTCCTCCTTTTGCTGCTATTTCTTCATAAGTCAGTCCTTTAATTTTATCTACAAATTCTTCTTCGCGTGTGGCGGCAAATACCAGATGAGTATGCGAATCACAAAATGCGGGCAGCACTATTCTGCCTTTACAATCAATAATATGGAGTTCTGTATTTGTCGAAGGAAGTTCCTGCATCTTTCCGAACGAAGCAATCTTTCCATCTTCAATCAGCAGAAAAGCATTTTCAATGGAAGGGATGGTTTTCATATCAGTGCCACCCACCAATGTTACAGATCTGTCTCTTATCTGGTAAAGCTGTTTAATATTAACAAGAAGCGTTTGCATAAAGGCGGCTTTTGGATGGAAAAGATTACTGATTACTGCTTCATTTCTCCCATAGAAAGTATTTTTTCAAACTCAGATTTTGTAACAGGCATTACTGACAGCCGTCCTATCTTCACGAGCAGCATGTTCTTCAGTTCTTTTTCTTTTTTTACCTCCGCAAGTGTAACCGGTTTGTTAAACGGTTGAACTGCTGCAAGCTCCACTGCTACCCAGTCCTCCTGACCGGCAGTATTATCCCGAAAAAATTCCTTAGTAACTTTTGAAATCCCGACAACTGAAGATTCTCCTCCGCTATGATAGAACAGAACGAGGTCATTTCTTTTCATTCCCTTCAGATGATTACGCGCTGCATAGTTGCGTACTCCTGTCCAGTCTGTTTTCTTTTCCTTCACTAATTCATTCCATCCGTAAGTTTCAGGATCTGATTTTACGAGCCAGTAGTTCATTGGATGTATTTTATGAGGAGATAAAAATAAAAACTCCCCTCTGATTTCTCAGAGAGGAGTTATTGAATTGGAAAGAAAGATTTTTATTCTGCTGCCTTTTCTTCTGCATCAGTTGAAGTAGCATCTTTATCCATTTTCTCTTTCAGGTCAGAAAGAATACCTAAATCGCCGAGTGTTGACTTTTCAATTTTACGGTTGATGTTCTTCACTTCAGCACGGGTGTCTTTTCTTTCTTTATCCTTACGGTCGTATTCTGCTTTCTTTTCGTCTTCGATTTTCTCTTGCCAAACGGCTGTATGAGAAACGATAATCTTTTTGTTTCCACGATCGAATTCTAATACTTTGAAGTCGAGTGTTTCATCTACTTCTATATTCTTGTTGCCATCTTTCTTTGCGTGTTTAGCAGGGGCGAATCCTTCCAGACCGTAGGGTAGTAATATCACTGCACCTTTATCATCTTTCTTAATAACAGTTGCCTGATGTATAGAACCAATGGGGAATACAGTTTCAAATGTATCCCATGGATCTTCTTCCACCTGCTTGTGACCCAGCGAAAGTTTACGGTTTTCTTTATCAATCTCCAGAACGATAACTTCTAATTCATTTCCGATCTTGGTAAAGTCATTAGGATGATTGATTCGTTTCACCCATGATAAATCAGATACATGAACGAAGCCGGTAATACCATCTTCCAATTCAACGAACAGACCGTAAGCGCTGATGTTCTTAACAATTCCCTTTTGCTTGCTGCCTTTCGGATACTTGGTTTCAATATCTGCCCATGGATCCTGTGACAGTTGTTTGATAGAGAGTGACATTTTACGCTCTGTACGATCCAGTGTAACCACTTTTGCTTCGTACTCATCCCCCACCTTAAAGAAATCTTTTGAGTTCATCAGTTGGTTAGACCATGAGATTTCACTCACATGAATCAGCCCCTCAATACCCGGTTGAATTTCAAGGAATGCTCCATAGTCTTCTACATTCACAATTTTTCCTTTCACTACAGATCCTACCTGAACAGATTCATCCAGCACATCCCACGGCTGAGGCGTTAACTGCTTTAAGCCAAGAGAAATTCTTTTCTTTCCATCATCATAATCGAGAATGACCACATTCAGTTTCTGGTTAAGTTTCAATACATCTCCCGGATGGTTGATTCTTCCCCATGAAATATCAGTAATGTAAAGCAATCCATCCAAACCACCGAGGTCAATGAATGCGCCGAAGTCAGTAATATTTTTGATAATTCCTTCCAATACCTGACCTTTTTCAAGCTTGGAAATGATTACCTGACGCTGTGCTTCAATATCGCTTTCAATAAGCGCTTTGTGAGAAACCACTGCATTCTTAATCAGTTCGTTAATCTTCACCACTTTAAATTCCATGGTTTGACCAACATATACATCGTAATCAGTAATGGGCTTTACATCTATCTGAGAACCGGGCAGAAATGTTTCCATACCGAAAACATTCACAATTAAACCGCCTTTTGTTTTACTGGTGACTAAACCATTAACAATAGTTCCGTTCTTAAACGCATCTACAATACTCTGCCATGCGCGAACAAGTTTTGCTTCTTTGCGGGAGAGAATAAGTTGTCCTTTAATATTTTCTTTTTCAACTACGAGTACTTCTACCTCATCTCCTACTTTAAGTTCGGGCATATCACGAAATTCGGTAAGCGGCACCATACCATCTGATTTAAAACCAATGTTAAGTACCACTTCGGTTTTAGTCATTGTAACGACTGCACCCTTTACCAATTCATTATCCTGAACGGCAACAAAGGTTTTATCGTAAAGTTTTTCGTATTGCTCCTTTTCCTCTTTTGAATAGTGACGCACTTTTCGCTTGCTGGTAGTCCAGTCAAAGTCATCATGAGCCGTTACCGGAGCGGGTGACGGGTTAACCGACAAATTGTTGTTTTCAGGGGTTTGTTCCTGAGGGGTTTGTGAAGTGTTTACTTCATTTGTTTCGTTTGTTGTTGCTTGATTGTTGTCTTGCAAAATTTGGTTCCTCCTTTTGTAATGAGATTTTTAAAAATTGGGACACAAAGGTAATAGAATATAGCTAATAGGCAAGCGTTTATTTTATTGCTGTATTCTTGTCAGCAATTTGGTATGTTACAGCTATAGAACTTCAGTTTTCTTGTAATTCGCAGACATTCTGGATAAACCCATATCTTAATCTACCCTGTTCACTTCAATACTGCTTAACCAATAAACATGGCGTGGTCCGGTTTTAATATCATTGGTACAAATCAAAATCATATCACCTTGTTGTTTTATGGTTTGTTCGTTTTCTTCAAAGATGATATAAACATTATTACCTGTCGGATTGTTGTAAATTTCTGCCCATGAAAAGGTGGCTTTGTAATTATCGCTTGCACGGGCTACTATGTAAAAGTTCCTGTCTTTGTGATTGAATTGCCGGATCCGGGCTTTGTCAAGAACCTCTTTTAATAAAACTCCTTTACAGGTTTTGTCTTCTTTCTTGTTTTCTCCGCTTTGACATACTACAACGAAATTTTCAATAGTAGTAACATTCATTTTCTTTAGAGAATCAACTGTTAGTGTCAATGGATTTTCTATATCACCTTTAACTGTTATCTGCTTACTGATAAATTTTGCACTGTCTTCGGAAGAAACTGTAACACATCCTTCCTTTGCCATTGGCATTTTGCCTGATGAATCCTGCCTGGTATTTTGAGAAGACTTATTTGATAAACGGTCAGTTTTAGTATTGCTGTTACAACTTCCTAATGTGAGCAAAATGATAATGGCTGAAAGGATTGATATATTTTTCATGATTCTAATTTATTATGGACTTTGATGAATAACTGCTTAGCTTATTAATGATTAAAAAATCTCAGTGTAACAAAAAAGTTTCTCCCCTCTTCTGGATAACCTTCTACTAACATATAGTTCGTATCGAAAATATTGTTCACTCCGGCTTCGAGACTCAGGTATTTCCAAATCTTTCCTGATATCATGGTGTTCACAAGTGTAAATTCAGGGGCTATAGTTCCATAACTGGTGCTGTAACGGGAAGAATAATATTCCGCATTTAGCATTATACTGATTAGTTGAGTCGGTTTGTACTCAATAAATGAAAACACTTTAGAGTCAGGTACATCTGTAAATAATACAGATGGGTTTGTCAGGTTATGCTTTTCAATGTATGAATAGCTTGCTCCGATAATTAATTTCTTTTTGATAGTATAGCGTGTAGCTATTTCAGCTCCCATAAATTCTGCGCTGCCTGTATTTTGCATTTGTGATTTACCGGGCTGTACATTATTTACAGTAAGTATAGCATCAGTTATATGGCTGTAATAAACAGAAGCCTGACAGAATAATTTATTAAAAAATTTTCCGGAATAACTTATGTCGTAATTATCTGCCGTTTCAGGTTTTAAATCCGGATTGGGAATAGCGGTTCCCATCCGATAGGAATAGCGGTCTTTGATGGTTGCGAAACGGCTTTTTTTCGATACAGAAAAACTTAGCCGGTGATTGTCTTTAAAATAATAAAATAATCCTAATTGTCCGCTGAAAGACTTACTGGGTGAAGCACTCGGATAATCAGTTATACTTTCCGTTTTACTATTGTAATCCTGAGCGATAATATTTTCTCTTTCACTGTAGCTTATACCCGGTATCAATACAATGCTCTTGCTTATTTTATAAATATCTTCAATAGCAAAGTAGGTGGTGTTATCCTCAAAGCGCCTTACAGGCTCGCCAATATTATTTTCACGATGAACATCTTTCTTATACTGTGTTGAAAACTTCAGTTCGTTGTTTTGGAGGATAGTTGTTCCGTATTCAATATTTGCTCCATAGGTGTAATCATTATACCTGCTTTGAAAGGCATAAGGTTTTTTTTGTGTGGAATAGGTCGAATCATCATAACTGTTTATTGTGTTTTTAAAGATGTCATAATAAATTTTGTTCCTGATATAATGCTTGCCGGTTAGTTTGGTGTTAGTTAATAAGTAATACGTTTCTTTATTCCATGCGGGCCATTGCCAGTATCGTGGTTTTGAAAAAAGCGAGTTCAACTTATCATCTCCTGCATATAACGGGTTCCCTTTGCTGCCTTGCTGGTTGATATAACCAACAACATACTCTTGCTTTTCGGTTGGTGTCCATCCGATTTTAAGATTTATTTTTTGATCGGTTCTATAAGAATTTTTTCTTTCACCTCCGCTTTCATGCATACGAGACTCGAAGTTTTTTGACAGGATGTATGAGTCCCTGTGTAAATAGGAATATCCTCCCTGAAAATAAATCTTACTGAAATGAGACCCGATGTTGAAGTTGCCTCTGTATCCATTTGTATTAATCAGTCCCATTGCACCATCATACTCTAATTTTTTTGTGGGCTTTCTTGAAATTAAATTGATAGCTCCTCCTAATGAATTAGGACCGAAAAGCATGGAAGAAAATCCTTTTGAAACATCAACAACCGATAAATCAAAAGTGGTAAATCGTGCTAAGTCCACATAACCGTCATACGGCACATACACAGGAATGCCATCCATAAAAACAGGTACAGAGCGCAAGTCAAAACCTCTTATAGTTAAAGTTGATTCATTTCTCTGTCCCGATGCTGTTAATGTAATTCCCGGCAGCACATCCAGCGCTTTTGAAACCTCTGTTTTATTTTGAGTCTCCATTTCACTTTGTGTTACTCTGCCGGATATGTCTATCTCCCTTGTTGCTGTGATGAAAACCTCTCCAAGAGTGAATATCTTGTTTGCGGATGAATCCTCCTTCTGATTTTTTGAAGTTTCAGATTTTTGTGAAAGAGCAAGGATGGGAAACATGCATAGCAGCATTAGTGTAATGGTTCTCATTGTTTATTATTTTATTGTTTTGTCATTATGCTTTTTTAGGAATAGTGAGATTGAAAAAAATTTAGAATTTTGTTTTATCTGCTTTCTTGCTCACAAAAGATTGTATTTCTTTTTCCAGTTTGTAAAATTTATTAATCGCCTCCTCTCCTGCTTTGGTCAATACAGCGCCGCTGCCTTTTCTCCCGCCTAAAATTTTTTCCACTAAAGGTTCATTCGCACGTTTATTCATATCTTCTACTAATTGCCACGCCTGCCGGTAAGACATTTTTATGGATTTAGCTGCATTTGTGATGGAACCGGTTTCTTTGATTTTCTCTAATAATATAACACGACCTATTCCAAGGTAGGGTCCTCTTTCTTCGTCAATCCAAACTCTGACTCTTACAGTATATTTTTTGAGCTTACCCATCACTATGCAAATAAAAGCATAGTGCAAAAATAATAATGAGCAGGAAAATAAAATGTGATTATTGTCACTGTTTATTTACTCATGTCTTGCTCCTTTCATTACCCTGAAGATGTGTAGGACAGAAGGGAAAAGCGCTTCCATGCTCTCTTTCGCTCCCTGTGTGGAACCGGGTAAACCTAACACAAGCGTATTGCCCGCTAATCCCGCAACACTGCGTGACAACATAGAATATGGGGTACGCTCCTGACCGTAAGCACGCATGGCTTCTGCAATTCCCGGTATAGGTTTTTCAATAATCGTTTGTAAAGCTTCGGTCGTGATGTCGCGCGGAGAAAGCCCTGTTCCACCTGTAAGTATAACTATGTTCAGGTTTTGAGAACAATATTTTTTTACTCTCTGAATAATTTCATCTTTCTCATCCGGTATGATAATGTAATCGCTGACTTCCACATTACTCTTTTTCAGTTTTTCTATAATGGCTTTGCCTGCTCTGTCTTCTTTTCCTCCTTTTGAAATACTGTCAGAGCAAACGATTACGGCTGCCTTTAAACCTGAAATTTCTTTTTTGGAGAAATCACTTTTGCCGCCTTTCTTCTCTATCAGTTTAATCTGTTCGATACTGATATTTTTATCTATGGGCTTGAGCATATCATAAATGGTAAGCGCCACTACCGAAGCCGCGTGCATTGCTTCCACTTCCACACCTGTTTTGTAAATGGTTTGTACTTCTACCCTGATGTGTATTTCCAATCCGTTTACTTCATGTGTAACAGATGCGTATTCTACAGGCAGCGGGTGGCAATCAGGAATCATATCACTGGTACGCTTGGCGGCAAACAGTCCTGCCGTTTTTGACATTTCAAATACATCACCTTTAGGAACTCTTTTTTCTATTACTGCTTTTATGGTTTCTTCCGAACTTACTTTTACAATAGCTTGTGCAATAGCTGTGCGATGGGTATTGCTCTTATGTGTGATGTTTATCATGTTGATTAATTATTTTCTTTCCAAACCGTTTCGCTGTTACTGATGATTTCTTTTCCCCATACCGGTAATTCTTTTTTTATTCTTTCTACTAATTCTTCGCAGGCATCAATGGCGGCTTTGCGATGTGTAGAAGAAGTAAACACAAATAAACTGATTTCGCCTGCATTCACCTTTCCCAGACTGTGATAGATGTGCATACAGGTCAGGTTATATTTAGCAAAAATTTCTTCACGGATTTTATGTGCTGTTTCTAATGCCATATCGGTGTAAGCAGAATATTCTATGGCTTGTACAATACCTCCGTTCAGTTCATCGGCTCTTACCTGTCCCAGAAAAATACTGTGTCCGCCGATATTGGTTTTTGTTTGATGATGGCTGATAGACTCTGCAATTTTAGCAGGTGAAATGGCTCCTTCTACAAATATGTTTTTGATTTTAGCTGACATACTCATTCAATTTTCCAATGGTGATTAGTTTAGCTATTCCTCCCTCAACAGAGAATATTTCTTTCCAGGGAAATTGTTTTTGCAATCCAGCAGCCGCATACTTGCTTCTTGCGCCTACCTGACAAAAAAGATAAGCAGTCTGAAAATGTTGTATCTCTCCGGCATTACTTAATAACTGTTGCACCGGAATCTGCAAGTATGTTACACCATTCAGTTTTGGCTCTTCATCAGATTCCCTGACATCAATCAATACCACTTCATCGGGGCGGGTTTCTTTTTCTCTTATAGCTTCCTGCCAGGAAACTTCTGCTGGTACTGTAACAGATGAAGTACATGCCACCCTGTAATCCATTTTTCTGAACTCCTCTGCTGTTGTGGGAATATTGCTGCTCAGAATATTCGGAAGAATATCCATCTCATAAAAGGAATGATAAAACAAATCGTAGATTATCATTTTGTTGATAAGCGGCTTGCCATAACCTGTAAACAGTTTAATAGCTTCGGTTGCCATCATCATACCTATCATGCCGGGTAATACACCCAATACGCCTGTTTCACTGCAGTTGGGAATTTCGGCTGAGGAAGGCAGTGAAGGAAAAATATCGCGATAGTTGGTTTTTATTCCATTATCATCTTTCAGATTAAATACAGCAACCTGACCTTCATTTTTATAAATGGCTCCAAACACCAATGTCTTGTTCAGCAACACGCAGGCATCATTCACCATGTAACGGGTTTCAAAATTATCAGTGCCGTCAATCACCAAATCGTAGCGGCTGATGATGTCAAGAATATTTTGTGTGGTAAGAAAAGCAGTAATCGCTTCTGCTTTTATGTCGCTGTATTTTTCTTTAAGATAGTTGGCGGCAACTTCTGCTTTGTATCTGCTTACATCTTTCTCTGAAAATATTATCTGACGGTTCAGGTTTGATAAGGCAACAGTATCTCCATCCACAACGGCAATATTTTCTACGCCAGCAGCCGCCAAATACATAAGTACGGGACATCCTAATCCGCCCGCTCCTACCACCAGCACTTTGGCTTGGCTCAGTTTTTCCTGTGCTTCTTTACCGAAGCCGCTTAATATTATTTGTCGTTCAAACCTGCTCATGTTTTTATCCGCCAGAAAAAGGTGGTAACAAAGCTACCTCATTGCCATGGTTTAATACCGTGTTTTGTGTGACAATATTTTTGTTCACCGCAATGCTGATTTTAATTCCTGATAGCGCCGGATATTTTTCTGCCAAATGTTTTCGTAATGAATCCGTATCAGAAACATTTTCCAACATCAACTCCTTTGCTTGTACTTTTTCGGCAATGATACCGAAGGCAATTATTTTAATCTTTACTGAATTCATGATGATTGTATTTCTCCAACTCTTCAGGCGTATTCAAATTTACAAATGCCTCCGCACGGTTCACTAAAAATTTATCCATGCTCACTCTCTTGCTTCTGACATCGTCAATAAGTTCCTGCATTTTTAATTGTCCTCCCGCAATTCGTTTTTCAATTTCTTTTTTCAATGATGTATTGTACACCGCACATAAAGGATGTAACCGGTTTTTTGTTTGTGCTACTGTTATATCCTCCTCTTCAACTTCTGATATCAAATGGTTTATTATTTCTGAACTAAGAAAGGGAGTATCGCAACTGAGTATTAAAACATTCTCTGCCTGCGAATGATGTATGGCTGTTAATATTCCGCCCATCGGTCCTTTTTCGGCAACTACATCTTTAAAGACTTCATAGCCCAAAGTATTATATGCTTCATCGTTCGCTACAATCTTTATCTGTAAAGAAAGTTTTTCAACTTCATCAATTACAAACTGAATCATGGGTTTGCCGTGGAACAACATCATACCTTTATCCTGACCCATGCGGTTGCTTCTGCCTCCGGCTAACAGATATGCTTCTATATTCTTTAAGTTGTTCATGCAAGCAAAAATTTAAAAGAAGCAATTAATAAAACAGTAGCCAAGAGATATTTCAATGCTTTAATATTGAAGCGGTTCGCACCGAGATAAGCGCCGGCAATTCCTCCTAAAATGGTTACCGGCATTAATACATAAAACATCGGCTGAAAATCAAATTGAAGTTTTGTGGAAGCCACTAATCCTGAAACAGAGTTCAGAAAAATAAACAAGGCGCTGACGGCAGATGTTTCTTTCACACTTGCCCAACCCAACAAGAGTAAAATCGGGGAGAGAATAATTCCGCCGCCAATTCCAATTAATCCGGAAACAAAACCAATGCTCAATCCTAAAGCCCCGATAATCCACCATCTTTTTCTGATTACTTCCTTTTCACTTAAAGGGAAAAAATTGAAGAGTCGCAGTGCGGGAAACAGAAGTAGTAATCCTAAAATAAACTTGTAACTGTTAGTATTGATTACAATACTTCCACCCCAATATGCGGCAGGTACAGAAAAGATGATGAGGAAAAGAAATAGTTGGATAGGAAATTTACATACTCTTCTGAAAGAAAGAAATGCTATACCTGAAACAAAGATGTTTAATATCAGTGCAGTAGGGCGGATTTGTTCGGGTGCAAAATGCAGCAAACTAAGCAGCATCAGGTAGCTGCTTGCTCCGCCATGTCCTACAGAAGCATAAAGAAATGCAAACAGCGGCATGAGAACAAGCAATATCCAGAATGTATTTTCTCCCATCACTTTTAAAAATTATATACTTCAACCATAGAGCCGGCAGGTAGAAACTCAACGCCTTCATCCACTGCAATCAGACAATCCGCTTCGGCAAAAGGAAGTAGGTTAAAAGAATCTTGCCCTGACAGTATGGTCAGTTTATTGTTCTCTTTTTTTGCCTTCATAAAATAAGTAAGCCCCTTCTTTACAGAAACATCGGAAGCAAGCGGCATTATGCTGTCAGGCAAAAAGGTATTTCCAAAACCAATCATTCCTAAAAGGCAAGGTCTTACATACTGATAAAAGCACGAAATGACAGCCGCCGGATTTCCGGGCAATGCAAAAATCAACTTGTGATTTTTCTTCCCGACTAACAAAGGTTTCCCCGGTTTCTGCTTCACTTTGTAAAACAAGTCTTCAACACCGGCATATTGCAATGCTTCATGCACAAAATCATATTCGCCTACAGAAACACCTCCGCTTAGTATCAATACATCATTGTCTGTCAGATACTTGCATACCTTATCTGTCAGCAGTTCTTTATCATCTGCAACATGGCAACTGTTACAGTTCTTTATTCCTGTGCTTTCAATTAAAGCCCGAATAGCCGGTTCATTGGAATTGTAAATATGTCCGTCTTTTAATTGTGTACCGTTCTCCTGTAACTCATTTCCCGTTACTATTATCCCTACTGACGGAGTTTCATAAACTGAAACTGAAGTAACACCCGCCGATGCAAGTAACCCGATTGTGCCGGGTCGGATGATGCTTCCGGCTTTTATTATCACTTCATCTTTTATATTCTGAGAACCGCACAAACGAACATTTACGCCTTGCCTTATTTTAGAAACATCGAAGGTTACTATGCCATCAGCAAGCGAACATAACTCCTGCTGAATAACCGTATCGCAACCATTTGGTAAAGCAGCTCCAGTAAATATTCTTACGGCTTCATTGGCAGAAGTATTCCTTTTGGAATGATCACCCGCCTGAACACTCTGAACCACTTCATAACTGCTTTTCTCCTGCTGATATAAAAAGGCATAACCATCCATCGCAGAATTATTGAAAGGCGGCACATCAACCAATGCTTTTACATCAGCAGCAAGAACTTTATTTAGCGATTGTTGCAGCAATACTTCTACAGAAGTCCGTTTTGAAATATGCTGTGCTAAAATTTGTTTAGCTTCCTTAACCGATAACATATTCTTGCTTACTGACATGATAGGAATAGAATGATTTTATTTCCCTGCAATTTCCTTTATCATATTTCTAAAAATAAAAAAATGGAAGGGCAACATAGCATACCAGTAATTGCGACCCATAATACCCTTAGGGCGAAAGGTAGCTGTCTGTTTTAAAATGCTCCGGTTCTCATTTTTTACTATTGAAAATTCCAGCCATGCTTCGCCGGGAAGTTTCATCTCAGCATACAAAAGCAACCGGTGATTTTTTCTATCAGCCAATATCACTCTCCAAAAGTCAAGTGAATCGCCGGGTTCTATATCTCTGTCACTTCTTCTTCCTCTGCTTGTACCCACTCCTCCAAACAATTTATCCAAAATGCCGCGCATTCGCCACAACACATCAGCATAATACCATCCGTTATTACCTCCGATGTTAAAGAAGCGGTTTGCCACTTCCTCTACCTTATCATTATCTATCTCTATCCACCTGCGATCTTTGTAACAGCCGTTTACCGGAACTTCGATAAGTTGGTTTACATCCAATCGGCTCAAACTGCTGGAGGCAGAATCTGTCCAGCTTGAGATAACCATATTTTGTTCTATTCGTGCAAATGCCATTTCTATTGCACCACGATAGGATATTAGTTCCTGCGGAATTACTTTACGGATAGAAAACTCTTTACACACCACATCATTTTTCATACTTTGCACTAATAAGCGGGCAATGGTATAATTGGCGGGTGTAGAAAGAAAAATCCAATAAGCAGAGAGTTTTGGAAAACTGATAGGTAAAGTAATAATCAGTCGTTTGTATTTTCTTACCCTTGCATATTCTAACAGCATTTTCCGGTAGGTTAACACATCCGGTCCTCCGATTTCAAATATTCTGTAGAATGTTTTATCATTCATTATACTCAGAAAAAGATAGTTGATGACATTACGTATGGCAATGGGCTGGCATTTTGATTTCAGCCAGCGTGGAACTATCATAATAGGTACTTTTTCAGTCAGCCCTCTGATAATTTCAAATGAGATGCTGCCTGAGCCGACAATGATGCCCGCTTCAAAAATGGTAAAGGGAATTCCGGAACGGATAAATACATCCTTTACCACCTTGCGGGCTGATAAGTGTTTGGATAAATTTACCTGATTGCTGATTCCGCTTAAATAAATAATTTGTTTTACCTGAGTAAGTGTAGCTACCAGCACAAAACATCCGGCAGAGCGCAACTCGTATTCTTTCAGCGTAGTTGCTGTGTCGCCTAATGAGTGTATCAGATAATAAGCAACATCAAATTGCTTTTTAGCAAAATGCTGAAGTGCATTTTCCGGTTGAAGAAAATCGTATTCAATTACCTCCACTTTATCGAGTAGTTGAGGCGATGGTTTAAAACGCATCTTGTCTCTTACTACGCAGGTTACTTCATGTCCTGCTTCTACCAACACCGGAAGTATTCGCATTCCGATATATCCATTCGCTCCGGTAAGTAGTATTCGCATGTTTCATTTTATTTATTATCCGCCAATATCAATCATGCTTCTGTTTTGAATAGAAGCGGCATTTATATTTTCAATAACAGGAGTGAATTGTCCGCCTAACATTTTCTCTTTTTGCCAGACACTTTGCCGGATGAGTGGTAATATATCTTCTCCGGCACGCAATGCGGTCAGCAGGTCTGTTTCTTTTTGCGAGAAAAGACAGTTCTTCATTTTCCCGTCAGTGGTTAAACGCAATCTGTTACAGCCGCTGCAAAAAGGTTGTGTCATAGTACTGATAACTGCAAACGTTCCTCTGTAATCCTTCACAGTATATTTTTTTGCTGTATCATGTACATTATCCGGTAACTTATTAAACTCACATCTTGATGAAATCAATTCAAGTATTTCATTGAAAGAAAATATTTTCTTCTCTGACCACGCATTACCGGCAAAGGGCATAAACTCAATAAACCTTATATGCAAAGGTTTGTGCTTTGTCCATTCAACAAAATCAGGGATTTCATTTTCATTCACTCCCTTCATGGCTACCATATTTACTTTTACCTGAAAATTGTTGTCGAGCAACAATCCGATGTTTTGTATTACACGGTCAAATTCATCTCTTCCGGTAATATGAAAGAAGCTATCTCTTTTCAACGAATCCAAACTAACATTAACAGACTTTATTCCGGTAGATTTGAATACTTCTATAAACTCGTGTACGAAAACTCCGTTGGTGGTAATCGCTAACTCTACCGGAAATTTTGAAAGGCGTTCGATAATTTCTTTTGCATCCTTTCTTACTAACGGCTCGCCTCCTGTGATGCGGATTTTCTTTATCCCTTGTTTAACAAATACTGAAGCAATGGTTTCTATTTCATCTGCTGTCATTCGCTTATGTCCTGCAAAATACCCTTTGGGTAAATCCACAGGGTTACAGTAGGTACAACGCAGATTGCATTTATCCGTGATGGAAATTCTCAGATAATCATGTATGCGTTCAAATTTGTCTTTAAGCATTATGAAACTATTTTCTATTCACCTGATATGAATGAAATCTTGTCTGCAAAAAAATAGCAATAACTTCTTAACAAAGATAAATAAAGATACGATAGAATAGCTGCCTTAAAGTGTAACAGCAAAATACTTTTTCATTAATAAATCCATCTTCTCAGATTCTTCAGTGGTCAGATGTTTCTGGGCTAAAGGAAAAATTACATTATCCTCTCTGAAAAGATGCAGCCGCAGCATTTCTACCAGAGCGGCTCCCTGCTCTAAGGCAATATCAACTATTATTGTTCTGGAACCCGGATCGGTAAGCCGTGATGAAATCCCCAGTAAGCTGAAACACAATGTGGATAATTGCATCGTCTTGATGTGATCGTCCTCCATCATATCCACAGCCGTTTCAGGTGTATTGAGCGGCGAATGTTCTCCCTTCAATAATAACTTATCATGCAACAATGGAAACAATACCCGCTCTTCTTTTAAATGATGTGTTACAATGGTATCATCCAAAAACTGAAAGAAGCCGGCAAGTTTCTGATTTATTTCTTTAGTGATTCCTTCTTTTCTAATATCTGATAAAGCAGATTCAAACTTTTCAAGTTCTTTAGTAATAACCTTATGTTCATCAAACAAGTGCTTTAGTAACGGAAATAATTCTTCGTAGGGTACAGGTGTTATCCCTTGTGGGTTGTAAACGCCCGGCGGGTCCATAGGAGAATACTCTTCTTTGCCATTGGTGTCCTTTTCTACTCTTCTTTTTAAGTAATCGGGTTTCGGAGAATGGTTATTGCTCATGATTGAAATATTATGTTAAAGTATGTTGTTTCTTCTGCTCTCTTTAGTAATTGTTGTTCAAATTTAATTAAATCTTTCGGGTAAAGAACTCTGTCTCGATATTGGTGCTGCACTCACCAGAAACAGTGTTACAGTAACAGTCCTCCGCACCTTTGCTAATATTAATATTGTATCATCTGGCATTCACTGTTCCTCCGATATAAAATAACTGTGACATTAATCTCCTTACAAATCCAATAAAAGCAGCCGTCCATGCTGCTAAAGCGATATACATAAAATACTTTGGAATAACCATTAGAAAATGAAGTTCTATCGCTTCAGCCATCTTATAGGTGCAGGCAGTGTACATACCCAGCGGAAACACAGCTCCCCAGTATAAAGGATCATAAGTAAACGGGATTTTCTTGTAGATATGTCGCCATATTGCTAAAATAAACAGCATAGGAATCCACCAGCTACCGGTAGCCCAGTAAAAGATGGTAAATCCCTTTAGAAAAGCTAAAGTGGAATTTAGAAACGGTGCATTATGTGTATTGATAATAAGCATTGAACCGGCTAATACTGAAATAGCCATGGCTCCCATATTTATCCAGTAAGGCGGAGTTAAATCATCCGGAGAAAGTTTAAAAAAAGTATATCGGTAAAATATCAGTGAAATCATCCAGATATAAAGCATGCCTCCCCATAGCCACATGGAAAAGGCAAAGAAATTCAATATGAGCTTGTAATCATCAAAGTGCATGGAAAGTTTAGAACTTAGTACTGCCAGACTTTGAGTAGAAACTACTGCGAGCAGCCACGCACCATTTATCCCGTTAGTAAAAGGAGGTTTATCACTTTTTACTGTAAGAATAGTGAAGATGGTGTAAGTAATAATCAGCCAAAGTATAGCTGCAACAACCCAAAGGAAAAATGCTACCTGATAGTTGTTTGTTAATTGGATAAACTGTGCTCCTAACAGACTGGTGGCAGCAACCATTGTAAAAAATCCCATGCTCCGTAAATGATCAAACAAATCTTTTAGGAGTTTTTCTCTGAACCAATAAAACCGGAGGAGTGTGCAGCAGCACAGTGTTACATATAAGGCAATGTTCAGGTAAAACAATACAAAAGCAATTATACCAAACTCCAGTAAATGTGCCGCAACAGAAACAATACCCGTTGACATCACCATTGCAAAATAAGCAGGAGATAAATCTCCAATCAATTCTTTGGTACGAGAAAAATAATTTGACACCGGAGCATTAATTGTTTCTGGATTTCTCATTGCGCCAATATCCTAAAAATTCAGGAAATGGTTGTATGCGAAATTTAATTATTAATAACATTTTCGTTTCTTCAGCGGGCTTTGCGGCGTTACAGTGATTATAGAATTGAAAGATTACAAATTACAAATTGACAATGCCGCTATTCCTTTAACGCTGTAAGCCCAAGCACAGTGAAAAAACTATTCACTCCAAGTTGTTATCCCGACGAAGGAAGGATCTGATAATTCTCCCTGTCATGCTGGCGGAGGGGCATCTTCCGTTCACGCCGAGTCACTGCTGCGGTGGCTTGTGCGTGTGCGCAGGACTCTGCGGAATTATTGTAACACCGTTTGCTCATAGCTTACTGCTTTACGAATTTCGTAGCACTGCTGCCTTCTTTGGTTCTTACTCGCAGCAAATACATCCCCGGCGGCAAGCTGCTTACATCTATCGGAGTAGCGCGTACAGCGTCTTGTGTCGTGCGCAAAAGAGTTTGACCTAATAAATTTGTAACGATTATCTCGTCCCCAATTCGCAATTCGTAATCTGCAATCCGCAATTCATCTGTTACAGGGTTCGGGAAGATTACGAACTGCGGACGGACGATTGCGGACGGTGTTACACCAACTCCCACATCTTTGACAAGCCGGGCGATATGCTTAGCAGAAACTTCTCCCGCTGTATCAAATTGTCCTCCCACATATAAGACATTGTCGTAAACTGCTAATGCATAGGCATTACTATTTAATCCATTATCAATTTTGCTCCACTTATGTCCGTTCCAACTCAGAATACCATACGAAGAATCAAATTGCTGAGTGTTTAAGAACACACTGCCTGCAACATAAACAATGCTGTCTTTTACAAGAATACAATACGGCTCATTGTTTATTCCACCCATTGAATACCATTTGTTTCCGTCCCAGCGGGCAATGTTGTTAACGAGAACTCCTCCCGCACTGTCAAATTCCCCTCCCACATATAAATTGTTTTTATCTGATCCGATAGCATACACATACCCCGCATTAGGCGAGCCGCCGCTGCTGCGGTAAGTACCGCTGCCCAAGGGCGCCCACGCCGTATCGTTCCAGCTTGCGATGAAGTTGGCTGTTACACTTCCTGCATGGTCAAACGCGCCGCCCGCATACAGCTTATCGTTCCACACGCCCAGTGCCCACACGCCGGCTGGAGCAATGGACCAACTGATGCCCCCGCCTACCGCGCTCCACGCTGTACCATCATAACACGCGATTTTATTTGCTGTAACACCATTTACCTTGGTGAAGTCGCCGCCCGCATATAGCTTGTTGTGATACACAGCGAGGCAACTGACAGCGTTGTTGAAGGTGCCGGCTGCCTGCCATTGAGTTCCATCGTAATAACCTACTGTTCCCGCAGTAGTTCCAAGAAATACTTTACCATCATATAAACATAATGAAGAAGCTGATGGAGTTCCTCCGGAATGAATGTTTGTTGACCAGTTAGCATCATCCCAAATAGCTATACCTCCCGCAAAAGCAGAACCGCCCATTACTGTAAATGTACCGGCTGCCCAAAGCTGATGGTCTATCGTATCATTCAGCAATGCTGTAACCTTCTGACTACCACCAAATGTGCCTAACCCTCCTTTTACATCTTTCCATACTTCCTGTGCAGTTACACTGTAACAGCTAAATATCACTGCAACAACTAAAGCCATTTGGTTTATATTTCTTCTCATTGCTTAATAACTGTTTTTAATAATGGAGTTACTGGATTGTTTTGTTCCGGTTCTTAGGGCTACTCTGTAAATGCCATCAGGCATCCATGTCGCAAATTGGATTTGCAACCTGTTTTCTCCTGCATCCAAAGTTACTTCTCTTTTAAATACTAATTTTCCAACCATGTCGTAAACCAGCAAATCTGCCTGTTGCGATTCATTACTCTGTGTTTCTATGGTAAATAATCCGTTCGTAGGGTTTGGATAAATATGTAATTGTTCCGGTGTTACACTTTGTTCGTTTAAATCTTCCAACCTGCAAGATGAAGCGTAGGCATAGAACCGCTGCTTGTTAGAATACTGAAAACATCCATTGGGCGCTGTTACTTTTACTCTGTATTCATTAGTGTAGGGATACTCAATAGTGCCCGAACCGCAGGCAGAGATG
>CAYRJA010000051.1:0-20991 GCA_964424455.1 uncultured Bifidobacteriaceae bacterium
TTTTTCTTTTATACTTACCTGCCTTTACTTGTAGTTTTCATGCAACAATACCACTCGAATATATAAATACAACAATTTTATCCTTAACCACTTCTTTAAAAGCTCAAATGTCTCAATCGGATAATTGGTAATTTAATTATCTGTAATGCAGATGCGAAACATTTATTTTGAAATAATACATTTCAATTTTTTTCGTTTATCGAATATCCACTAACTCTAAAAACTTTTTTATGAAAACACTCACCGTCGTTTCGCTTCTGTATTTTATTTTCAGTTGTTCGCTTCTTTTTGCACAGGAAAAAGGCAAAGGGATTTATTATGCTGACCCATCTGATACTCCTTCCATTACTATAATTGACTATCTCGATATCATTCCAGCATCAACAGACTCTGACATAGAAAAGAATAAAAAATACTTGAAGTTGAATTCAAAGTTAATACCATGCAATTGGAAGGAAATTTTAAAGAATATTCAATGGAAGTATTTGTCTCAAAGGATTCAACCATGAAAAATGCAGAGGGGTATTGCAATCCCGGGAGAGTTTTCGAAGGAATTTGGGTTATTCCCTACCGCTTACCACTTCCCGAAAGTTTTAACGGAGCGCCCATACCAGTATATGTTCAGTGTTGTGTAATGAAAGGAATTTCTTTTCCTGCGACAAACTGGGAAAAAGTGTTATGTTCTCCCGTTTATCGTTTTGTGAAATAGCATCTATTCGGTAAGGAAGCATCATGCCTGCCTGTAACACAAGCAGGGTTTAGCCGCCAACGAAAAATGTGCGGATGCTTACGCTATCAGAAAGAACTTTGTTTAAAGCCCAATTTATTTTAGATTTTATTGCCCACTATACACTGCGCACAATTCCTGTGGACAATCAACGTTAGTATTTCTCGCCTACTCGTTTAAGTCCTTCTACATTAGTCGCATAATTGATGATGTGAAAAAGAAGTTTGGAAAACTGATGCCTCTGTTACAGCGCTCACTGAGAATTGTCGGTGCGTTAGCATTGCTTATTGTAACAGGGGCAGCCATCAATCATCAGAACAATACCCCATTAAAAGATTATAAAATTTCGGTAGATCACAAAGGAGGATTGTTTTTTATTAACGATGAAGATGTACAGCAATTAATTCGTGACAACAATTATGAAGCAAGTATAAATCATCCGATTGAAGCATTAGATTACAGACGGCTGCAAAAGATTATAGAAAACAATCCATACACGAAACATGCAGATGTTTATGTAAACACACTGGGAGAAGTACAGGTAAATGTGATTCAGCGCAATCCAATTTTAAGGGTTATTAACAGCAGCGGTGTGAGTTTTTACTTGGACAATTTAGGGAATAAACTGCCTGTCTCGAATAGATTTACAGCCCGTGTTCCGGTAGCAACAGGAAATATTTCAGACAGTGGACTAAACGAAGATTTCACCGACAGCAGTACAACAAAAAAATTATTTCACTTGGCATCATATATTAACAACGACTCACTTTTAGATGCACTGGTGGAACAGATTTATGTGAACGAGAAAAAAGAATTTGTTTTGGTGCCGAAAGTTGGTAATCATGTCATTGAAATCGGAGATGATAGCAATCTGCAGAAAAAATTTAATAAGTTATTCGCTTTCTACCGTGAAGGATTGAATAAAACAGGATGGCAGTCATACAGTGTGGTTAATTTAACATTTCATAATCAGGTGCTGGCTACACGCCGGGATGCAATAAAGCCTCCCATAAAAAGTGTAACAGTAACTTCAACAAATTCAAATTAAATATCAGGCAAGATGAATAATAATGATTTTATAGTAGGGTTAGATATTGGCACAACAAAAATTTGTGCGCTTGTAGGCAGAAAAAATGAACATGGCAAAATAGAAATTGTCGGTATGGGCAAAGCCGATTCTCTCGGTGTGATGCGTGGTGTAGTTGCCAATATTGATAAAACAGTTGAAGCAATCAAGCAGGCTGTACGAGATGCGGAAGATCAGAGTGGTGTGGAAATAAAAAATGTATATGTTGGCATTGCAGGTCAGCACATTAAAAGTTTACAACATCGCGGAATCATTGTTCGTGAAAATACGGAAAATGAAATCGGACGTGAGGATATCAAGCGTTTGGCAGAAGACATGAAACGGCTTGTGGTGGCTCCGGGCGACAGAATCATACAGGTGATTCCACAAGAATACATTGTGGACAATGAGCAGGGAATTAAAGACCCTGTGGGTATGGCAGGTGTTCGGCTCGAAGCAAATTTTCATATCATCACCGGACAGATTTCTGCCGCACAAAATATTAAGAAGTGTGTGGAGAAAGCCGGACTACACATGGTTGATATGTTCTTAGAACCGCTTGCTTCCTCTGTAGCAGTATTAAGCGAGGATGAAAAAGAAGCAGGAGTTGCGTTGGTGGATATCGGAGGCGGCACAACAGATATAGCCATCTTTCAGGACGGAATCATTCGTCATACTTATGTAATTCCATTCGGCGGAAACAGCATTACTGATGATATTAAAGAAGGATGTTTAGTGATGCGTAATCAGGCAGAAATTCTGAAAGTTCGTTTCGGTTCTGCACTCGCGCAGGAAACGCAGGATAATCAAATCGTTTCCATTCCGGGACTGAGAGGGCGTGAGCCGAAAGAAATTTCAGTTCGAAATCTTGCCAGCATTATTCAGGCGCGGATGGAAGAAATTGTAGAACATGTGGATGCAGAGATTGCCATTTCAGGATATAAGAATAAAATGATTGCAGGGATAGTTATAACGGGCGGTGGCGCTCATCTGAAACATTTAGTTCAATTGACGCAGTTTAAAACAGGGTTAGATGCAAGAATCGGATTGCCGATTGAACATTTAGCTCCCGTGAAACTTGAGCACGTAAAACATCCGATGTATTCTACCGGTGTTGGCTTAATCATGCAGGGCTTTGAAGATTACGAAGCGAAACGAACTGCAGAAAAAGTAAGACAAGCGCCGGTAATAGAAGAAGGTACTTTCACTGAACCTAAGGAAGAGGAGAAACCCAAGAAGAACAAACTCAACATTTTCAGTTCTTTGTTTCAGACGACGAAAGATTGGTTCAATGAAGGAGTAGATGATGAATTTAAAACAAAATAAAATTTAAGATTCAGAAATTTAATTTCTAAAAACAAAATACTAATTACCAAACACCAAACAATCCAACTTATTATGTCTATTCAATTTGATTTACCAAAAGACCGTTCGTCCATCATCAAAGTAATTGGTGTAGGCGGCGGTGGCGGCAATGCCGTAAACCACATGTTCCGTCAGGGAATTGTGGGAGTAAATTTTGTGGTCTGTAACACTGACCAGCAGGCGCTTGATCTTAGTCCGGTGCCTAACAAAATTCAACTCGGCGCTACTATTTCAGAAGGACGCGGCGCCGGAATGAACCCCGAAGTAGGAAAGCGTTCTGCATTAGAAGCGCTTGACCAGATTACAGATGTGCTGACGGATAATACAAAGATGGTCTTTGTTACAGCCGGAATGGGAAAAGGAACAGGAACAGGAGGCGCTCCGGTGATTGCTAAAGCTGCCCGCGAACTGGGAATATTAACAGTCGGATTGGTTACCACGCCATTTTCTGCTGAAGGACCAAAGCGTTTTCAACAGGCTCAGGATGGAATTAATGAACTGAGAAATTATGTAGATACTATTCTCGTTATCAGCAATGATAAACTGCGTGAAGTATATGGAAACCTTAAACTGTCACAGGCATTTTCCCATGCAGATGATATTCTGGCAAATGCAGCAAGAAGTATAGCAGAGATTATTACAGTTGCCGGCTATGTGAATGTGGACTTTGAAGATGTAAATACAGTAATGCGCGATAGTGGAGTGGCAATAATGGGAACAGCAATAAGTGAAGGAGAGAATCGTGCGATTACGGCTATTGAAAAAGCATTAAACTCACCTTTATTAAATGACAATCAGATTAAAGGTGCAAAAAATATTTTAGTGAATGTTACATCAGGCAAGGAAGAAGTAACCTTAGATGAAGTGAGTGACATCACAGAATATATTCAACGCGAAGCGGGCTACGACACCAATATCATTTGGGGAAATTGTACAAATGAATCACTGGGAGAGAAACTGAGTGTTACAATTATTGCCACAGGGTTTGAAATAAGTAGTAATATATTGAAAAACTATGATGAGGTAAAAAAAATAAAATTAGACCTTAGTAAGCCGGAAGTAACTCTGGAAGTTACTAATGCTGTAACAGAAGATTTCGTTGCGGAAGTATCATCCGAACCAATAATTAAAGAAATTTACTTACCTCCGGTAACTCCTGCTGCGGGAGCTACACCCAGGGCGGAAAAACTCATACATGCAAAAGAAGAGTTACACTTTGAACAAGGTGTAATAAATACGGAGTGCAATAATACAGAGGAAGAAACCGTAGAAAGTAATACTGAGATAAAAGTGATTACAAGGGAAAACTCAGGTGGCAACAAAGAGGACAGTAAAATGAATCTTTCCACTCAGGCAAAATTAGAACGCAACGAGAAGTTGAGAAGAATGAGTTATAAAACTCAAAATCAGAACATCCTGAACGAAATGGAGAGGCAGCCTGCGTTTGTACGCCGTGGACAAACGCTAAAAGATGTTCCGCACAGTTCGGATTCCAACCTGTCATCGTATTATCTTAGTGAAGAAGAAGAAGGAAAGCTTCCCGAACTGAAAAAGAATAATTCATTCCTTCATGGGCATGATAAAGTAGATTGAAAAAAATAATAACTGTCATTCCGAATGAAATGAGGAATCTGTTCGTAAAGCGACAAGATTAATTCACCTCGTTCTGAAAAGACAGATAAAGATACCCTGTAAGTGGGTTTTGGTTTGGTTAGAAATCCCGTCTTCAGAAATGGAGGCGGGATTTTCTTTTTTAGTTAACCACAGCTTTCAAAACTGAATTATTTCTTTTTGTGGAAAGCTTTATGAAATAAATACCACTGTGAAATAATGGCAGATTCATTTGCAAATTATTTTCTCCTGCAGATGTCTCCCAATATTGATGAATCAGTTTGCGTCCGGATAAATCAAAAACTGTAACATCAACTTTTTCCTTTTGATCATTAAAATAGCTGATGAAAATATTCCCGTCCGAAGGATTTGGATAAACAAAACAATCCTGATATCCGGCAGTTGGTGCATAAACTCCTGCATATTGTAACAGCGCCTTCTTTACAGCAGCATAAGCATTAACTTTTCCGCTGCCCCATGTGTTGTCCCCTTCAGGTGGAATTACACCGGTGAACCTGTCCTGCATTGAAGTTTCTTTTAGAATGGTACTTATCTGGTAAGGGTCTAAAAATTTATGCGCCTGAAGCATAAGCGCTACAATACCCGCCACTGCCGGTGATGCCATGGAAGTGCCGGTGAAAGTAGCAAACGGATAGTACCGTCCATCATGTGCAAAAAGGTATTTATAGGTTACATACATATAGCTGCTACCGGTTGAATAAAGAGAAGAATCGTAAGAACTGGCTCCTGAGGTTATAGTAAATCCGGGGGCACAGAAATCAGGCCGGACACGTCCGTCAAGTGTTGGACCTTTGCTTGTGAACAAGGCAATGTCACCTCTTTCGTAAGTACTGGGATAAGTATAGATAGTTCCATCGGCGCTCAGCCACCTGACTTTTGAAATAAAGGCGCCTACTGCTATTACCGATTTAGTACTTGCCAGATCGGAGATAGTCATGTTATTAGTGCCATCAACTGCCCACGGATTATCCAGACTTACAAACGGACAAATGATTCCACGGGTACCCTGGATGTAAGCGCTCCACATATTTACTTCGCCTTCTATTGCTTTAATACTGATACATATATTGTCTTTGGATTTACTGGACAGGTCAACAAATATTCTCGGACGCTGATTAAATTCGGCAGATGAAGTTGTAACTGTAACAGTACATGTATCACCATCAAAACCTACAAGATGAAATTCATGAGTATTGTTATCTATGCAGATAAATCCGGTAGAGTCAACAGTATGAGTTGAATCTCTGTACAGAGACAGATTTATACAAAAAACCTTCCCTGTATCACCCCATACATCCAGCCATGTGTTTCTTCCTTCATTTGTATCACTAATCTTTACAAATGAACTAACCAAAGTGTCTGACGGCGTAAATAATTTCTTGATGTGAATATTGCTGTTGCCGCTGTTGCCTGCTGCACACACAAATATTTTTCCCGGTCCGGTAAGGTTGTCTAATGCTTCGGAGAACAGTGATGAGCCATCGCGGGGTCCGAGTGGAGAGCCCCAGCTAAGGTTAATAACGGCTGCCTTGCCTGCACTTTCTGCATAGTCAAAAATATATTTAGCGCCATCAATTATGTCACTTACACCTGTATTTATCCATTGTTGGTTTTCAGGAGTTATCCCCACTAAGACCACTTCTGATTTGTAGGCAACTCCTCTGTATCGGGTAGTGCTCACTTTTGTACTGCCTAAACCTGAACCCGCAAAAATACCTGCGACATGCGTTCCGTGAGTTTCATGTTTGTTATCTGAACCACGATTCCACAATTCTGTAGTGTCTGTTATTTCGTCGCCGTAAATAAATCCTAAGGGAGGAGTTCCGCTTATTGTTTTCTGTTCCCATACTTTTACAACCCGATATTCTTTTCCTGTGGTATCAAAAAATTCAGGATGTCCATAATCAAATCCCACATCAATAATTCCTGTTACAACTCCATCGCCATTATATTTCATAGGCAAATTATATCCGGCATGAACAGAATCAACACGAGTGACTTTGCGTAAAGAATCAAGATTAGGAGCTATCGGTTCATCTAATTGAATGTAATTAATTCCTGAAAGTAGGATAAACTTGCTGATGCTTTCGGGTGGCACTTGCACCGTCCAGATATTTCCTGCTTTGGTTCCGATATGAATACCTAAATCAGCTAAAGAGTTGTCGGTAATATTTTTGTTCACTTTTATTAAAGCGTTGATATATGTTTTGCCATCTGCACTGATTTTGTAAACATAGCCGGGTAAAGGTTTTCCGTCAGATAAATTATTTTTTTTCTTTAACAGATATTGCTGAGTAAGAGGAGAAAGTTTTGGCTGTGAGGGAAAAACAATCTGTGAAAAAGAATGCTGGAATGAAATTTCAAGCAACAAAAAAAGGAACAATATTTTATTCATAAGGAGTAAATCAAGTATCAGTCGCCAAATTTATTACTTCAGCGCCGTTTTTTATCTGAAATATTCATAGAATAAAGTTCATCTCTGAGATTGCAGTCAGTAAATGAGAGGTAATAAGCAATATACTACTGTATTATGCTTAGCTGATGTGGAACACACACGAATAAACTATTCTCTGCAATATTATTAACTGAACAATCTTAGTATAGATTTGCAGCGATGAAAAAAATACTTATACTATTTATCTTTCTGTGTTTCGTTCAACCTGTTTTTTGTCAGCAGGATAATGAAATGCTCCGTGAACAAATTCAGATGCCGGCAGCGGATACGCAGCGGCTGATGCTTTCATTTTCCAATCTGAACTTCATGCGTAATTATGAATACTTCAATCCAATTGAAGAAGGATTTACTTTATTCGGTTACGAACTGAATCCGCGACTGTCATTTATGCCGAACAAATATCTGAGATTAGAAGCAGGAGTTTTTCTCAGGAAAGATTTTGGAAATAATTTATACACTCAGGTTCAGCCCACTTTCACTTTGAAAGCAAGTAAGAATGGTTGTTCTATGTTGATTGGAAATATTGAAGGTTCACTTAATCACCGGCTGATTGAACCGCTGTATAACTTTAACAATGTTATTAATAACCGGTTGGAAAACGGCGGACAGTTTTTGATTGACAAGAAAAGAATTTGGACAGACCTGTGGATTGATTGGCAGAAGGCAATCTATCCTAATTCGCCTTTTCAGGAACAGATATGGGCGGGACTTTCTTCGCGTATTGTTGCAGCAGGAGCAGAAAAAGATTTTAAACTGATTTTCCCTGTGCAGGGATTGGTATTTCACAATGGCGGACAAATTGAAATGGAAGATTCCAGCTCACATGTATTAACATTGGTTAACCTTTCGCCGGGTATTATATTGAAATGGAATTCGCCGGATAAGAAAAATTTTATCCAGGAAATAAGAACAGAAAATTACTGGCTGTATTACAACAACGGTTCAGGGACAAAACGAACTGCATACAATTCAGGAGAAGGTATTTACCTGAATGCAGCAGTTAAATCCCGTTATTATGTTGAAGCTATAATTAGCTATTGGAATGGAAATCAATTTATTTCGCCTATGGGCGCGCCGCTTTATCAGAGTATATCTTCGCGATTTTCAGATGTTACAGAGGATAATCGTCAGTTGCTTTTTTTGCGTTTAATGTATGAGCAGGAGTGGGCTCGCGATTTTTATGTTGGTATTCGCTTTGAACCTTATTATGATTTGAATAATGCCCTGCTTGAATATTCATATTCCTTCTTTGCTACTTACCGGAAAGATTTTTCCTTAGTAAGACTGAAAGAGAAAGACAGAGGAAATAATTCTCTGCAGAGAATTAACTGATTTTTTTTACAAGAACTTTATCTACTCTTTTTCCATCCATATCCATTACTTCAAAATGGTAATTGCGAAAAGTGAAACTATCTGCTGTTTTAGGAATTCTGCCAAGCTGGTGCATCATAAATCCGCCGAGTGTTTTATAGTAACCGGTTTCATTTTCTGTTAAATCGGTAAGATGCAGCAACTCGCACCATTCGTCTGTCTGCACAGTGCCATCTATCAGCCATGAGCCGTCTTTGCGCTGAACGGCTGCCTTTTCCTCTTCGTCCGGTGAAAGTGGAATATCTCCCACAATTGATTCCATCAAATCGTGAAGTGTTACAATTCCTTCTAATGCGCCATACTCATTTACGATTAGTCCGGTGTGTGTCCGGGTTCTTTTAAATGTTTCAAGTAATTCGAGCGCCTGCATGGTTTCGGGAATGAATAATGGCGGAGTAAGCGCTTCTTTTAGATTGAATTTCTTTTTTTCAGCTAATTGTGTGAACAGGTTTTTAATTGTAACAGTACCTATAATTTTATCCGGTTCACCTTCACATACAGGAAAACTGGAGTGAATACTGGTACGAAGTGTTTCAAATATTTCTTCTTCCGACGAATTGATGTCAATCCAGATTACTTCGCTGCGGTGTGTCATCAATGAATTCACTTTGCGATCGCCGATTTTGAAAACTCCGCGCATCATTTTTGTTTCCTGTTTTTCCAGCAATCCATAACGCGAACCCTGGTCAATAATATGATGCAACTCTTCAGTTGTTACAACAGGTTCTGAATTTGTTTTTACCATTAACAGTTTTAAAATAAGGCGTGTGGATACCTGAAGAAACCATCTGACGGGTGTAGAGAGCCATCCGAGGAACTGAATCAACGGGGCAAAAGCAACTGCTATTTTCTCCGGTTTATTAATGCCTAAAGTTTTAGGGACCAGTTCACCGACAACCAATGAAAGATAAGTGATGATTGTTACAATACTCGCAATTCCCAAGATATGTGCATAGGGAGAGAGTACAGGAAACCTCTGGTAAAAAACGGCAAGTTTATCGGCAATATTGGTTCCTCCATAAGTGGCAGCAATAATACCGATAAGCGTAATAAATATTTGAGTAGTGGATAGAAAGTAGTCAGGCATATCAGTCAGCTTTAGCGCCATCTTTGCCCGCTTGCGCCCTTGCTTTGCCGATTTCTCAAGCCGGGCTTTTCGTGAAGAGATTAAAGCAATTTCTGCCATTACAAAGACTCCATTGAGTATAATCAAGAAAAGGATCAGTAATAGTTCGTAGAACACACAAAAATATTTTGGCTAAATATAGTAATGAAATACAGGCAAGGAAAAACAGGAAATCAACGGATGAGATTGCCTATGAGAAAGTGCCCGAGGCGGGAATCGAACCCGCACCGCCGTTTCGGGCGACAGGATTTTAAGTCCTGCGTGTCTACCAGTTCCACCACCCGGGCTTACTAACTTATATTTAAGGGCTGGCTCCTTACAATTGGGCGCGCAATATAGTACATTTCAATGTTTCCAATTCCTCTTTAATATTTATGGCAACATTCAATCACCAAATACAATATTTCAGGTATTAATCCAGACTAATAAAACAGAGAATAGATTGAAGACTAAATAAACCCAAAGGGTACTGATTCGCTACAAAACTAATTTTTGCTTTTTTGTGATGAAGGTTTATTTTTACGGCTCTAAAAATCAAAACACTTCATGAAAACACTTACACCTTCAATTTTAATTTTGTTAGCAGTATTAGGACTGCAGAGCGCATATGCTCAACCTATACCAGATAGAATTACTTTATGGCCATCAAGTATTGCAAACACACAACAAGGATGTGCGCTTGTTTCTATTGCTAAGGCAGGAGGAGGGTATCCTACAGGCACATCAGGCGATTTAGGAGGTGGACTTTACAATCTTGAGGTAGCGCAGTTGTATGATGCAAGCGTTATGTGGCTTGCGGATTCAATTACTGATGCGATGTCTGCTCATTCATGCGGTCCAAAGATTGATACGGTAAGAGTTCGTATTTCAAGAAAAACAGTCAGCGCCACTCCGGGAAATGTAGTAGTGAAAATTTACGATGCGGTTGATGGAACAGATATTTTAGGTAATAATCGTCCTGAACCTACTACCGTTTTAGGAACATCAGCGCCAATTTCAATGGCAGCTGTTGATATTTCACTTGGAGTTTTCACTACTTTTTCATTCAGTACGCCGGTTGAATTAACTGCTAACAAGAAATTTTTTGTAAGTGTAGTTTTATCACAAACTGACGGCGACTCTATTTGTGTAGCAGGTGCATCGTGCACCGAGTTTAATGGCTATTCTTACCAACAGTTGGCATCAGGCATGGGTCCACTTTGGATTCAGTTTGATAAAAATTTACAAATGGGAAGTCCTCCAACTTTTTTGGAAACAGACTTAGCAATTGTTCCTGATTTGTTCTTTGATTGCCCTGCTTCCGTTTCAACATTATTAGGAGTGCAGTCTTTAGATGTATATCCCAATCCGGTCAGCAGTGAACTCAATTTAGACTTTCGGTTGCAGAATTCAGGAGATGTATCTGTTTCTTTAATTAATGTGAACGGACAGAAAACGCTTGTAGAAAACTACAGCCAACTTAGTGGAGGTTATCACCACCAATCAATTAATGTTTCGACTTTACCTTCAGGTTTTTATATGTATGAAATCTCTACAAATACAGGGAACACTTATGGTAAATTCATAGTTAAATAAATCAATTAATCACCAATTCTTTAAAACTCAAAAATCAATGAAAACAATTTCTAAATTTTTTGTAGCGCTGTTAGTACTGGCAGCTAATTTTTCTTTTGCTCAAATACCGTATCGTTCTACAATGTATCACCCGGATGTTGACTTATGGAATATGCAGTCGCATCAAAAGAACTTTTACAAAAGTAATCCCATGAATCGGGCAACCTATAATCTTAATATGGACTATGGAGTTGCTGATAATGACAGCGCCGGTTTCAGATGGCAGTTCAGTTCCAGTTATACTGCAGCGGATACTGCTCTTAATTACTGTGCTGTTACTTTTGATGAAATTGCAGGATATTTGGATATAACGGATCCTTTTGGTTCCATCGCAACATGGTCGCTGATAGGTCTTCCATCCAAATATCCGTCAAACCTCGTTTTAGTAATTGACAGTGTGTTCTTTTATGGAGGACATGAAAATAATTCAGGCAATCAGGATATAATTAATCTGCAGTTGGTTACAGCAAGCGGAACAGGAGAGCCGTCATCTAATGTAGTTTGGGAATGGACGGATTCAACCAACCAGTCTATATCCTCCAGTGGAGAATGGCTTGGCGCAAATTCTACCTTTGTAATAGGAGAAGAAGTGGCTTATACTACAAGCCCAGGACAGAAAATGAGCATTATATTAAACTATTATGATCCAAGCAAATTAGACACATTTGGTGTTAATGCAAGATATAGAAAAAATTCTGCAGGAGATGCTGCGGTAAGCGCTTACAAAAATTCTTATACAAGATATCCTCCGTTTCTTCCGAACATTACCCGTAATTCAAACATAACCTACTCTATAGGAGGTACTACTTATAATTATGAAGCACAGAATTGGAGTATTTTCATTGTGGCTCACTTTGATTACAATGTGGGAATTGATGATAATTTTGGCAACTTGACTGTACAGAGAGTTTTCCCCTCACCGGCTAATGATGAAGCAAAAGTAAAGATTGACCTTAAGAACAACAGCAACGTAATAATTGATGTATTAAACCTTGAAGGAAAAACAGTAGCGAATTTGTTTGAAGGCAACCTGACAGCAGGTCAGCATCTTCAGCGCATCAACACTGCTGATCTTGCAACCGGAATGTACCTGGTTTCTGTAAAAGCAGGAGAAGGAAATCCCGTAATTTCCAAATTAGCTGTAACACACTAAGAAAGTTTTTAAATTATTGAAATGTGAGTTACATTCATGAATGTAACTCACATTTTTTCATAAATAGAATACATTTCCCAATCAGTTTTTTTAATTCACAATTATGAAATTCATTTTTTCCATTATTGTTCTTTTCTTGATTTCTGCTGAGTCATTTGCACAGCACACAAAGCTGACGAAAGAAACATCACAGGGATTTTTAAATGGAAATGTAGATATGGAGTCCGTTAATAAACTTGACGAACAGCGCTCAAAGGAGGTGCGTGCCGGCTCCGGATTCTGGCTCAATTATGTAGAAGATTACAGAAACGTATTGCTTGTTGAGCCGCAACAATTTTTGATGCTGATTTTCCCTGACTCTAATATAATATGGTATAATAATGCGACACCTTATTATTACTATCCATTAACTATGCTGGACCCCTATCACATGAATGATTTCTACGACATAAAAGCAGGAGACTCCTATACACTGGATTCAGTAGGATTTCGTTATTCATACACCCGTTTGTTAGATGCTTCAATAGTTGATACACTTGTTATCTCTATTGTAAAACATACCGATCATAAATTGTATGCATCCGCCGGAGGCGTGGACTACTCATGGCAGGATATTAAGTACGACTATCAGAAAAATGAAGTCACGGATTCAGAGGTCTGGCAGGATATAGTAGTTACATTAACTGAAAAAGATTCCACAGTTGATAAATCGCCAACACAGATTGGAATTAAAGAAATGAGAATACCGGTTAGCGGGATACCATTAATTGATTATCCTAATACAATAGGGATGGCTATTAAATTTATACCCGGATATACATATACTCCGCAAGATTCTGTATTCGGAAAAAATGCTTTTTCTCTTCTCACAACCAAACAGCAAGCGGGAAATCCAAAACAATTTGTAGCAAGTAATCAGAATGTATCATTCATAGTTACCAAGCGCATAAGATACAATTACGACAATCTTTTCAATGGTCGCTTTGCACCTTCCTGGGCGTATAGTGGACCTGATGCTTTTGAAAACCATTATATGTCTTTCTTCATTAACAGTATAGATGTTTCGGGAGTGAATGATTTATCCGTATCGAATGGACTTGATTTCTTACCTAACCCTGCTTCTGATAAAGCTTACTTAAATTATCATTTATCCGGTAATGCAGAAAAAGTTACTGTCAGTATTTTTGATATTTCAGGAAGAGAAATATTCTCACAGCAAGAAACGGCTAAATCACCCGGCGACTACAAGATGACAATGGACATAAATAATCTGAATCCGGGAATGTATTTATATACCTTTTTAATTGACGGTAAATCCGCTCATGGAAAGTTTGTTATAAATTAAATTTCATTCAATAAATCATCTTGATAAAAAGAATAAAAAGTAAAAAAATGAAAAAGTTATTATTAGTTATTCTGTTTCTGCCCCTGTTTGCAACGCAGGGCTTCTCACAGCAAGGTTTTCATATAGGTGTGGGCGGAAACCTCAACTCCGTTTGGATAATTAACCAAAATGCTTATGGACTGAAAGAATTTGACTATAAACTGGATATTGGAGGAGGAGGAGGTTTAGTATTAGGATATAATATTACTGACCATTTCGGATTTCAAGCGGAAGTAAAATCATCGAAACAAGGACAGAAATATGTAGATCACAGAAACAGCAGTTTAGTCAGGGATGTAACACTTAATTATATAGCTATCCCGGTTTTAGTAAAAGTAATAGGCGGATCTTCTAATGTTAAGTTCTATGCAGATGCGGGAATACAATACAACATATTGAGCAATGCAAGATTGTCAGGTGAATATGACATTCTTCTGCTTAATACTAATGCAAAACAAATGTTTAATCAAAGTGATGTTGGCTTCAACTTCGGATTAGGTGGAGATATTTCATTAACAGATAATCTTTATCTGAATGTTGGAATGAGTTTCTATTATGGATTTGGAGACATTAATGCTGCCAGCGGCTCAGGGTTGAGAGCGTATAAATTCAGTACATGGCAATGGCCTGATCAGCAGGGAACAGGTGTTTACAAAGCATCTAAAAACGGAACCGGAGGATTTAATGTAGGCATACATTATCTGTTCTCAACTAACAATGGATATTAATCCGGCATTTATTAGCTAATCAAGAATTCTGTCAGTTATCAGTGGTTGAGTTTATTGCTGAATTGATTTTATTATAAACACCATCAACATCTGTTAGAGATTCCAATCCGGGGATTCGTTCTTTTGACAGACTGAGCGTTCCAAAAAGCCAAGGGAACAGCGGGTTAGTGGAACCAAAGAGAATAAATCCTGAACCATCCTTTTCTTCTGTTTTCTCCAACTGAACTATATCACGAAGGTGAAGTGTCTGAAACTTATCGTGCCTTCTGCCTGATAATTTTAGTATCCGTTTTGTAGTAAGGCAGTAAAATATATTTTTCCTCCTTGCTATATCCGTAAAAAAGCGAATTAGCAATAAATAGAAAGAGGCAAAAGTGAGTATAATGCCAATGGAAACAAAAACAAGAGGAGCACTGTACTTGATGGAGATATAATCGAAGATTAAGGTAAATCCCATAAGTATAACACTCATCGGAATCAGAATCAGGTCGGCGTGTTTTATAAGTATGCCATCTTTCGGTTTTCCGCACCAGATGATTTGCTCATCTTCTTTCAGACGACTTTCAAAATATTTCTCTAATTCGTTCATTTCCGCTTATTGCCGGTTGTGTTTGTTATGGTAATAATATAACTTATAATTCCTGTTGCATTCTTAAATTAGCACTCAACAAACAAAGGTGGGGAATATTATCTTATGAAATTTATCAATCGCGAAATAAGCTGGCTGTCATTTAATGGGCGGGTATTGCAGGAAGCAGCAGATACAAGTGTGCCGTTGCTTGAGCGGTTGCGGTTTCTCGGAATTTTTTCTTCCAATATGGATGAATTTTTCAGAGTCAGAGTGGCCACTCTTCAGCGTATGGAAGATTTGGGTAAGAGAGCTAAAAAAATTCTGGGCGATAGCCCGAGAAAAGTACTGGATGATATATATGCGATTGTTGTAAAGCAGCAGAATGAATTTGAGAAAAATTATCAGAATATTTTCAAACAATTAGAAAAAGAAAACATCCATATTATTAATGAAACACAACTGAATGAAGAACAGAAAAAGATAGTGAAAGAATATTTCCAACAGGAAGTCCGCTCCGCCTTGGTTCCCATTATGGTAGGTTCGCTTCCTGAATTTCCGTACCTGAAAGACAGGGCTATTTATCTTGCTATTCTCTTATCGGATAGTAAGAAGAAAGAAAAGCCGCGCTATGCATTAATTGAAGTGCCTACGGATATTCTTTCGCGTTTTCTTGTATTGCCGGAACAGGAAGGAAAGAAGTACATTATTCTGCTCGATGATATTATCCGCTACGGACTGAAAGATATTTTCTACATTTTTCCTTATGATACTTTCAACGCTTATACTATTAAAATAACGCGCGATTCGGAGTTAGACATTGAAGGAGATTTTACAGAAAGTTTTATGGAGAAAATTTCCAAAAGCTTAAAGCAGCGAAAAAAAGGGAAACCGGTTCGTTTCAATTTTGATGAACAAATCAATACAGAACTGTTACACTTTTTGCTTCGTAAGATGCATTTGAAAATCGGAGATGATAACATTATACCCGGTCAGCGCTACCACAACTTTAAAGACTTTATGCAGTTTCCTGTGTTAGGGAAAGCACATCTGATAAATAAGAAAACCCATCCGCTTTCTCATCCCGGTTTTATACAGGGGAAAAGTCTTTTTTACTCTATCCGGCAAAGCGATATTCTCTTACACTATCCTTACCAGTCGTTTGATTATTTTATTGACCTGCTTCGCGAAGCGGCAATTGATCCGAAAGTATCTTCTATTAAAATTACTTTATACCGTCTTGCTTCCAAGTCAAAAGTGGTAAATGCCCTCATTAATGCAGTGAAGAATGGAAAAGATGTAACAGTCGTAATGGAACTGCAAGCACGTTTTGATGAAGAAGCAAATATATACTGGAGCGATCGCTTGCGGGAAGAAGGCGCCAATGTCATACTGGGTGTACAGGGACTGAAAGTGCACAGTAAAATGTGCCTGATAACCAGAAAGGAGAAAGGCAATGTAGTCCGCTATGCAAATATTTCCACCGGCAACTATAATGAATCTACATCGCGCTTGTACTGTGATCATAGTTTGTTTACAGCAGATAAAAATATTGCAAGAGAAATGGATGATTTGTTTTCGTTTATGGAAAGCAACTACAGAATTTCCAACTTCAAACATTTATTGGTAGCGCCATTTCAGATGCGCAAGCGATTTGTAAAAATGATTGAACAGGAAATATCGAATGTGGAAAAGGGAAAACCGGCTCTCATCCAAATCAAGCTGAACAATCTGATGGATTTGGATATGATTCATTTGCTCCGCACTGCAGCAAAGAAAGGAGTGAAAATTAAAATGATAGTGCGAAGCACTTGTTCGCTGGATCCCAATGAGCAGGAATTGAAAGGAAATGTTTCCATCATTAGTATCGTTGATAAATTCCTTGAACACTCGCGTATCATTATTTTTCATAATAACGGCAAGCCCGAATACTTTATCACTTCTGCTGATTGGATGGTTCGCAATCTTGATCACCGGGTAGAAATGGCTTGTCCTGTTTATGATAAAAAACTACAGCAGGAACTGCAAACCTATTTTGATATTCAGTGGAGCGACAATACAAAAGCCCGCATGATTAATGCGCTGCAGGAAAATAAGTATGTAGTGACGACATCTACCCCCGTTCGTTCGCAGGAAGCTATTTACAAGTGGCTGCAAAAAAAGGAAGTGAAGTCATTAGATTAAGCGGTAAAGAACAGTCAGAGTTACCGGCTTTGGAAATTATTTTTTTACTGTAAAAATTCCAATAAGCTCTGCTTCACCCACAGTATGGCGCAGTGCATAATTCATAATCTTCTGCCGTATGTTATCAGGGTAATAATCAGGAACAAAAGAATTGAGCGCCTTTATCTTAAAATGGTAGTGGTGAGTTCCTGAAGGCGGACAAGGTCCTTCATATTTTGCATTACCAAAATCGTTTTTTAAAATCTTTATACCTGAATACCCGAGTGCAGAAAAATCAGTTCCTGCAATCAGCGTGTCAAGATTAGAAGGGATGTTGTAAATAAACCAATGCACAAAGCCGCCTGACACATCGGAGTCTTCACAGATAATCATAAATGATTTTGTCTTTGCAGGAATGTTGCTGAAAAAGAGTTCAGGTGAGATGTTTTCTCCTTTGCAGGTAAACCGGACAGGAATTTCACCGCCATTAGTAAATGATTTACTATGAACTTCAAATCCGGATTCAAAATCAGGAATTTCATTTTGCGCAAAAGCGGATACTGAAAATAAGATACAAGCAATTAACTGTAACACTTTCATAAACGGAATCCCTTTAGAAATTCTTCAATCTTCATTTTTCGCTTCCCTTCCATTTGGATTTCTGTAACAGAAATAAAGCCATCGGCAGTAGCGAATCGCAGAAAAGTTTTTCCGTCCGTTTCGGAAGTGCCCGGAATAAGTGAATGTGCTTTTATCTCGGCTCTTGAAGAAAATATCTTGAATATTTTCCCCTGTAAATGAGTGAATGCAGTAGGATAGGGAGCCAAGCCACGGATAAAATTATAAACCGTTTGTGTAGGCTTGTTAAAATTGATTCTGCAATCTTCTTTAAAAATCTTTGGAGCCGTTTTCAGATTTGCCGACGGAGATTGCTCAACAGTTTTAATATTACCCGATTCAATTTGTTGAACAGTTTTTAAAACCAATTCTGCTCCTGTATTCATCAGTTTATCATGCAGTTCACCGGCAGTTTCACTTTCAGCAATAGGAACCTTTTGCTGAAGAATAATTTTACCGGTATCAATCTCATGTTGGAGAAAAAAGGTTGTAACACCTGTTTCCTTTTCTCCATTAATGATTGCATGATTAATCGGTGCAGCGCCACGATAGTCGGGTAGGAGAGAGGCATGCAAGTTAAAAGTTCCAAGCGGAGGCATCGCCCATACTGCCTCAGGCAACATTCTGAACGCCACTACAATTTGTAAGTCAGCACGCAATGAAGCAAGATCCTGCAGGAATTCTTTATTCTTTAACTTTTCCGGCTGTAACACTTTCAGATTCTTTTTAACGGCATATTTTTTTACGGCAGATTGTTGTAATTCCATTCCTCTTCCCGCCGGTTTGTCCGGCGCTGTTACAACACAAACTATATCGTATTTGTTCTTGATAAGTATATCCAAAGAGGAAACAGCAAACTCCGGTGTGCCTAAAAAGATTATTCGTGGCGGACGATTCATTTGCCTGTTTTATTCTTTTATGAATTTGGTATTAAGTATTGATCCATTCTTTTCCTGTACACGGATAAAGTAAATACCCGCAGAATAATTTTTTATGTTAATCTCTTTTTGAAAGATTCCAAGAGCAGAATCCGTTTGTGTCCATATTTTCTTCCCGTTAAGGTCGTAAACGGAAATCATCAGTTCGCCCGGTGAATCCAATGTACCTGTTACTGTAACACTTTCAGTTGCAGGATTAGGAAATATTCTGATATGGATGTTGTCAGAAGAAATCATCGTTGACGAGAGGGGATAATTAGTAGTAATGGATGTTTTCGGATCACCGATGACTACATCCATCCAGCCAATCATCAGTGATGCGCTGAAATAGCTCTCTGCCAGATTAAATGTAGGGGAGCCATCTGTATTAAGAAAAGTATAGTGATCAAAAAGAATATCAGAGTAAGCAATGGAAATATCAAAGGGTTCATAGGTATATCCTTTTGCACCGCAGTCGCCTTCCTGCAGTAAATCAGCAATTAGAGATTGTCCATAGGCAGTTCCCGGCTGAAACGAACGTCCGCCGGTGGACACTCCGGTTTCTGCTATTGAACCGTTTAGCCACCTGTTGTGAGGAATAGCATGTTGTGTATATTGGTTGGCATACGCATCATTGCTTCCCCAACTGTAATACCCGAGTACATTGTTCTGATTTGTAACAAAGACACTGTCCAGGTTCAATAGCACTTTCCATCCTTTTGATTTAAGAATGTTTGAAGCAATTATCATTCTGGTATTGAGATAATTCCCATAGAAATTGGGCGCCTGATCAAGAATAAAAAGCGCTGAATCTTTATTCACATAAGTGTTGGGTCCGCTTCTGTCAATCATGTTGAATACATCTTTCACAGTATAACCATCTAAACGGGTAACAAGATATAACCCATGATTAATCATAAAGAAATTATCATAAGATTGAAAATAAGGATTCTTAATAAAGTTGCCGGACTGTAAGATAGAGAACGGAAGACACGCTCCGATATCGGAACTGTGAGCAGTGGTCAGTAACATCAATTCACTTTCGCAGGAGGAATTGCAGTTGTTGGTGTCATTGGCAGCACGCATTACTTTAAGCGGACAACCTTTAGTGGTAACGATATAATTTATATCAGCCCCGTGTAATGCAAGCTGACTCTTAATCTGATCAGAATAATTCTGAAACATACTGTCACTAATCTCTTCGGCAGAGGAGGTGTAAACCTGAATTAAATTGGCTGAAGGTATATTCCGCTTTGCCATAAAATAATTGGTAATAAGTATTGAGCTGTCACTATTCATGTTTACAACAATGGCAACATCGTCATAGTTGACACCTGTTTGTGTGTATCCATAAATTGAGGAAAAGAGAAATACAATGATGAGTGTAAATATTTTTCTCATAGAGGCGCTGAATTGTTTTATAAAATTATTCAATTCTTTGGTTAAAGATGATTTCGTTTGCCGCATCTTTTGAGCCATAGAAATAAAACTTAAATCCTCTCAGGTACTTTCTGACTACTGCATTCAATTCCGCAACTGAAAAGCCATTAACGATATTATAATAATTTTCAGCAGCTTCCCATCCGCTGTCCATTTCCTTTTCACCGAGCGATTCAGCAATAGCATCATTACTTTCCTGCTGAAGAAAATACTGAGTCAGAAAATTATCTTTTCCGCGCTGTACTTCATCAGCAGTAAATCCCGATTTGCGTATCTTCTTTATTTCATCTATGATGGTTTGAATGGCTTTATCAGGATTTGAAGTAGTAAGAGTGAGTGTTGAAAAATTCTGTCTGAGACATTGCACTTTCAGCAGAGCATCGTCAGAAAGGTTTCTTTTATCTTTCACTTCGGTATCCATCCGGTTATTTATCAATGCAAAAGCTAATTGAAGCATGGCTTCTTCTTTGCTTCCTGCTGAAGGAGCGCCTGAAATACCGAGAATATAATTCTCTGTGCTTTCTGTTTCCTGAATTTTGAAAGTGGATGCTGTAACATCCATTGGATTGTCAGGGACTTGTGTTACAGTTCCTGACGGAAGCGATTTTGCCAGTGTTTTTATTTTAAGATTCAAATCATCTGAATCAATATTTCCTGCTGCCAC